>NZ_OZ075108.1:962812-1283750 GCF_964186625.1 Asticcacaulis sp. MM231
CCTCAATCCGACGCCGTGGATATCGCCGTCCAGGAAATGGCGGATGAATGGACGCCGGTCATGGCGCCTTTGATCGACGGTCTTGAGGCGGCGCTGGCGGCTTCGTCGTCGTTTGAAGACGCCAAGGCGAAGCTTCTGCTGGCGCTTGATACCCTGCCGGATACCGAACTAACGGCGCTTCTGGCCCGTACGCGCTTTGCTGCGCGGCGGGGGAGGCGGGCTATGACCTCGGAGGCGGCAATGGCCAGTAACACCGGGACATTCCAGGATCTGTTTATTTTTCAGCGCGCGCGCAAAGCCCCCTTTATCGGCGCCAACGGCCGTATCCGTGAAGCGGCGGTCGATGAACCCCGCCTTGATTTCAATATCGATGGCGAACCACTTGGCCTGCTGATCGAAGGGCGGGAGACGAGTTTACGCGCAGATCTGATCGGCCTGGCGGTCCTGCCGGGTGCGCCCACCTACGGCACGGTTCTGCACGACTACATCCGTCCTGATGGCGTCAGGGAGATGCGCGCTATCTACAGCTTCGATCCGGCCGCCACGATCAAAGCCTGCCTCAACATGGTGGGCCATCAGCGCCGCATCGCCTTTTTCCCGCAGTTCCTTACCCGCAGCAACATGACGGCCACTGCGCCGGTCCGTTACGGCGGAGAGAGCTGGGAAATGGCCGGCCTGGTTCTGGTTGATACCCATACGGCCCTGGAAGCGGCCGATTCACCCGACACCCTGATGATCGAGGCTTAAGACCATGGTAAAACTGAGTGACCTGACCACCAAGACAGGCATGCAACTGGGCCTGTTAAATGTGCTCGAGGATGACGATTACATCGTCGTTGTGCGGGAGGGCTCGCCGATCGGGCGCTATCCTGCCTCCGCCTTCCTGACCGAGGCTAATGCGGATATCACGGCGATCGTCGAGGCGGCGGCCGTCAGTTCTACCGAAGCAGCGGCAGAGGCTGCAGCTTCTGCCGCCATTATCAGCATCTACAGCCTGGGCAATCTTGGCCCGGCAGTCGGCATTCTACCCGGCGATCCAATGCCGCCATCCAATGTAGTGGTCGATATCAACGGGCATCTCCTGTCATCCTATGACGCGCAGCATAATCAGCGTGTCATGACGCCGCTGGGCACTCTGGCATTTAGCGACCAGCGCGCGGAAGATGCGGCCCTGGGCGTGCCCGGCCCGGCCGTCGGTCCCGTGGCGTCTGCTTCAGGGCTTCCCATGGCATCGGCCGTGTTCGATCGAAGCGGGCGCTTCGTGGAGGGTATGTCAGCCGTGATGGCGACCGAACGTGATGTCCTCCAGGTGACACCGGCTGGCATCGTCTCACGCACCGAGTCCTGGGACAATCTGCCAATGCGCCAGCCTGGCCCGGTCCTGTCCTTGCCACGCGTGCGCATCCTCAATCTAAACGGCACCACGCTTTTGTCGTCCGGATCGGTCGTATCGCCCGTGACGGGCGCCGCTGCCATTGCCAGCGAAGCCTTCAATCTCGGCTACAACACCTATCGCTTCCTCGCCTATGCCACGATCAATGGTCCGATGAATGTCTATCGGTCCTCAGACAATGCGCTCCTGGTGGAAGGCACGCACTATCAGGTTGAGCGAACGACCGGCAAGGTCAAGGGTCTGATCAACACTGGCGACTATGCCTGTCATATCCAGTATAACGCCTACAAGGTCCGGGTTGACTTCGTCGTCTGCGACCAGGCCGGTCAGATCTCGTTGATCCAGGGCACCGAGGCGCCGCGCATCGCGAAGGAACCAGCCGTCGCTTCGCCTTTGCGCAAGCTCTTCCGGATCTATCGCACGCGCACCTATGCCGATATCCAGGCCGTTCATGCCTATCAAGGTGCTGCCCGCGCGGCTGAACCGCAAGCCTATTACGGCCAGATTGAACGTTCCCGCCGCTGTCTTAGCCGCCTGAAGCGCACGAAGCTCAAGTTTGGCGACACGGTCCGCTGGGGCGCCTATGGCGATTCGATCACAGCTATGGGCGGCGGTTATGCCATCTTCACTGGCGGCACAGTCGACAACATCAACCTGAACCCCAATGTGCATCGCGACACCGACGGCTACTTCGCCGATTATGACACGACGGCACGGTCAGATATTCCTGTCTTCTACTATGACGATCTTCATCCGGAGGACGTGGCGGCCTTGACAGCCGCAGGCTATCTCACCCTGACCGGCGGTCACTATCAGGATGTCTATGGTCACACCCACGTCAAGCAGGGCCAGCACTGGGGCCTGGTCGAATGGATCAAGGAAAACTACGGCGTCACCGTGCATTATCGGAACTGGGGGATTGGCGGCACCAACAGTCAGAATAGCATCGAGGGCGGCGGTGCAATGAATATGCGCTACCCCGACCGCCTCAATGCCATCCTCGCCGACAACCTTGACGTCGTGAACATCGCGACCGGCATGAATGAGCTGGGCCAGCTCTATACCTACGACAATCTGATGGCGATCGGGACGGCCTTCAAAAGCTCCGCTGCCAAAACGGTCCCGATCTTCTGTACGCCGGTGCGCCCAGATCCCGTCTATCAGGATCTCCATGCCGAATGGGCCTTCACGTGTGGCGAGATCGAACGGGCTGCCGTCGATCTAGACTGCGCCTGCGTGCAGACCGCGCACATGTGGTCCGACAACAAACTCTCTCAGTGGTTAGCCAAGGATGAGCTCAGCCAGGCGACGGAGCAAAACCACCCGGGTGTCCGGGAACTGACCATGGCCGCCAGGCTGGCCATCGACCTGTTCAATTAAAGGGAAGTCCATTATGTCCACCCGAATCCTCACTACGTCCGGCCTGTCCGCCGATCCAAATGGCGGCGTGTATCTGCCCTCGGCGGCGGAGCGCGCCGCCTATACCGCCCTTTTTACCGCACCCGCAACGGGTGGCCGGGGCTTATGGTTCGATGCCTCTGTCGCCGCCAACTATGCCAATTCCGGCCCAGGTGATGACCCGGCAGGCTTCAAGGCCTATGAGCGTACGGGCTTTGATAGCGCCGCCGTGCCTGCGCGCCTCCTGACGCCGGATCCGGTGCGTCAGCATCACCCGATCTATATTCCAGCAGACGAAGTGACGGGGAAGCCATGCTGGTTGTTTGGAGCCGGTGGGTCCGGTGCGAATGCTCTGAGCAATATCAACAATGGTGCCCTGACCTTTGCATCCCAAATCCAGAGCAGCCAGGAAGTGAATGACACGCCGATCCTGTTGCCGACCAACGGCTGGTCAGTGGCTTTCAAGGCGCGTGTGCCGGCGCCGGGCGGGACGGTCAATGGCGTAGCCTTTGCAGCTTATCCAACGGGGATTCCAGGCGGCGCGGTGCTTGGCAGTAAGACCTTGGGCACCGACGGCTTCTCGGTCGAGATCGACCAGGCCAACGGTCACCTCATCGCCTACAACCGTCGGGACTACACCCTCTATCGCAACAACACCGATCTGCGTGACGGCAACTGGCACGACTATGTGCTGGCCTGGGACTTTGGCACGCATTCCATGTCCGCCTACATTGACGGCGTCTCTATCGCCAATGCAACGACGCCTTACCCCAACGACATCAGCGGAGCGACCGGATGTGACAAGATGGTGATCGGCGGTTTGGGTGGCACGGCCGGTGGTCCCGATATCCGATTTGGTGGTCTGGTGTCCTTCCTTGCCTTCCTGCCCAACCAGTCGCTCGGTAACGTCACCTATCGTAACCTTGTGCGCGCCGTCATGGCCGAGAAGTAGGCCTGTCTATGCCGGTGTCACCGCTTTCCCTTCAGCCGAAAGACGCTATCGCCTTCTTCCGGTCGAAGGGGATGCGGACAGGCTTTGATTACCGCGATGTCTGGCAGCAGGAACACGCCCAGGGCTTTACTGTGGCCAAGGCCATGCAGGTCGATATCCTGACGGATATTCGCCGCGCGCTCGATGACGCTATGACCCAGGGCAAGACCCTTGAGCAGTTCAAAAAGGAACTTAGCCCCATCCTTCAGGCCAAAGGCTGGTGGGGCAGACAAGAGGTCACCGATCCACTGACCGGCGAAACCAAGCTGGCCCAGCTCGGATCGTCGCGGCGGTTACGAACCATCTATGAGGTCAACCTTCAGTCAGCCTACGCACACGGCAACTGGCAACGTATCGAAGCCTCAAAGCGCGCCTTCCCCTATCTTATGTATGTGTGCGTGCTCGATAGCCGGACGCGGCCGCAGCACCGCGCCTGGCACGGCGTATGCCGCCCGGTCGATGATCCGTTCTGGGATACGCACTATCCACCCTGCGGCTGGAAATGCCGATGCGGCACGCGCTCGCTGACCCGCGCCCAGGTGAAACGTGAGGGCATTGACCCGACCGCGCCGGCGCCACGCTTCCCTATGGACGAGGTGACGAACCCGCGCACGGGCGAGGTATCGCGCGTCGAACAGGGTATCGACCCTGCGTTCAACTTTAATATCGGCAAATCACCCCTTCGCCCCATAACGGCGCAGCCGATGGCGACCTCTATGCCGGCAGTGCCTAAGAAGCAGCTTGCCCCGGCCGTTGAGAGCTTCCTCAAGTCATTTGGAGCTGAAGCTAAAGGGCGCATTCTTCAGCGCGACAACTGGCCCCTGGCTATCGGCCGTGAGCTGTTCCAGGATGATCAGGGCGAACTGAAAACGCCGCGTCCGGATTTGTTAGGCTATCTGCTCGATGTCGCCAACGCCTTGCTGCGTTACGATTCGGTCGAGTGGTTGTGGGGCGAGAACGCGGCTAAGAAGGCCGTCCTTATCCGCCGATACACAAAGCGGCTTGACAAGTCGCTGGTGACCATCGATTTTTCCGACGGTGCCTGGACCTATGATGTCCGCGCCTTAAGCGACGGCTAAGACCCGCTTAAAGCGTCTCTGAACCGAACGTGTTCAGGTGAGATCGCCCAAACGGTTACCCCTAATCTGACCCCTACTGAAGAGGCTCATTTGAGCCAAGGGCTTAGGGGCTGATTTCGTGACCACCAAGGGAGCTTCCCATGTAACCGCCGCATTTGCCGCGCCCGTCGCTCTGTCGGCGGGTTCGGCGATGGCAGGCGAACTGGTCTTCGCTGAAGATGGCTCGGCCACCCAGCGCGTCCGGATCCTGCCCATGGGTCCTTTTCAGACGCGCGGCAAGGGTCGCTATCTCGTGGCGGACCTTGCCCACGCCCAGGCCATCGTTGCCACCAGTGCGGCCTGGTCAGGCTCTCAGGATATCCCCGTTGACTATGATCACCAGATCATCGCCGCCCTGGAACTGAAGGGCAAGCGTGCCGAGGCGTCAGGCTGGATCAATCCTGCCAGTCTGTCTGCCGAAAGCACCGGCATCTATGCCGTGATCGAATGGACGGCCGAAGCGGCTGACAAGATCAAAACCAAGAAATATCGCTATCTCAGCCCGGTCATCGACCATGAGAGCAACGGACGTGTGAAGGCCATCCTCAACGCAGCCCTCACGATCTACCCGGCGATTGACGGCCTGACCACTCTGGCCGCCAGCGCTTCACTCAACCTCAACCAGGAAAATCCAATGGACTTGACCGCTCTCGCGGCCAGTCTCAACCTGCCCGCTACGGCGACGCTGGAAGAGATCATGGCCGCCCAGCTGGCTCAGGCGACCGCACTTAGCGCCGCCCAGGCCAATCTGACTGCTCTGAGCACCGCGCTCGGTGCTGCCGACGCCACGACCGCGCTCTCCGCTGCCACCGCTCTGAAGGCGACGGCTGCGGGCGAGGCGGCTATCACCCAACTGGTGACCGGCCTTCAATCTACCGTCAACGCCTTGTCCGCGAAGGACAATGTACGCTCGGTCGATGACTACATCGCTGCGGGCAACATCACCCTGGCGCAACGTGATGACTACGTCGCCCTCATGGCGACGGACCCTGACCGCGCCCGGCGCCTGATGGCCAACTCGACCAGTGTCGCCGGTGGCGAGCTGCTCGGTGGCGAAAAGCCTGACAATACCAAGATCACCGCCTTGTCTGCCGAGCAGAAGCAGGTGGCCACGCTGGTCGGCGTCTCGCATGACGCCTACCTCAAAACGCTGCAAGATCAGCAGGAGGCTGGCCAATGACTGCCATGACGTCCCCCCGCAAGATCGAGCGCCGTGGCGGCCCGGTCAACAACTACGGCGAACTGGTCAAGGCGGCTGCCGCCATCAAACAGTCCGCCCTGGTCATTCTTCTGTCCGGATACGCCATCGCTGGCCGCACCGGCGTCGACTCGACTGAAGCCGGCAACATGGTTTGTGTCGGTGTCGCCACCGACGGGGTCACGGGCGGCGCCGCCGACGGTGATGTCACTGTCCCGGTCCAGAGCTGTGAGTTCAAGTTCTTCAACTCGACCTCTGGCGACCTGATCACCAGGGCTGACATCGGCAAGGTTTGTTATGTCGTCGACGATCAGACCGTCGCCAAGACTTCCGCCACCAACACCCGCTGCATCGCGGGCCGTATCACCGGTGTTGACACTGATGGTTCGGTCTGGGTCCGCGTCGGCCCCGGCCTCGCTGCTTAAGGAGCACCACAGACATGCTTATCACCGCCGCCTCCCTTCAGGCTCTCCGCACCGGCTTCCAGAACTCAGTTCCAGGCTGGTCTGGGCCTTGCCGGCAATGCCTCTGAAGGGCTTTACACACCCGTCACCTCGACCACCAAGATCGAGACCTACGGTTTCCTCGGCGACATGCCGATCTTCCGCAAGTGGATTGGCGAAAAGCGCGTCAAGTCGCTTGAGGAAAAGGCCTATCAACTGGTCAACGACGACTACGAAATGACCATTGGTATCCACAAGAACAAGATCAGGGACGATAATCTCGGCCTCTATGGTCCGATGTTCCAGGGCTGGGGTCAGGAAGCTGGCGCTCTGAAGGATCGCCTGATCTTCGATGCCCTGAAAAATGGCCACCTCAACACCTGTTACGACGGGCAGTTCTTCTTCGACACCGACCACGTCATCAACGGTGTCACCTTCGCCAACACGGACGCCGACACGACGGTCCAGCCGTGGTTCCTGATGGACCTGTCGAAGCCGATGAAGCCGATCCTGTACCAGACCCGTCAGGAAGCCGACTTCAACATGGTCACCGATCCGACCGATAGCCACGTCTTCAAGACGGGCGAGTACCTGGCCGGCGCAGAAGCGCGTGGTGGGGCTGGCTACACCTACTGGCAGCTTGCCTACCGCAGCCGTAAGACGCTCAACGCCGCCAACTACGAGATTGCCAAGCAAGCCATGGCCTCGTGGACCGATGACAACGGCGAAAATCTGGGCATCAAGCCGACGCACATTGTCGTCGGCACCAGCAACGCCGCCGCCGCCAAGAACCTCTTCAAGAAGCAGAACCTCGCTGGCGGCGAAAGCAACACCTATGACGGGGAGCTCCAGATCATAGAAGCTCCGCGCTTGCTGTAGGAGCGCGTTGATGCTCACGATCACGCTTCGCGTCAAATCAACAGGAGCGGCCCGCCGTGGCGGTGTATCGCTCCTGCCCCTCGGCCAGTGGCATCAGACCCACGTCACCCGAGACCTGGAAGGTGCGCAGACCCTGCTGTCTTTCTTGTCAGATGCCAAGGTCACCGTCGAAGTCGGCGAACCCAAGGCGGAAGAAACCACCAATTGGCTGGAAAACTTCACCTGGCACGAGGCGCCCTCGATTGAGGATGTCCGCGCCATGATCGAGCATTTCCAGGCCGAAGCCGCCGAGAAGGATGAAATCAGCGACGAAGAAGCCGCTGAACTTCTGAAGGGCTTTGCCGAACGTGCGAACACCCAACTGCCGTCCGTCGAGCCCACGCTCGAGCGCGACGCCTCCGAAATAGACCCCCAAGCGAAGACGACGTCGAATGCGTCCGATCTGGGCGAAGCGGCTGAAGAACTCACGCCGCCCCCGCCGCCGGTGGTCTCCGATATTCCGCCTTCGACGCCGACCACGGTCCTTAACGGTGACCCTGAGCCGGCAACGGTCACGGTGCAAGAAGCTGCTGTGCCCGCGAAGACGGAAACCAAGCCCAATGCCAAGGCTACCCCTAAGCCGAGGCGCTAGGCGTTCCTCCCTGTAAACTGGGGCGGTCGTTATGCCAATTCCGGCCGCCCCGTTTTTTAAAAGGCTACCCAAGTGAACCGTCGATCTTTTTACAGCTTTATTGCCCTGGCCGTGATGGCCGTGTCGGCCTTCCTGTTCGCCGACCCTGCCGTCGTCATCGCTGGCATCAGTCATGCGCCCGCACTCTTCGCCACCGTCTTCGTGGCCTCGGCCACCGCCGTTCTCTTCTTCGGCGGCCTGACCCGCCACAGCGTGCTGGCCGCTGTCCAAACTCTGTTTCGTGTTCGCGATCGCGCCTTCCGTCAGGAAGTCCTCGCGACCGTTTAAATTTACCACGCCCTGAAACGAAAACAGGGCAGCCGCAACCCCGCTGCCCTGTTTTTTTAGAAAGCCCTTCTGATGTACGCCGCCGTTTCCGACATGACCTCACGCTTCGAAGAGGCCGAGCTTGTCCAGGTCACTGACCAGGATGGTACCGGCGCGATCGTTGAGGCTGTTGTGCTGGCCGCCATCAGTGATGCCACTACAGAAATCAACACCTATGCCGGCAGGAAGTACGCGCCGGCCGCGCTCCTGGCCGCCATGCCGCCCATGCTGACCAATGTCTGCTGTGATATCGCCCGTTATGAGCTGTTCAAGCGCAAGGGCGAGATGCCGCAGGTTGTCCAGGACGCATATAACGCCGCCATCAAATGGCTGAAGAACCTGGCTGACGGCACCACAGTACTGGACGTTGGCGGCATTGAAGTGGCGCCGGCCGTCAACACCATCCAGACAGCACCTTCGATCGTCGCCTGTATGCGCGACAAGTACAGGGGGCTGTGATGGAAGGCGTTCAACTCTCGGTCAATCTCAGCGATTTTCCGCTCCTGGTCAGCCGTTTCAACGAGACGGCCCGCCGTGGCGCCGACATGTCGCCCTTGATGCGCGATATCGCCTTCCTGGGCGAGAACACGACCAAGGCGCGCTTTAATGCCGGCATTGGTCCTGATGGCGCCGCATGGCTGCCGTCGCTCCGTGCCAAAGAGACCGGTGGCCAGACCCTCATCAAGTCGGCCCAGCTTCGCAACTCGATCTCGTCTGAACATACGGCCCATACGGCCGCCTGGGGCACCAACAAGATCTACGCGGCCGTCCACCAGTTTGGCGCGGTCATCCGCCCGGTCGTGGCCAATGCCCTCAAGTTTTTTTTGCCAGGTATCGGCTTTCGCACGGCCCAACAGGTGACGATTCCGGCCAGGCCTTATCTCGGCATCAACAAGGCCGACCAGGCCGATATCGCTGATCTGGGTGAAGCCTACTTTGCGGAGCCCTGGTCATGATCGGCGCTATCGAAAATGGCATCCTCGATCTTCTGAAGAATGCCGGTGGCGTGGCCCTGCTCGGCTACGACTATCAGACGCTGGAGAGCTTCCCCGACGATTGGGAGACCTATCTGGGCGCCAACTCGACCAAGATCATCAAATCACCTGGCGCATGGGTGACCTTTGGCGGCTGGCGCAAGCTCGAGCAAACCAACAGTCGCCTTCAGGTCGAAGGGACGTTTGGCCTGGTCGTGGCCGCCAAGAACCTGCGGAACCAGCGTGAACAACGCCATGGCGGCACAGCCGGCGAAGTGGGTTCCTTTCAGCTTGTCGAGGACGCGGCCAAGCTGCTGCTCGGCCAGACGCTCGGTCTCGATATTGAGGGCTTCGACATCGGCGCCTGCCAGTATGCCCAGCTGGGCGAACTGCTTCGCAAGAAGGGCCTCAACATGCTGGCGCTCCAGCTCACCACGAAATGGTGGGTCGATCGCACCTACTTCAACCCGGCCGACGATATCGGCGACTTCGAGACCTTTGCCGGCGACTGGGACTTACCCCCTGTAACCGGTGTGGATCTCCGCACTCAAACCACCCTGCCCACTTAAGGAGAGCTGACCGTGGCGCGCACATATCTGAAGCCCAATGACGGGCTCAACATTCCATCTCCCGACCATGGCGGCAAGCCTTTGCCGGCCGAGGGCGGCTGGGTGGAAACCTCGATCTACTGGGCTAACCGCCTGGCTGACCGCGACGTCGTCGATGACAGCGAAGCGCAGATCGAGCGGGAAGCTGCTGAAGAGGCCGCCACCCGCAAGGCGTCCAAAACCGCGAAGGAGTCCTGATCCATGAGCTATGATATCGGCTTTTCCAAAATCCCGCTCAACCTTGAGACGCCCGGCACCTATATCGAGCTGGATACGTCACAGATGCTGGCGGTCGGCGCGCAAGGCGTCACTCGCATCCTTCTGGTCGGCCAGATGCTTACCGGCACGGCGTCTGCCCTGACGGCCTACCGTGTCGATGGTGAGAATGAAGGCATCGCCTTGTTCGGTCAGGGCTCGCAGCTCGCCGATATGATCGCTGGCTTTAAGCGCAACGACCAGACGCTAGAGCTCTGGGCCATGGGCGTGGCCGATAATGCCGCCGGTGTCGTGGCGACGAAGACGATCACGCTGACAGGTCCGGCAACACTCGCCGGCACGCTCTCGATGCGGGTTCAGCATCGCCGCGTGCAGATCAATGTCAATGTCGGCATGACCGCCACTCAAGCCGCCACGGCGCTGGTGGCAGCGATCAATACCTTCACCGATCTGGCCTACACGGCCGCCGCTGCTGCCGGCGTCGTTACCCTGACGGCGAAGCACAAGGGGGCTGAGTTCAACAGCCTCTACGTGAAGGAAAATTACGACCAGGGCGATGTGACCCCGGCCGGCCTGGGCATTACTATCGCCGCGGGCACGGCGGGTGCCACAAACCCCGACGCCACGGCCGTCTTCACCGCCCTGGCTGACGCGCCTTTCGCCGCCATCCTGCATCCGTGGACCGACGCCACCAACGTCGCTGCCTTTGAGACGGCCATGGCTGATCGCGCCGATCCGCTGAAGATGAACTATTCCGAGGCCTATGTAGCTCAGGCGGCGACCTATTCGGCACTGATCACAGCCTTGGGCAATCGCAACAGCGAGTTCGGCGTAATCTTCTGCCTGAAGGCTGGTGCTTTGCCACACGCCCCCTGGCGCGTGGCGGCCGCAATCCTGGCGCAGATCGCCTTCTCGGCCCGAAACGATCCGGCCCTGCCGTTCAATACCCTGGCGCTTAAGGACATCCTGCCGCCGCAGGAAGGCAACTGGTTCACCCGTCAGGAACGCCAGTTCCTGCTGGAGGCCGGTGGCGCCACGCTGGTGGTCAACGGCTCTGGCGGCATGTCGATCGAGCGAATCGTCACCACGTACAAGCGCAATGCGTCGAACCTGCCGGACAAGGGCCTGCATGATCTCAACAGCGTGCTGACCCTCTATTATCTGTCGCGCTCCGCCAGCGCCCGTATCTCCAGCCGCTTCCCGCGCTACAAGCTGGCCAGCGACGGCAACACCTATCCGCCGGGTGCCAAGGTTGTCACCCCGCGCATGATCAAGGCCGAACTCGCCGCCCTGGCTACCAGCGAGTGGTACGAGGCCGGCCTGATCGAGAACCTTCAGACCTTCATCGACGCCATCATCGTCGAGCGTGACGCCACCGATCGCAACCGCGTCAACTGGTCGATCCGTCCGGATCTCATCAACGGCCTGCACGTCACGGCTGGGCTCATTCAACCGATCCTTTAGGAGGCACTTAAGTGGCCGATAAGAAACTCTTTGGGCGCGTTTTAAGCGTCGTCATCCAGGGCCGGTCCTACGACCCGTTTCCCGGTGGCACTATCAACCCCGGCGGCGTTTCGCGCGAAACTGTCGTGACCAACAACGGTGCGCGCTTCGTCGAGAAGATCATGCAAGCGAAGCTCGACATCGAGCTGCCGTTCGGCGCTGGCGACTCGAAGAACGACTATGTCGGCGCCGGGCTTTCCATCCAGGTCAATTGCGACAGTGGTCAGACCTTCATCATGGCCGACGCCTGGTCAACTGACGTGCCTGATATTGCCGAAGGCGGCAAGCTGAAGGTTGTCTACGAGTCCGCCCCAGCCCAGGAGATGCTGTAATGGCCGAGATCACTAATGGTCCGCGCGTCTACAGTCTCAAGGCGCCAGTCAAGATCCTCGTCAAGGATGCCAGCGGCAAAGAAGACGAGCACGAGATCGCTGTGCTCAACTTCAAGAAGCCTACCGGCATTGATTTCCGGGCGCTTGATCGCTCGGACGGCAAGATCGGCATGATGTTCGCCTTCGCCTCCTCGTTGACCGGTCAGCCCGACCGGGTGTTCGACAAGCTCGAAGCCGAGGACGTGGCGGAGGTCATCAAGATTTCGACCGATTTTTTGCAGGGGTTCCGAGCAACATTCGAGTCGTTATAGGCGACCTTGCCTTGCGATGCGGCATCCAGCCCTCCGAACTGGACCGCATGGATCTTCCCACCCTGACATTCTGGTTCCAACAGGCCGATCGAGTAGCCAAGTCCAATGAAAATTAGTGCCGTCTTTGAAGCCATCGATAAAATCACCGCCCCGGTCAAGAAGATCGGGGCGGCGCTTGGTGGTCTGAAGAAGTCGGTCAAGGACGTTGGAACGGAAAGCAAAAAGACGGGCAATGAGACCGGTATCCTGGGTAAGCTGGTAGAACGCTCAGGCGAGTCCTTTAAGAAGGCAAAGCGCGGTATCAGCGATGGTATTGCTGCGCTTCAGTTATTCGGTGAAGAGGCGGAGAAGACGAGGCGCAAGTCGAGTGGCCTTTTAAGCACGCTTGGTGGGTTGACGGCTGGCCTGACAGGATTGTTAGGTGGCGTATCCTTCATCGCCCTGGGCGTCGGTATTATTGGTGTCAACTCGCAGTTCGAGAAGTTCCAGGCAACGCTGGAAACGATCTATGACGGCGATGCCGGCCGCGCCAAATCGGCGCTGGTCTGGATACAGAAGTTTGCCAAGGATACGCCCTACGAACTTGACCAGGTCACCGATGCCTTCGTCAAACTGTCGAGCTATGGCATCGACCCGCAGGTACGTGCGCTCAAGACTTTAGGCAATGCCGCCTCCGGTATGAACAAGTCGCTCGATCAGGCCGTTGAAGCCATGGCTGACGCTCGGACATTTGAGTTTGAGCGGCTGAAAGAGTTCGGCATTACCTCACAACAACAGGCCGACAAGGTTCGCTTCACCTACACCAAGGCGGGTAAGGCAACCACTATCGTTGTTAAGAAGACGGCAGAAGACGTCCAAAACGCGCTTTTGAACATTTTTGATGCGCGCTTCATGGGCGGCATGGATCGCCAGTCGAAGACGCTTTCTGGTATCTGGTCAAACCTTATGGACTTCTGGACCGGGTTTCAGAAAAAGATCGGTGACAAGGGCGTCTTCGATAAGGTCAAAACGAAGCTTGGCGGCTTTCTCGACTGGCTTAACGATCCCAAAAATCAGAGCAAAATCGACGAATGGTCCACCAAGATCAGCGATGCCCTGGGCAAGCTGTTTGATGCTTTCACGGATCTCGTCACAAAAATCGAGTGGGTCAAACTCATTGACGGCCTGACCAATTTCGTCAAGTGGCTCGGTAATCTGATCGACAAGGTTGGTGGGCTGCAAAACCTCGTCAACATCGGTATTGCGGCCTGGATTGCATCCTTCGTCTTCGGTCTGAATGCCCTAACACCCGCCATCGTGGCTGTGGGTGGTGCGTTGCTCGGCTTAGAGATTGCAGCTTGGCCTATCACGCTCATTATTGGGCTTATCGCTCTTTTGGCAGCCGGCGTTTATTTAGTCATTGCTAATTGGGACACCGTGAAAAAGTGGTTCAGCGACTGGTGGGTTGAACTTAAGCGCGAGACAGGCGTCATCGGCTCATGGTTCGAACCGCTGATGAAGCTCCCGGAACTGCTTGTCGAGGCGTGGGATGCTCTGAAAAAGTGGTTCACCGACTTCGGCGATTTCCTCGGTAAATGGTTTATCGAGAAACCGAAGGAATGGTGGGACTCGATGCCTGAGTGGTTCCGTAACATGTTGAAAGGCGGTGCGCTCGGAGCGATTGCCATGACACCGGGTGGCAGTTTGCTGGCGCCGGCATTGGCGCCCCAGATGTTCGCACCGCCGCTCCAGGGCAATGCGGGCGGCCGTGGTCAGTCGCTTAATGCCCAGTTGGATGTCCGCTTCAAATCTGACGTTCCTTACACAATTGAGCGGAACACTACGAGCAGTCCCGACTTTGTTACCAATCTCATGCACGGACGTCAGGGAGGCGGCTAATGGCCTATTGGCGTGACAACCTGCGCCCGGCGTCCTTCCGTGGTGTGGCTTTTGAGGTCGAGGGCTCTTCCGGTGAATTCGGCCGCAAAGTGGCCGTCCATGACTTCCCGTTGCGTGACAGCGCGTCGACCGAAGACATGGGGCAGGCCGCGCGTACCTTCTCGATCGACGGCTTCATCATAGGTCCGGATTACATGACCGGCCGCGACGCGATGGTCGCAGCGCTGGAAACGCCTGGGCCCGGCATCCTGATCCATCCCTGGTATGGCCAACGCCGGGTCACCCTGACCGCGCCGGCACAGCTATCGGAATCGACGCGCGAAGGCGGCATCTGCCGCTTTACGCTCGATTTCGTTGAAGAGCCAGAAACCGCCAAGCCGGTGCAGTTTACCGACACAACCGCCGCCGTGTCAGAAACCGCTGCCGATCTTCACGCCCAGGCAACGACCAGCCTGACCGAAACCTTCAGCGTGCTTGATCAGCTCGATATCGTGCTCGATGACGCCAAGGCCCTGGTGTCTGATCTGTCCGAGCAGTTCGACGATCTGACGGCGCCGCTTAAGGCCCAGGGTGCCGCGCTGGACAGCTTCATTGCTAAGGGACTGGCGTTGCGCTCTGATATCGTTGGTCTGGTCACCAAGCCCGTTTTGCTCGCAGCCCAGCTCTCCGGTATGATCCGCGGTATCCGCACGATTGCTGCCACGCCGGCCGATGCCCTGACAGCCCTAAAAGGCCTCCTGCGTTTTGGTGAAACCTACCGTCAGGTATCCGTGACCACACCGACCCGTCAGGTCCAGGCCGATAATCGCCAGGCCCTCTTCGACTTTGTGCGCCAGTCAGCGGCTGCCGAATCCGTTCTGGCCATCGCCGATATGGACTTCGCCGCCTATGATGACGCCGTCGCTGTGCGCGATGACATGGCGGATCGGCTGGACAATCTGGCTCTGGCGGCCGCTGACGGTGGCAATGACGTGGCTTACCGCGCGATCGCCGATGCCCGCCTGAGCATGATCCAGGACGTGACGGCCCGTGGCGGGGATCTCGCACGCCTCCGCAGCTTTGTGCCCCTGGTGACCGTGCCCGCCCTTGTGCTGGCCTATCGCCTCTATGATGACGTCTCGCGCATCGAGGAGCACGCCGAGGATATCATCGCCCGGAATCGTATCACGCATCCCGGCTTCGTGCCTGCCGGCGTGACGCTCGAGGTCGTCAACGATGTCTGAGACGGTGACCCTCAAAATCTCTGGCGAGGTGTTCGATGGCTGGACTTCGATCGACCTTCGGGCAGCGATGATGGACATGTGCTGGGGCTTCCGCCTTAGCCTGGTCGATAAGGCGCCCGGTCAGACGGATCGCAGCCTCATCACCGATGGGGCTTCTTGCGAGGTCTGGGTCTCCGGCGATCTGTTCCTGACCGGCTATATCGACGATGTGGACGAGCAGATTGACGATAGCAATCACGATATCGTCGTCAGTGGCCGCACAAAGACCGGCGACCTGGTTGATTGTTCGGCCGTTTCCAAGTCGTGGAAGAACCAGACGCTGGCCGTCATCGCGGCCGATATCTGCAAACCCTTCGGCATCGAGCTTAAGATCGAGACGGCGATCGGCGCGCCCTTCGCCAGTTTCGCAGTGGAGCCAGGTGAAACGGCTTCGGCTGCCCTGATGCGTGCGGCGCGCCTGCGCGGTGTCATGCTGGGCACCAATGCCGCTGGTGAGTTGCGGATCTTCACACCATCGACCGGCGCGGCCAAACTGACCTATGTGCTCGGCCGTGATATGAAGCGCGTCCGCCGCACCACGTCGAGTGCCGATCGCTTCAGCGAGTATACTGTGAAGGGCCAGCACTCGGGTGCTTACGGTATGTCGGCCAATGATGCGGCGCTTTCCAAGGGCACGGCCGTCGATGCCGGCGTCAAGCGTCATCGCCCGATTACCCTGGTTGCTGACGATCAGGTTACGCTGGCAGGCCTGAAGGCGCGCGCCGCCTTTGAGGCCACGGTGCGGCTCGGTCGTTCGCAAGGGGTTACCTTCGACGTGGTGGGCTGGCGCGATCCGGACGGCAAGCTCCTGACGCCCGACCAACTGGCGCGCATCGTCGCCGCGCGTATTGATATCAATCGAGATTTCATGCTGGCCGAGATTGGCTTCCGTCTGGCCGAGTCTACCACTTCCAGTCTCAGATTTGTCCGTCCGGAAGCCTACACCACGGAAGTGATCCCGGTACCGAAGGCAAAGAAGAGCCGCAAGACGGGCAAGTCGAAACAGGACGACTCCGACTGGACCACCACTCCAGGGGCAGGCGCATGAACGACCGTCTCTTAAGGCCCATTAAAGACCGCCTTAACCTCATGTTAGGCCGCGCCATTGTGCGCCTGGTCAAGGATAGCGGTGCCCTTCAGTTGATCCAGGCAGACCGATCGGCCGACGAACCGGCCGACGATCTGGAGCGCTTTGGCTGGTATGGCTTTCACAGTGTGCCGCACGAAGGCGCGGAGGCGATCGTGGCGTCGCTAGGCGGTAGTCGATCGCATGGTGTTGTCATTGCCTGCGAGGATCGTCGCTATCGCTTGACCGGCATGGCGGCCGGCGAAGTGGCTCTGGCTGATGATCTGGGCCAGGTGGTCTATCTCACACGGGATGGGCTTCGCATTACGAGCCCGCTTAAGATCGATATCGAGTTGCCGGAAGTCACGGTGACCACCAATGTCTATACCGTCGACGCCGATCAGACCTCATTCTTCGGTGACGTGTCGATCGGCGGCAACCTCGATGTCGATGGCAACTCAGACCTCGGAAACGGCGCAACCAAGTTCGTCAAGCTCGCCGATAACAGCAACGCAACCACGGTGAAGGCGAAATGATCGATCTCGCCCTGATCTGGGACCGTGAAAACCTTGCCGGCGATATTGCCCTGGACGGCGTCGACCTGAAGACAGAGACGGGGCTCTATACCGCTATTCTCCTGTCGTTGTGGACGGACCGCCGCGCCAACAAGGATGACATCCTGCCCGATGGTTCCACCGACCGGCGCGGCTGGTGGGGTGATGAATTTGCCGAGATCCCGGGTGACCGGTTCGGATCGCGCCTGTGGCTGCTCAATCGCGCCAAGATCAACCCGGAAACTCTGCGCCTGATCCGAGACTACATCCTTGAAGCGCTGGCCTGGCTCACCCGGTCGGGCATCGCTTCCACCGTCGATGCCACGGTCTCGCGCCTCGACACCAACACCGTGGGCATCAAGGTCACCTTCACCCGGCCGGCCGGTGGCGCCGGTACCTATGACTTTGTCTGGGACAACCTCAGCGGATTGCAAACATGAGCGACTTTACCCGCCCCACCTTATCCCAGCTGATCGAGCAAGCCCGCAACGACCTGAAGGGACGTCTGCAAGGGGCCGACAGCTTCCTGGCGCGTTCTGTCGTCGGCGCCCTCGCTGTGGTCTGGGCTGCGATCGCACACGGCCTCTATGGCTTTATCGACTGGCTCTCGCGTGAACTCATGCCGGATACGGCCGAGGCCTGGCGCTTACGTCATGCTTCGATCTGGAAGCTGACCCAGATCGCCGCCAGTTCGGCATCGGGCAATGTAACTGTGTCGGGAAGCGCCGGTAAGACAATCGATGCCGGCACAGTGCTTCAGCGTTCCGATGGTGCCACCTTCACCACGAAAGCAGCTGTGACCCTGACCGGTGCAACCGGCACTGTCGCGGTGACGGCGGTCACACCTGGCGCCGCTGGCAATACGCCGACAGGCTCGACACTCAGCTTTATTTCTCCGGTCTCAGGCATTTCGTCTGAAGCTACCGTGGCGAGCGGCGGCATCACGGCCGGCGCTGATATCGAGAGCCTCGACGCATTAAAAGCCCGCACGCTCGAGCGTATCCGTGTGACTCCGCAAGGTGGCAGCAATGCCGACTATAAGCTCTGGACTAAGGAGATCGTGGGTGACACCCGCGTCTGGGTTTACAATGCCTGGATGGGTTTGGGCTCGGTCGGCGTTACCTTCGTCATGGATGGACGATCGGATATCATCCCAACCGAAGATGAGGTCCAGGCCGTCCAGGACTATCTCGACGAGGTTGCACCGGTCGGCGCAAGAATCTACGTTTTTGCAACCATTGCCGATGCCTTTAATCCGAGCATCCGGATCACGCCGTCAACCACGGCCGTGAAGGCGGCCGTGCTGGCGCAACTCACCGATTATCTGCGCACCAAGGCTGTCCCCGGTGGCACCGAAACGCTGAGCCAGATTAACGAAGCCATCTCGCTGGCCGAGGGTGAAACCGATCATGACCTGATCGCACCTGTCGCTGCTGTCACCCATTCCGCCAGCCATATCGCCGTGATGGGCGACATCACGTGGGTGGCCTGATGAACGCGCTCGAATATCTCGATCAAGCCGTCAAGCTGCTGCCTCAGGGCAAGGTCTGGCAGGTCACGCCCGACACCATCATGGGCAAGCTGCTGCTGGCGTTCTCAGACGGTATGGCGCGCGTCGATGCCCGCATGATGGCGCTCCTGGAAGAGGCCGATCCGCGCACTGCAGCAGATACGATCGCCGCGTGGGAAACGCTGGTAGGGCTGCCTGATGCCTGTACCGGTGAGCTGACCGATCTCGACGATCGCCGCGCGGCCGTGTGGCAGAAATATACGGACCGTGGCGGCCAAAGCCCCGAACACTTCAAGGCCGTCGCCTCCGGTCTCGGCTATGACGTCGATATCATCCAGTACGAGGTTTTCAGCTGCGAGTCGCGCTGTGGGGACTTCGTGCGCGATAGCGGCTGGGCGTTTGCCTGGACCGTGGTGGTTAAGCCGGTTGATGAGGATACGCCCGAGCTGGGCGCCACGATTCCTGGGCTGGAATGCATCATCAGCCGGTCCGCCCCCTCCCACACAGCCACCTTCTTTGACTATCCGGCTGCGCCGGTTCCCACGCTTTATTTCGATTTCACACAAGGGTTTTGAGCCGTGCATAAGATTGATACCCCAAGCGCCATCGCAGGCAAGTTTGTGGCGGGTGATCCTCAGAACGGTCAGGCCGCTACCCAGATCAACCCGGCCTATATGAATATGCTCCAGGATGAGCTTGTGGCTGTGGTGACGGCGGCGGGTAGTATAGCGCTTGACCCGCCAGGCACGCCTGTCGTGGATCAGCATCATGATCTCCTCCTTCAGGCGATTAACAAGCTGATCGCGGCAGCCGGTGACAGCGGACCGCATGTCACCCAGCTGCTGGAAGGCAAGGAACTGCACACGACGCTCTACGACACCGTGCATTACCGAAAGCCTGACGGCGCATCGCTTCTGAGAGCGGATTATCCGGCCGCCTGGGCGGCCATCCAGACATCCGGCCAACTTGCCGCCAGCCATGCGGCCTGGCTGGCTACCCCGACCCTGTGGGGGCCCGGCGTCGATGCCACGCACTTCAATATGAAGGATCTGCGCGCGCTGTTCCGCCGCGTCGATAATGACGGAAAAGCCGGCGCGCTCGGCCCGGTATTGGGCGGTTACAAGGCCAACCAGAACGCCAGCCACACCCACACCCTGCCGTCTGATGAGGCCGATGGGAGCGGCCCCAACCGCATCGCCAACTCGGATGGCGGTAGCATCGACCACGCCCCACTCACCGGCGCCCAGGGCGGCGACGAAGCCAACCCTGATCACACCTCACTCCGCTACGTCATTCGCATGAAATAGCGGACCGCCCGCATCCTTTAACCGCCTTCGGAGACCACTTATGAAGCGCTTAATTTACCTCCTGGCCTTGTCTGCCATCTGCCTGTCCGCACCGGTGCAGGCCCAGGCGACATCTGTCAGCACCGACACACAAAGCACGGCAGGGCCGCTCAAGACCCTGTTGCATACCTTTACCAGCGGCAACAACAACGGCCGAACAGCACCCGGAATGGTGCTCTATAACGCCGACGGCACACCGATCGATGGCAGTCATGCCGTTGTCAGCTTCCAGCAGACCTGCACGACCTCGGCCGTCGCCCTGGCAGCCAACGACTTTAGCAACGGCTTTGTCGTCACGGCTCTGAGCACCAACACGGGCACGGTCTACATCGGCGGTTCTGGCGTGTCAGCCTCGACGGGCTATCCGCTGGTTGCTGGCCAGTCCATCGCTTACGGCGCGGCCAATGCCAGCCAGGGCTATATCATCTGCACCAATGCGGCCGACAAGGTCGGAGTGACGGGGAATTAAGATCATGAACAAGACACTCGCTGGTTTCTTCATCGGGCTGTTCGGCCTGCTCACCTTCGCCAATGCGTTCGCAGGGCCACCGGCTATTCCGCCATCGCTTCCAAATGCTGCGTCCATCGCTAATGCGGGCGGGGCGCTTAGTCGCCAAAAGTTAAGCGCTTGGGATACTTGTAATAGGGCAAATGGCGCGCTGACAGTTTCCGGCGATGGTCAGACATATCAACAATCTGGCGATAATGCGGCAGCCCTCTTTCGCATCGTCTCGGGCAAGTGCGCGCAAGGTCAGGCCTCAGCAAATTACGGCAATGCATATATGAGTTTGGATGCTGGCGGGACAATCCAAAGCATCGTTGGGGAGTTCACTCTGGAGCCTGAGGTGCCCGGCGATCCGGGTGTAACTACGGCTACCATCGCCATTGTTATTACTGGCGACACTACCGTGACCGCTTTGGACAATCTGCTGCACTTGATTATAAACAAAAATGGCTGGACGCTACAAACTCGATTGGCTCACGGGGCAATTATCGATAGGGCGTCTGGCAAATTTGACGTGCCCCTTGCGGCCGATTCTAACACGATACATCGTGTGGTGATGACGGCGTTCCCGCTCACCAATACAGCGTTAATATCATTTCCTGACGGCTCCATAGCATCTGTAACGGATGCCAATATAACTACGGCCCTTGTTGGATCGCGCGCCTACTGGCAGGTTATCCGCCATAATGCCACTGAGGCTGATCCTCGCTTTGTAAGTCTATCGCTTACCACGGCAAGTGGCAGCATAGGCGAGTCAGCTTCTCCCAAAAATTCAGATTTGATTAAAGCGGTCTCGTGGTCAAACAAAATGTTAACTGGCGCACTCACTCCGCGCCAGGTCAAAACTTTCACGCCAAATGCAACAGGCTGGTGGCGCATATACACCGATCCAGTCAACATTATTGGCGGAACTTTTTTATTCTCATCGCCTATTGGGGCGGATGGGGCGGGAGATCATGCAACTGATATTGAAGTTGATATCTCAATCAACTCTTTTTCAGCGACAAATGTGGGTGATATCATCCAGCGCAGATGGTCTAGCTTTCAATCCGGCGCGATTAGTCAAATTCGTGTTGGCAATAATGGAGGGCAGATTTTATATTTTGATATCAATGTATCAACTGCAAACATTCCCATTACTATTGAAGCTAGGGGGCCTCAAGTTCCGGCTGATTTCTATAGCTTTGTTCCTACATCAAGCCCTGCCACGCCGACGAATTCAAAGGCGCTTTCTATAGGGTACGGCCTTCGCATACTTACGAAATTGGTTCTTGGCTCTGAAACTGGAATAACGGCGTTTGCAGGTGGTGGACAAGCGAGCGCTAGGCCCCTGTTATACACTCGCAACCGTGTAACCATCGCTGCATCTGCGGGCAATTCGGTACGGCTCCCATTTTCAGAACCTGGAATGGAGGTT
Organism: Asticcacaulis sp. MM231; assembly: GCF_964186625.1. Classification (NCBI taxonomy): domain Bacteria; kingdom Pseudomonadati; phylum Pseudomonadota; class Alphaproteobacteria; order Caulobacterales; family Caulobacteraceae; genus Asticcacaulis; species Asticcacaulis sp. MM231. The sequence goes on from NZ_OZ075108.1 coordinate 984,712, forward strand.
TCGATCACAAACTCTACTGCTAACGCAATTCAAGTCTTTGGTAATGGCACTGACACTATCAACGGTGTAGCTACCGCCACAGGCGTCTCCCTACCGGCTGGAAAAAAGGGCGTCTACAGCAGTGAGGTTGCAGGGCAATGGTACGGGGGGTATTTAAACTGATCACCTTTTCCTTATCTCCCTTCTCCCCAACTGGGGAGATCAGGAGGAGCTATAGCCCCTAGGTCACACCTGGCACTTCAAAACAGGTCACACATGGCCCTGATGGAAGGCGCACTAAGCCCCCTGTACCCTTTCTCAGCGGTTTGGATTATTCTAGCCGTCACGGGTCGGCTGGTCGAGAGTAGCCTTTTGCCCCCTGCGTCCTTGAACGCCTGGGGGGGACATGCACCTCGATCGGTTGACTGCGGAGCACGCCCAGTGGGGAGTTGCGCCAAGGCTATATAGCCTGGAGCGCCAGTACAGGGAACGGCGAAGCGACGCAGCAACTCGACATGACAGGAGGCGCAAATGTTAGACGAGCCGACTTTATTTGTCGGTGTAGATTGGGCAAGCACAGAACATCAAGTTTGTATTTTGGGACCTTCAGGTCCGATACAAAAATCCTTCGCTCATGACGGATTGGGTCTTGGGGCTATGGTTGACTGGTTGCTTGAGCATGCCCCAAACCCAACCGATATTGCGGTAGCCATAGAGATGCCGCATGGCCCAGTGGTGGAAGCCCTAATGGACCGTGGGATACTCGCTTTTTCGGTCAATCCAAAGCAGCTCGACCGTTTTAGGGATCGCTTTTCTCCGGCTGGTGCTAAGGATGATCGAAGAGACGCCCTGGTTCTGGCATCATCTTTAAAGACCGATCGCCATTGCTTTCGTCATCTGGAGAGCATGGACCCAACCATCGTTGAGCTTCGTGAATGGTCCCGGATAAATGATGAGTTGAAGGAAGAACGCGTCAAACTTACGAACCGTATCCGTCAACAGCTCTGGCGTTATTACCCTCAAGCACTTGATCTGACTGAAGATGTAGGGATGGAATGGTTCCTGGATCTGTTTCTTCTGGCGCCAACGCCGATACATGCGCAAGCCCTTAAACAGAAGAAGATTGCCAGGATCTTGAGCGCACATCGCATTCGAAGGATCTCCGCGTTCGAGGTTCTGGAAATCCTAAAACGGCCAGCCTTGACTGTCGCACCGGGTACGACAGAAGCAGCCAGCGCTCACATCACCGCGATCTCTGAGCGCGTTAAGCTGGTCAATCATCAGCTCAAGGAAGCCACCCGTCGGCTAGATATCCTGGTCGCAAAGCTCGCCGAACAGGAAGCCGAGCCGGGGCAGCTAAACGAGCAGCCTGACGCGGCGATCCTACGCTCTTTGCCGGGAGTGGGAAGGATCGTCGTCGCCACGCTGCTCGCGGAGGCCCACTACGCCATCCGAGCGAGAGATTATCACGCTTTGCGTACCTTAACCGGCATAGCCCCGGTTACCAAGAGGAGCGGAAAATCCTGTCGTGTAGAAATGCGGAAAGCTTGCTCCCGCCGATTGAGAACCGCGATCTATCACTGGGCGAGAGTGGCAACACAACATGACCTGCCAAGCAGAGCAAAATATAGCGCCTTGCGAAGTCGCGGCCACAGTCACGGAAGGGCGTTAAGAGGTGTCGCCGACCGACTACTGGCGGTCGCTTGCGCAATGCTGGAGACAAAAACTACCTACGATCCAGCTAAGCGAAATTCTATCGGAAGCCCTCAACTTGCAGCTTGCTAAATGGTGGGGAGTCCCCCCCCCCTCACACCTCCCGCATGTGTGAGGCTCACACATCGGATAAAGTTCCGGCCTTGTTCCAAAAGGGACAGGGCCGTTTCTGTTGTAGGTAAAGGGTTTGCTGTTGGAGGCCTGACCCGGAGTCGAACCGGGCTTCACGGATTTGCAATCCGGTGCGTAACCGCTCCGCCATCAGGCCTCATAAGAGCGAAGCGGTGGAGAGAGCATTTCAAAAATAAATCCGGTTAGCCTGGGTAGATGTTGAAGGGCTTCGACACAGACGGGCGGTCTTTGACATCAGCATCGATGTGCTTTTTAGCTTCATCTAGAAAAGCCTGGTTGATATGGATTTCGCGGCCTTTGCTACCATAGTTCACATAACAGTCTGGAGAGTCGCCTGGCATGACCATCCCTGTGCTGATGCCCTTAGCGTCGAAAAAGGAGTGATACTGGAACTTCGGCGGCCGGGTGGGGTTGATATCCGCTTCAAAAGTTATCTGCTCGCGGCGCAACGGGTCGGACAGATGGAACAGGGCATCATGTCTTCCGCCTGTATTAAATCGGCGGATAAACAGGTCGTGACCCACATACCAGGCTTCTAAAACGGCACCGGACGACAGCTTTCCGCTCTCCATACTCCAAAGGTGTATTCGATAGGGCACCTTTTGAAAATATCCGCCAAACCGGCATATTTCAAACCATCCGCCGTAAGCGAAATTTTTCGGGTCATCGTCATGCTGCTCCGCAAGGCTGGTGTAGCAGACATAGGATAGCGCTCTGTTGAACATAGTCATTGAGGTGCCATCGGGCAGGGCTATTGCCATATTGGAAATGAAATCAAACTTTCCGCTTCCGGCATATGCCAAGGAAAGATCATCTTTCATGACGCGTTCAGCGTGTATCACGTTGCGGCTGAGGCCCGATTCGGTCCGAAATTTGTAATAAATAAGTGCGATGGCTTCGACCTCGTGTTGAGCCAATCCCATCTCTTTTATGATCTCGCTTAAGAGAAAGTCGCGGCCGAGTGCCAGCGCTTCTCTGACGGCATCGATAATTGCGTGAGCCACTATCTGACTACCCGCCCATAAAATTGCGTCATTCGGCGTTAGAAGGATCAGTTTTTGTCCCATACCACCCGCATGATGGACGCCCAACTGTTCAGGGCGCTTGCCGGTAAACGGAAGGTCAACAAGTGCCTCCTCGCCAGGGGTGGGGCGCGTGAGGAGGATGTCGGCTACGCACACACACTCACTAGTTTTAGGATCCGTCCACCCTGCTATGATCGTCATGCTGCCTCTCCATTTCTATGCATCCGTGTTTCCGGCCGCTGGAGATCGATAGGAGGACGAGTTCTAACTTCAAAACAAGGAGGGCTTGGATTAACGTTAGGGGGCAATTAGGAGCCTCTTTCACGCCTTTTAATGGCGTCCTAATACCTCCTTAATTTGGCTGTCGTAAGGTCTCTTTTGGCTGGACCAAGCCTGCTCGGTGTCGTGCTTCGAACCGTCAACGGTTTCAAACTGCTCTAAAACCTCTTGTCCCGCACTCCAGAACCTTTTGTCCCGCTACAAGAGTAAAGCATACAGAATGTTCTTCATGTGTTCTACACTTATCCGCCTCTGGGCGTATTTATACGCAAAATACGATGTCTGTGTCATTCAGAGTCATTGCGTCCCATTTAATCCCATGTTAACCCTAATGCGTCCCGAAGCAGTTTGGCCGGGAGGGCTGGCCAAGAATTTCGATGGACAGAGGAGCAGGCTAAAACGGCCTGAGGCGGGCGCGTGTTTCTCTCGACCCACGAGAAGCAAATGGATGCGAAACGGAGACTTCTGGTCCCGCAGGACTTCCGCGCCGCCGCTTTGGCCCCCCATTCGGGTGTCGAGCCCTTTGAAGGTTTGTATTGTTTCGCCGCGATCAACGCCGCCTGTCTCGAATGTGGGGGGGGCGCGTTCTTCGCCATGTACCGCGACGTGATTGACGAGTATCCGCCCATGTCTCCAACCCGCACGGCGATGCAACGCCGCTTTTACGCTTCGATGCACCGCCTGAGCTTCGATACGGCCGGCCGCATCACCCTGCCGGAAAAGCTGTGCGAGCAGTTCGGCCTGAGTGGCGATGTGGTGATCGCGGGAACTCGGTGAAAGCTTCCAGATCTGGGAGCCTGCGGCCTATGCCGCCTACGCCATGGAGCAGGACAAGCTGGTCGAGGCCGCCTTTGCCAGGCGTGAGGGTCAAATATGAGCCAGCAAGCGCACGCCTCCGTCCTGCTGCCCGAAGTGCTGGCCGCGCTTGGCGATGTGTCGGGCAAGCTGGTCGTTGATGGCACCTTTGGCGCCGGCGGTTATTCGCGCGCCATCCTGTCACGCGGTGCGCACGTTATCGCTTTTGACCGCGATGCCCGCGTCAGGCCCTATGTCGATGCGCTTAAAAGCGAGTTCCCGGATCGCTTCCAGTGGGTCAATCGCTGCTTCTCCGAAATGAAGGAAGGCCTCGCCGATCTGGGTCATGACACCTGCGATGCCATCGTGCTCGATATCGGCGTATCGTCGATGCAGCTTGATGAGGCCGAGCGCGGCTTCTCCTTCATGCGCGACGGGCCGCTCGATATGCGCATGAGCACGGAGGGGCGCAGCGCTGCCGACATCGTCAACGAGGACGACAAGGACGATATCGCCCACATCATCTGGCTCTATGGCGAAGAACACAAGTCGCGCGGCATCGCTGCCGCCATCGTCAAGCGCCGTAACGAAGTGCCGTTTGAGCGCACGCTCGATCTGGCTGAGGTGGTCGAGCGCGCCTTGGGTGGCCGTCGTGGCGCCCCGGTCCATCCGGCGACGCGCACCTTCCAGGCGTTGCGTATCGCAGTCAATGACGAGTTGGGCGAACTGGAGCGCGCGCTTGACGTATCCGAAAGTCTGCTGACGCCTGAGGGCGTGCTGGCGGTGGTGACCTTCCACTCGCTTGAAGACCGCATCGTCAAGAATTTCTTTAATGAACGCGCCGGCAAGGTTTCATCCGGTTCGCGCTATGCGCCGCACAAGATCGAGGCCAAGCAGTCGGTTTATACGCTTGTCACGCCCAAGGCTGTGCAGGCCGGTGAGGCCGAGACCGCCGTCAATCCGCGCGCCCGTTCGGCCAAGCTGCGCGCCGTGCGCCGCACCTCTGCGCCGCTCGTCCCCACCGTATTACCGCTCAAGAAGGCAAGATCATGAACGGCTTTATGCGACTTTTTGAACAGCGTGTCCGGGGTATCCGCCTGATCGAACTGGTCGGGGTGGTGCTGGTATTCGCCCTGATCTTCTGGGTCTGCGTCAGCAAGGCGCGCGAAGGCGAGGACATCCGCCGCATCAGCGATCTGGATCGTCAGATCGCCGAGGAACAGGAAGCTGTTGGCGCCCTCAAGATCAAGGTGGCGCAACTGGAGCGTCCGGGCCGCCTTGAGCAACTGGCCGTCACCTATCTTGGCATGAAGCCGGTCGAGCCCAATCATGAAGCGCGCCTGGAAAGCCTGGGCGAGATTTCCCGCGCCACCGCCCGTCCGGTCGCCGGCAATGTCGCGGCGCCTGCGGCCGCACCGGCGGCTACCGCCACGGTTCAGGTCGGCAGCCAGGACGATTTGATCGCCGTCAAACCGGCCGTTAAGAGCGAGGCGCACTGATGGGCATTTCGTTGTTGGAAACCACCCAATCCGGCTTTCAGTGGGTCGCTGACCGCGTCTGGAAAGTGGAGCACGCCTTTGAGCGCGCCAATGCCGCCGGCGTCAAGGCGTCAAGCACGCGCATGCGCATCTTCTGTATTCTGGTGGGTATGAGCTTTGCCTATGTCTGCCTGGCCGGTTTCGCCACGCGTGCCTCGTTGCAGGGGCGCGGTGATATCCAGGCCCTGACCGGCGAGCCCAATGCCCGCGCCCAGCTTGTTGATCGCAATGGCCAGCTTCTGGCGTCGGATGTCAACGATTACAACATCTTCGTCGATCCGAAGGACATGACCGGCGAAGACCGCGCTATGGTGCGCCGCGCCCTGTTCCAGATCTTCCCTGACCTGCCGCGTGATAAGGTCGATCAGGCCTTCAAGACCGGCAACCGCGTTCTGCTGACCAGCAATCTTAAGACCGCCAAGCGTGACGAGATCCTCAACTACGGCCTGCCGGGCATCAGCTTCGAGGCTCACCGCGTCCGTGATTATCCGCTGGCCAATACCGGTTCGGCCTATATCGGCATGACCCAGCGCGGCGGCGAAGGTCTTTCCGGCGCTGAAAAGGCCTTGCAGGACGAGATCGTCGGCAACGCCATCCATAATCAGCCGGTGATGCTGGCCATGGACCTGCGCGTGCAGGGGGCGCTTGAAAATGAAGTCCGCGCCATGGCCGAGGCGCAGCGTGCGCAGGGCGCCATCGGCATTGTCACCAATGTCCGCACCGGCGAGGTGCTGGGCATGGCGAGCTGGCCCGATTTCGATCTTAACCGCCCGGGTTCGTTTAGCGAACAGGCCAAGCGCAACCACGCCGCTGTCGATCGCTACGAAGTGGCATCGGTCTTCAAGGTGATTTCGATCGCCATCGGCCTCGATACCGGCACGGCGTCGCTCAGTTCGGTCTATGACGGTCGCCAGCCGCTGAAGCTCGGCAGCCGCCTGATCCACGATGACCACGAATCCAAGGAACTGATGACGCTGACGGACGTCTTCATCCACTCGTCCAACATCGGCACGTCGCGTCTGGCGCTCGATGTCGGCGCCACGGCCATGACGCGCTATTACGAGGCGCTCGGCCTGTTCCGCTCGGCTGATATCGAGCTTTCCGAGCCGGCATCGCCGCTCCTGCCCAGCCGCTGGTCGGACAGTTCGCTGGTCTCCTCCGCCTTCGGTCAGGGCATGGCGATCACACCGCTGTCTTATGTGGAGGCCGCAAACGCTACGCTCAATGGCGGCTATCTGCGCCCGCTGACCATTCGTAAATATGATGGCAAGTCCCCTCTGGCCGGCACGCAGGTGTTCTCGACCGCCACCTCGCGCACCATGCTGGAGCTGATGCGTGAAAACGCCTTGAAAGGCACCGGCACGCGCGCCAATGCGCCGGGTCTGCGCGTCGGCGGCAAGACCGGCACCGGGCAAAAGCCGGTCAATGGTCGCTATACGTCAGACCGTGTGTCGTCCTTCTTCGCGGTCTTCCCGACCGACGGACCTGTGGATGGCGACAGATACTCTATTCTGGTCACGTTCAACTCGCCGCAAGGTGCGCCTGAGAGCAGCGGCGTCAAAACCGGCGCCTATGTCGCCGCCCCCGTGGCCGGCCATGTGATCGAACGCATCGCGCCCTTCCTTGGCGTGGCGCGCAAGGAAGACAAATTCACCGGGCCGGAGTGGGACAAGGCGCCCATAGCGGCCGAAGACGTAACCGGAGACGAACACTAATGAGCCGCGCCTTACGCCTGTCGGATATTCTGCGCCGCGACCTGGATAACGATCCCATGGTCACGGGCGTCACCGCCGACAGCCGCAAGGTGGGCGAGGGCGTGCTGTTCTGCGCGTTGCCGGGTAATGCCATGGACGGCCGCCAGTTCATTCCGCAGGCGATCCGGCAAGGCGCCGCCGCGATCCTGGCGCCCGAAGGCACGGTCAGCGAAAACGGCTCGGTCGTGGTCAATGTTTCCGATGTCCGTCGCGCCTATGCCTTGGCCGCCAAGGCCTTTTACGGCGCGCAGCCGAAGACCTGTGTCGCCATCACCGGCACCAATGGCAAGACGAGCGTCGCCACCTTCTGCCGCCAGATTTTCAGCCGTCTGGGCCACACGTCAGCCAGCGTGGGTACGCTCGGCGTGGTCATGCAAGATGCCGCCGGCGTCGAAAACGCCATCACAGGCCCCGGCCTGACGACGCCGGACGCCGCCGATCTGGCGAAGCACATGGCCGACATGGCCGCCGATGGCGTTACCCATCTGGCGCTGGAAGCCTCTTCGCACGGCATCGACCAGCGCCGCCTTGATGGCGTGTCGCTCGTGGCGGCGGGTTTCACCAACCTGACGCAGGATCACCTCGATTATCACGCCACCATGGAGGCCTACCGGACGGCCAAGCTGCGCCTGTTCGAACAGCTCCTGCCGCGTGGCCGCACAGCGGTGCTGAACGCCGATTCCGACGCCTATAACGCCTTTGCCGCCATGTCGATCATGTCGGGCCTCAATGTCATGAGCGTCGGCGAGCGCTCGTCGCACCTGTGCATGACCGGCCGTGACCTGACTGTCGATGGCCAGATTCTCTATCTCGAATACCTGGGCAAAAAGTATGAGACCAAGCTGCCGCTGGCCGGTCTGTTCCAGGCATCCAACGCTCTGGTCGCCGCCGGTCTGGCCATCGCCGCCGGCGAGGACCCGGGCGCGGTGATCCACGCCCTGTCGACCTTGCAAGGCGCGCGGGGGCGTCTGGAGCGCGCTGGCACCAAGGGCAATGGCGCCGAGGTCTATGTCGATTACGCCCACACGCCCGATGGTCTGGAGACGGTGCTGAAGGCGCTGCGTCCGCATACGCAGGGCAAGCTGGTCTGCGTATTCGGTTGCGGTGGTGACCGTGATCGCGGCAAGCGTCCGCAGATGGGCGCCATCGCGCAGAAACTGGCCGATCGCGCCATCGTCACCGATGACAATCCGCGCACCGAAGATGCGGCCGCCATCCGCGCCGAGGTGCTGGCCGGCATGGCGAAGGACGCGGTCGAGATCGCCGACCGCAAGACCGCCATTTTTGAGGCGGTGGCAGGCCTCAAGACCGGCGATGTGCTGGTGGTGGCCGGCAAGGGCCACGAACAGGGCCAGATCGTCGGCAGCGTGGTTCTGCCGTTCGATGACGTCAGCGTGGTCAAGAGCGCTTTAAAGTAAAGCTCAAGCGCCGCTAGTCTCTTTGCGCCGCATCAGCAGCGGGCAGTCCCCGTTCAGCGCCGGTTCATACCTGCGCTTGCATTCTGTCCTTACGGTATCACCCCGACGCGTGCCCTTGGCATTTTGCGCGTCCGGCGGTATGAATAACCGGGGTGGATGCGGAGGGGCATATCATGAGAGCATATCTGTGGGCCGGTGCGGCAGTTGTCGTGGGACTATTGCCGGTGAGCGCCATGGCGCAATCGGCGCAACCCATTCTGGTCGATGAGGCACATTTCGGCACGGTCCATGAGGTGCTGGGCGCCGAGCTGCAGATAGCGGTGCCGCGCACCAACTGTCCGGCGAAGTTCCAGCCGCTCAAGGAGGGGCCGTGCTTCGACAAGGTGACCCTGAAACCGGCGGCGCAGGGCGAAACCCGCGTGCTGACGCCGATCACCGCCCAGACAGGCAAGGACTGGATTTCCGGCGCCTATGGCCGCGATTACCGGCTCTACGATCTTTTCCCGACCGCCGAAGGGTTTCAGGCGCGTGAGCTTGAGTTCGAAAGCTCCGATGTCATCGTGCCGCGTGATTGTTATGCGCTCGCCGGAGAGGACGTCGGCTATGCGATTGAGCATCGCAAGGGCGGCGATGTGGCCGTTGAGAGCCAGACGGTTGCCTGCGGTGGCGGACCGCGTCAGGCACACGGACCCTATACGCCGGAAGGCCCGCCCCTGACGCCCGGTCCGAATGGTGGCTGGCACCGGACGGAAAGGCTGCGTGTGCAGGGCACGATGCGCTATCTTGCCGTGCCAGGGCAATGCGAGGAGCAGTACAGCATCCGCGTCACCTGGTGCGCCCAACCGGCGGTCAGCTACCTGATCAATAATCCCGATGTGAAGGAGCTCGATCTGGTGGCGGCGCGTCAGCCTGTCAAGGCCGGGGACGTCCTGACCGAGAAAGAGATCGATCAGTGGGTCTTAAAGCGCAAAAGCAAGAAAAACAGTTTCAAGGCCGATAGCCGCTGGATCAACAAATCGCTGCTGGTCGGCGTTGAGGGCTGTGTGCCGATGGAGAGTATCGGCTGGTGGGTGACCGGCCAGAACGACGGGCTCTACATCAATGAGCGGGCGCTGAATCGCTGCGGTGCGCCCCTGGCCCCGATCCCGACCGAGATCTGGGAAGCCTATGGCGATGATTATTTTATCGTCGACTGTGGGCGGGATTGGCGCAAAGGCCGTCCGGGGCCGCATGATGACAAGGACGGCAGGAAAGACGATGACGATACGCAGGCGGCTGAGTGTTTCGATAGCGCCGGTGCTTATCTGCGTCGTACCGGCAGGTCATCCGCCACGGTGGTGGTGCTGAACGAGCGCGCCCGCGTCGATGACCGGCTCTATGCCGGCAGCTATATCAGCTACGATGTCGCCGAGGTGCGGGTCAACCCGGACAAAACCCTGTCGGCCCGTCGTCTCGACTATTACGATCCTTCCGGCATCTATATGAGCCGCTGTTTGACGCTCGATAGCGGGCCGTCGGAATCGAAAGGTTTCGTCATTGTCCGCTCGATGGGGATTTCATGGGCGCGGGCTTACCACTGGATGAGTTGCCCGGTTTATTGAGGGCGAGATTACTCGTCCTTACCCCAGCGCCAGCGCCATCCGCCTTTTGTTTTCCGGGCGCAAATAATCACCAAGATGATCGTTGCCGTGGAAATGATCGCAAGGGGTGCCCAACCGGAAAGGGCAGTGTTGTCAAGCATCAATGGCAGGGCCGAGGCGGCCCCTGCGCAAACCACAATATAGGCCAGGAACACCACCCATCCCTGCCAGGCAATCGGCAGGCCTGAACCATAGCCATAACGCTTGGGGGCAAACCAGGGTTTTGCGGTATTACGGGACATGAGAGCCTCCCTCTGTTGTCCTGAATATTATAGTCCTGCCCTGCCGTAATGGCAATTCGCGCGGTAGCGATGTGAACGAAAATCTCGCTGAGATGATCCTGAATAAAGACTATTAACACACTCTTGCTTGCCTAAAGCCGTGAGTCAGGTTCAATGACGTTTTGCTGTTTTAACTGCGTGCGTGAGCCATGAAACCTACGCCTCTATGGACCTTTGACGAACTGGCCAAGGCCACCGGCGGCACCCTGACTGGTGTTGGCGAAGGCGCTTCTGGCGCCGCATCCGGCATCAATTTCGACAGCCGTGCCCTGCAGCCGGGCGATATCTTCCTGGCGCTGAAAGGCGTGCGCGATGGTCATGATTTCGTGGCGCAGGCTTTCCAGTCGGGCGCGGCCATCGCCGTCACGCGCCGGCCCATTGAGGGCGGTCCCTGCCTGCTGGTGCCCGATGTGCAAAAAGCGCTGGAGCATATGGCGGTCTTTGCCCGCGATCGCGCGGTGAGGACCAAACGCGGGGCGGTGACCGGCTCGGTCGGCAAGACGAGCGTCACCCAGATGGTCATGCAGGGCCTTACGCGCGCCGGCCCCGCGCATTCCGCCATCAAGAGCTTCAACAACCATATCGGCGTGCCGCTCACCCTGGCGCGGATGCCGGCCGATACGGAGCGCGCCGTCTTCGAGATCGGCATGAACCACGCTGACGAGATCACGCCCCTGTCGGAGTTCGTGGCGCCGCACGCCGTCATCATCACCACGGTCGGCGGCGCACATACCGAAAACTTCCCCGATGGCGACGAAGGGGTGGCGCGCGCCAAGGCCGAGATTTTTGATGGTCTGATACCGGGCGGGCTCGCCATTCTCAACGCCGATAATGTCTGGTTCGATTTCCTGCAACGCGAAGCCCGTGGGGCCGGTGCGCTGGTGGCGGCCTTTGGTGAGGCCGGTGGGGTTGATGCGAAGTTGGTCTCGCACGTCATTAATGGCGATCGCGCCGAGATCACCGCGCGTTTCCATGGCAAGGAGATCGCCTTCTCGCTCTCCCACACCGGCAAGCATCAGGCGATGAACGCCATGTCGGTGCTGCTGATGCTGGAAGCGCTCGATGTCGATCTGGAAACCTCGATCGCGGCGCTGGAGGGGGCGGCAGCGCTCGACGGTCGCGGCAAGGTTACGCGCAAGACGTTCAAGGGCGGCCAGATCACCGTCATCGATGAGAGTTATAACGCCAATCCGGTGTCGATGACCGCCACGCTGCAATCGCTCGGTAAGCATCCCAAAGCGGCGGACTCACGAAAAGTTGTCGTCCTGACCGATATGCTCGAACTGGGCACGGAAGAGGCGGCTCTGCATGCCTCGCTGGCCCCTGTTATCGCGGCCAATGACATCGATAAGGTGTATCTGGCAGGGGCTTTGATGCGTCATCTGTGGGATGCCCTGCCGCCCGCCTTGCGCGGTGGCCATGCCGACACCGCCGCCGAATTGCTGCCGCGGGTCATTGAGGACTTGCAAGGGGGGGATGTGGTCATGATAAAGGGCTCCAACGGCTCTAAAGCCGGTTTGATCGCAAAAGCATTATTGGCAGAGTAGATTTCACGGGCGCGTTGCTGCCCTCTAAGAAGGCGTTTCATGTTTTATCTGCTGTACGAGCACGTCACCAGCCTGCACCAGCACTGGCCCCTGATCAATCTGATGAAATATCAGACCGTACGCATCTTCCTGGCCATGATCACGGCCATGATCGTTGCGGTCGCCATGGGCTCGCGCTTTATCCGCTGGATGCGCGCCCGTCAGGGCAAGGGACAGCCGATCCGTGAAGATGGCCCCTCGACCCACCTTTTGACCAAAAAGGGCACGCCGACCATGGGCGGGCTGATGATCCTGGCTGGCATAGCCGTCGGCACCATCCTGTGGGCCGATCCGCATTCGGCGGCCGCCTGGGTCGTTTTCGGCGTCACCATGGCCTATGGCCTGCTCGGCTTTATTGACGATTACGCCAAGGTGACCAAGCAGACCTCGGCCGGCCTGACCTCGATCCAGAAACTGGTGGCGCAGGTCGCCGTCGCCGTCGTGGCCGTGCTGGTGCTGATGTACTATTCGCCGGTGCCGGCCGATGCGCCGCATCTGGCAACCTCGCTGGTCATCCCGGTTTTCAAGAACTTCATCTTCAATCTCGGTTATTTCTACATCGTCTTCGGTGCGGTGGTGGTCGTCGGTGCATCCAATGCGGTCAACCTGACCGATGGTCTCGATGGCCTGGCCATCGTGCCGGTGATGATCGCGGCCGGCGCTTTCAGCCTGATCGCCTATCTCGTCGGTAACGCCAAGTTCGCCAACTATCTGATCATCCACTACGTGCCGGGCGCCGGTGAGGTGGCGGTCATTCTGGCGGCGATTATCGGCGGCGGCATGGGCTTCTTGTGGTACAACGCGCCGCCGGCCAAGATATTCATGGGCGATACCGGTTCGCTGGCGCTCGGCGGTGGCCTCGGTGCCGTGGCCGTGGCGCTCAAGCACGAGATCGTGCTGGCTATCATCGGCGGGCTGTTCGTCATGGAGGCGCTGTCGGTGATGATTCAGGTCGGCTATTTCAAACTCACCAAGAAGCGCGTGTTCCTGATGGCACCGATCCATCACCATTTTGAAAAGCTCGGCTGGCCGGAATCGACGGTGGTGATCCGCTTCTGGATCGTCGCTGCCATGCTGGCCATGGTGGGCCTCGCCACCTTGAAACTACGCTAGAGAGTACGTGTCATGATCCCGGTAAAAGGCTTTGAAGGCAAACGTGTCGCTATCTTCGGACTGGGCCGTTCGGGCCTGTCGGCGGCGCGCGCGCTCAAGGCCGGCGGCGCCGAGCCGGTGCTGTGGGATGACAAGCCGTCCAATCTGCTGCCAGCCACCAAGGCGGGCTTTACGGTTGAGAACCTGAAGAACGCCGACTGGAGCGAATTCGCCGCGCTCGTGCTGTCGCCCGGCGTGCCGCTGACCCATCCGCAACCGCACTGGACCGTGCCGCTGGCCAAGAGCGTCGGCGTGCCGGTGATGGGCGATATCGAACTTTTCGCCCGCACCCTGGCGGTGCTGCCGGCGCATAAGCGGCCGCGCACGGTGGCCATTACCGGCACCAACGGCAAATCGACCACGACTGCGCTGATCGGGCACATTCTCAAGGCGGCAGGCAGGGACGTCCATGTCGGTGGAAATATCGGCATCGGCATCCTCGACCTGCCGGAGATGCATGCCGGCAGCATCTATGTCATCGAGACCTCTTCCTACCAGCTTGATCTGACCATGAGCTTTTCGCCCGATGTGGCGGTGCTGATGAACATCACGCCCGATCACCTCGACCGCCACGGCGGTATGGAAGGCTATATCAAGGCCAAGAAGCGCATCTTCATGGCGCAAAGCTCGAAACAGACGGCGGTGATCGGCGCTGACGACGATTACACCGCGGCCCTGATCTCGGACATGCGCGTCAATTCGCCGGTCAAGCTGATCTCGATCTCGTCACGCCGCACGCTTGGCCAGGGTGTCTATGCGCTGAATGGCGTGCTCTATGATGGCACGGGCGTGCGCGCCCGTCAGGTGATCGATCTCAAGGAGGTCCGCACCCTGACCGGACGTCACAACTGGCAAAACGCCGCCGCCGCCTATAGCGCCTGCAAGGCACTCGGGCTGGAGATGGAAGAGATCGTCGCCGGTATGCGCACCTTCCCCGGCCTGGCGCACCGCATGCAGGAAATCGGCCGCATCGGCAAGGTGCGCTTCATCAACGATTCCAAGGCGACCAATGCCGATGCGGCGCGTCAGGCGATGTCGTCGTTCGATAAATTCCTGTGGATCGCCGGCGGTGTGGCCAAGGCGGGCGGCATTGATGAGCTGCGCGACCTGTTCGGGCGTGTCAAGCACGCCTATCTGATCGGTGAGGCGGCGGAACTCTTCGAGGTCACCATCGGCAAGTCGGCGCCTTGCACGCAATCGCGCCTGTTGTTTACCGCGGTGGCGCAGGCCTATGCCGAGGCGGAAAAGTCCGGCAAAGAAGAGATAGTACTGTTCTCGCCGGCCTGCGCGTCGTTCGATCAGTTCACCGATTTCGAGGCGCGTGGCGATGCCTTCCGTGATGCCGTGTCTGAGATCAAGCTGGGTGTCCAGGCCTGAGACCTGGGGCCTGAGACCCTAAGATCTGAACCTTAACCTTTTACCGTCACATCCAGAGCGCCTTTTGCTGTGAAAGTGCTTGCCTGATCTGCTTTGTCCGTAAGGTGTTTCAGCGCTGTCACAACCACAACCTCAAGGCCATAAATTTTATAGGGTTGTTAAGGTTTTTAAACAAGACTTGCTCAAAAGTGGACTTTCAGTCGACGCGATCGGGGCAGGACGAATATGTTTTTCAGGAACCACGAGACATCCGTTAAAATTGATCACGTGGCACAAGCCCCTCTTGCCATGGCTGATAAACTTGAGGCCGTGCCTGTATCGAACTGGATACGCACCCTCAGGACCAATGCTGATTTTGCCGGGGTCACCGCTTCTGATTTCGATTTCAAGGGGGCGGCGCCCTCGCTTGTTATGGCTTATATTTCACCTCATGTGGATTTCTCCCGAACCTGCAAAGCACTGAAAGAGCTTGTCGGGCAGGCGCCCGTCATCGCCACTACCACAGCCGGCGAGTTGTGCGACGATCCGGAAAAAGGGCTTTACTGTTCTGCGAGCGGCGCATGGGACAATGTCGTGTTGCAGATTTTCTCGCCGGAGTTGCTGTCGCAGGTCGAAGTGTTCAGCGTACCCCTTCACTGCGAAGATATTCGTTCAGGACAGCCCGCTCTGCTGCGCCAAGAGCGTGTCTCGCGGATCGTTAAATCCCTGGAAAATGTCAGGCCCAGACTGTCCATTGATGCGCGTGACACTTTCACGCTGACCTTTGTCGACGGTGTTTCCAAATCGGAAAGCTATTTCATGGAAGGGGTCTATAAGGCCGCGCGCTTCCCCTGCCTGTTTATTGGCGGCTCTGCCGGCGGTAAGCTCGATTTCAAGAACACCTATCTCTTCGACGGTGACAAGGTTGTCGAGAACCATGCGGTTCTCGCCTTTGTCAAGGTGGCGAAGGACAAGCGCTATAGCGTAATGAAAAGCCAGAATTTCCGCAAAATCGGATATGATTTCGTTGTGGTCGATGCCGACCCGAACAAGCGCACCGTCAGCGCCATCTATGATGCCAGCGCCAACAAGGTCGTGCCGTTTGTCAGCGCGCTTTGTGACGCGCTGCGCGTTCAGCCCTCAGGCTTGGAGAAGGCCCTTGAAGGCCGCGCCTTTGGGATCGAAATTGACGGGGAGCTGTTTGTACGCTCCGTCGCGGGCATCGATTTCAATACGGAAACGGTGACTTTCTATTGCGATGTCGGCTCCGGTGACGACCTTATCCTTCTGGAAGCGACTGATTTTATTGATCAGACCCGCCGTGACGTCGATGCCTTCCTGAAGGATAAGCCGCCTTTGCTCGGCGTGCTGCTGAATGACTGTATCCTGCGCCGCCTTTCGAATGAGACCACCCTCAAAAACGCGAAAAACATATGGCCGGCGCCGGCCGTTGGCTTCTCAACGTTCGGAGAGCTCTTCGGTATCAATGTCAATCAGACCCTGACCGCCGTGGCGTTTTTTGAAACGGGGACTTCGGACTACAAGGATGATTTTATTGATCAGTTTCCGATCGAATACGCCAAATTCGTCAACTACTTCGCGCGCTGTCAACTGAACCGGGCGGAAATCCTCAACAGATTGCGCGGTGGCGTTATTGACGGAATCTCGAACCATCTCGGCATCGCGGCCAAAATAGAAACCGTCCTCACCGAGGTCGGCGATATCGGCGGCATTATGGATGGCATCCGTCATGCGATGGAGAGCGATCAGAAGCAACGTGCGACGGGGGATGATTCAAATACAGAACAGCTTTCCGAGAAATTCACCAGTCTGAACGCGGCGCTTGCCAACCTGCGTCAGGTCTTGTCCGTTATTGATGGCATAACATCCCAGACGAACCTTCTGGCGCTCAATGCCACCATCGAGGCCGCGCGTGCGGGGGAGGCCGGCCGTGGTTTTAGTGTCGTGGCGGGCGAAGTCAAAAAGCTGGCAAGCGACACCAAATCTACCCTGACATATACTCAGGCGGCAATCGGGGAGATCGAGTTGTCCTTAAAGCAGCTCGGCGGTATTATTGAGGCTACCCGTCTGCAATTCAAGGATGAGAGCCAGCATTATCAGGACACGGTGCTGAGGGTTGAAGATATCTTCGCCCAAAGTGGCCATATCGAGCGCTCGCTGAACGGGCTCAGCGCCATGGCCGCCGAACATCGCCACGGCATTGACCAGATGAACGACAGCGTCGCTTTCCTGAGGGAACTTGATGCCCGTGCCAATGTTTAAAAGCTAGACAGGCGTGGGCAGCGCTGAAGTCGAGGCACGTTGCGACGCCGTTGCCGAGATTAGCCTGGGCTTGACCGGGTGTAGGTTAAGTCGTGTCATACGGGCGCGCTTAAAGACGCGCGAACCCGGGTCACTGAATTCCAGCATCTTAAGAATCTCTTACGAATCGACACGTGGCTTAAGCTGATCTTAACCACGTTTTGGTGAATCCTGTCTGTCAGTTCCCATCGTCATATCCCGCCTCAGGATGCGTTCATGACTTAAGCCTATGCCCATCCGTTTACGCGCACCGATCGCTCGCCAACTGCCATCTGGTGGTGGACGCTTGATCGCGTCACCCTGACTCTGGCGCTGATCCTTCTGGTGCTTGGCTTCTTCTTCTCGTTCTCGTCGTCGCCGGTGGCAGCACCGCACGTCAGCCATTACGACACCTTCTATTACACCAAGCGCCATTTCGTCTTCGCCCTGATGACGGCGGCCGGCATGATCATGATTTCCATGCTGTCGCTCAAGGGCATCAAGCGCGTCAGCGTGCTGATCTATGGCGGCGCCATCTCGATCATGGCCATGCTGCCGCTGATTGGTCACGCGGCCAAGGGCGGTCGGCGCTGGCTCGAACTGGGGCCGATCGCGGTGCAGCCATCGGAATTCCTCAAGCCGGCCCTGATCGTGCTGATCGCCTGGATGTTCTGCGAAGGGCAAAAAGGCAAGGGCGTGCCAGGCGTGACCGTCGCCTTTTGCCTCTATGCGCTGGCCATCGTCCTGTTGCTGATCCAGCCCGATGTCGGGCAATCGATCCTGATCACCATTGCCTTTGGCGCCTGTTTCTTTATCTCCGGCGTGCCCTTTCGCTGGATCATCGGCATGTTGTCGGCCGCCGGCGTCGGCCTCGTCGGCCTGTTCTTCATCCAGCCGCACTTTCGCAACCGCATCATGGGGTTTATCTCGCCTGACGCCGACTCCGGCTTTCAGGTGGCGCGCGCCAAGGCGGCCATCGCCAATGGCGGGCTGTTCGGTCGCGGCCTCAATGAAGGCACGATGAAGCGCTATATCCCCGACCTCCATACCGATTTTATCTATTCGGTGGTGGCGGAAGAGTACGGCCTGTGGCTGATCCTGATCATCATCGGCATCTTCACCTTTATCATTGTGCGCGGATTGCTCAAGGCCATGGCGATGCAGGACCCTTTCCGCCAGATCGCCACCTCCGGCCTCTACATCATGCTGGGCACGCAGGTGTTGATCAATGTGTCGGTTAATCTCGGCCTCATTCCGCCCAAGGGCATGACCCTGCCGTTTATTTCCTACGGTGGCTCCTCCATGCTGGCGCTGGGCGTCACGCTTGGCTTTATCCTGGCCCTGACACGCAAGCGTCAGGAAGAGATTCCACAGGACGATCCGACGAAGTGGTAAATGTCGTCGAAAAGGCCTTAGCTTTTTATATCTGAGCCGTTATGGTCAGACGACGATGATTTCGGGGATTCCACTTGGCGACGCCTAAACCACCCAAACCGCGCCGTAAGGCCTCTTCCTTTGCCGCCAAACCTTTAGCCATCGTGGCGGCGGGCGGCACCGGCGGACATATGTTCCCCGCCGAAGCTTTGGCGCGTGAGCTGATCAGCCGCGGCTGGGATGTGGTGCTGGCCTCTGACAAGCGCGGCGCCGCCTATGCCGAGAATTTTCCCGCCATCGAGCGCCTGTCGCTGGAAGCCGCCACCTTCAGGAACGGCGATCCGATCGGCATGGCGAAGGCGGCGATCAAGATCGGGCAGGGTATCCTGCAGGCGCGCAAGGCCTTTGCGCGGCTCAAGCCGTGGGCGGTGATCGGCTTTGGCGGCTATCCGTCCTATCCGGCGCTGATGGCCGCGCTTGGTCGCAAGGATGTCACCCTGATCCACGAACAGAATTCCGTGCTGGGTCGTTCCAATCGTCAACTGGTCAAGAAGGTCGATGCCGTCGCTTGCGCTTTCCCTGTCCTGCGCATGGCGCCCGATGAACTCGAGGGCAAGGTGCAGGTGGTCGGCAATCCGGTGCGCCCGGATATCCGCGCGCTGTATGATGAGCCCTATCCGGCCATTGATCCAACCGTCAATATTCTGGTGACCGGGGGGTCGCAGGGCGCGAAGATCCTGTCCGAAACCGTGCCGCAGGCCCTGGCCATGCTGCCGATGTCGCTGCGCATCAATCTGCACGTTGAGCAGCAGGCGCGCGACGAGCAGGTCGAGCAGGCGCGGATGGTCTATGCGCTGTCGGAGATCGATGCCGAGGTGGCGCCGTTCTTTTCCAACATGGCCGAACGCCTCGGCCGCGCCCATATCGTTATCGGCCGGGCCGGGGCGTCGACCGTCTGCGAACTGGCCGTGGCCGGCAAGCCCTCGGTGCTGATTCCGCTCAAGATCGCGGCTGACGATCACCAGACCTACAATGCCGAGGTGCTGAAAGAGGCCAAGGCGGCCATCGTCATCCGCGAGGAACACTTTACCGCCGAACGCTTGAGCGAAGAGATCCGCCTGATGATCGAGGCCTCATCGATGCTGCCGATGCGCGCTGGTGCTGCGAAATCGGTGGCGCGCCCTGATGCGGCCAAACTTTTAGCCGATCTGGTGGAACGCACCGTAACCAAAATCAAGGATGGGTCATGACCGAAAAGGCACTCGACATTGGTTTCATTCAGCGCGTGCTGTTTATTATTTTGGCCATCGCGGCGAGTTTGCTGATCTTCAAGCTGCTCAGCCTGTGGCTGCTGATCTTCGGTGCCATCGTGATCGCTACCGTGCTGCGGGCCCTGGCCGAACCGCTGATCAAATATACGCCGCTCAATGACACCCTGGCCATCCTGACCGTTCTGGTCGCCGTTCTGGCGCTGATTTCGCTGACCTTCTTCCTGTTCGGCTACGAACTGGTGGCGCAGACGCAAAACCTGACCAAGCAGATACCGGTGGCCTGGGCTGCCTTGCAGGTACGCCTGCAGCAACTGGGCCTTAATGACGAAGTGCAAAAGCAAATGGCTACTGTGGGGCAGCAGGCCAGCGGTCTGGCGTCCAAGCTTCCGCTCATTGCTGGCAGCATCTTTTCGGCGCTGGCCAACCTGTTGGTCGCCACGATCGCCGGCATCATTCTGGCGATAGACCCCGGCAAGTATCGTGACGGCGTGGTCTTCCTGTTTGCCGATGATCATAAGGAGAAGGTGCGCGACGCCATGAACGTGGCCGGCCGCGCCCTGCGCCTGTGGTTCATCGGTCAGTTTATCTCGATGGTGCTGGTTGGCACCCTGACCGGCTTTGGTCTGTGGTTCCTGCATGTGCCGTCGGCGCTAGCTTTGGGCATGGTGTCGGGTCTGGCGCAGTTCGTGCCGATCGTAGGGCCGGTGGTTTCGGCGGGGCCAGGTCTGTTGCTGGCGGCGGTGTCCGGGTGGCAGACTTTCCTTTGGGCGCTGGTGATCTATGTCGGCGTATCGCAAATGGAGAGCAATTTCATCACGCCGGCGGTTCAGCGCCAGATCGCTTCTATTCCGGTGATCATCACCCTGTTCGCGGTGGTTGGCTTTGCCGGACTGCTTGGCACTATGGGCGTGCTGTTCGCTATGCCGCTGACCGTGATCATCTACACCCTGGTGCGCAAGCTTTATGATGGTGAAGATGTGACGCAAGGGAAGGGGAAGGGGCCTGCGCGTAGTCTGCTCAAACCGAAGGCGGCAAAAGCGGATTAAAGGTGGCGCATCGGGTCCTGCGACTAATGCAGGATGCGGCGTATAAGCAGACCGTCAGGCAGCATGCGATAATAAATGACATGCGAACCGGTGACGAACCTGCGCGTGTCAGGTGCAATGTGGCCATAATAAGTGCCAAGATTTGGGTTGCTTGCAATGTGTGCAAAAGCTTTAAGCAGATCATCACGATAGCTGCGAGCGCGTTGAATGCCAAAGACCTGAAGGCTGTAATCGGCAATAGCGGCGAGATCAGCTTCAGCTTTTCGGCTTAACCTGTAATCAGCCACTAGAGAGATGTCTTGCTTCGGCTTTGGCCCAGATGTCTTCCACTGTCGCCTCGCTGACACCGCTGGTATCGGCTTCGTCAAGCATATTACGTAGTTTAGCCTCAGCCGCCTTGTGCAATTGATCCTGATGGACCAGCGCATTGACATAGGTCTCGGCATCGTCCGTCTGCCCGGTTATCCACGACCGGGATTGCTCATCCAGCGATATCGACATCTTGCCCATGGCGGAACCTCTTTGTTGACGTCATTATTGCCATAAAAGCCGCGGCTGTGAAAGGCTGAAAAGGATCAGTGACAGGCCCGCAAGGATGGTCTAAACCCTGTTCCCTTCCCATTTCTTTCTCTGTGAAACGACCCCTGCATGACCCTTCACACCAAGCGCCCGACGCCTTTCGATCTCGGTCCCGTCCATTTTGTTGGCATTGGCGGCATCGGCATGAGCGGCATCGCCGAAATCATGATCAAGATCGGCTACAAGGTGCAGGGTTCCGACGCCAAGGCCTCGGCCAATACCGAGCGTCTCGAAAAGCTGGGTGCGCAGATTTTCATCGGTCATGAAGCCTCGCACGTCTCGGAAGGCGTTTGTGCCCTCGTCTATTCCACCGCCGTGAAGCAGGACAATCCGGAAATGGTCGAGGCGCGCCGCCGCCGTATCCCGCTGGTGCGACGCGCCGAAATGCTGGCCGAACTGATGCGCCTCCAATTCTCCATTGCGGTCGGTGGCACCCACGGCAAGACGACGACCACCTCCATGGTGGCCTGTCTGCTCGATGCCGGTGGCAAGGACCCGACCGTGGTCAATGGCGGCATCATCAATGCCTACGGCACCAATGCCAAGGTGGGGGATGGTGACTGGATCGTGGTCGAGGCCGATGAATCCGACGGCTCCTTCCTGCGTCTGAAATCGACCCTGGCCATCGTCACCAATATCGACGCCGAACACCTCGATCACTGGGGCGATTTCGAAGCCGTCAAAAAAGGCTTTGTCGATTTCGTCGAAAATATTCCCTTCTATGGGTTCGCCGCCGTCTGCATCGACCATCCGGAAGTGCAGGCCCTGGCCGCCAAGATCGACAACCGCCGCCTGATACCCTATGGCACGAGCCCGCAGGCCGAGGTGCGCTGCGCCAATATCGAATTTGGCCCCGAAGGCGCGGTTTTCGATGTCGTCTTCTCGCCGCCCTCTAGTCAATTGGGGGGCATTGAGCCCTTCACCTGGGAGAAGCTCAAGCTGCCGATGACCGGCAACCACAACGTCTCCAATGCCACCGCCGCCATCGCCATCGCCCGTGAACTGGGCATTGGTGAGGACGATATCCGCCGTGGCCTGGGGGCTTTCGGAGGCGTCAAGCGCCGCTTCACCACCACCGGCGTGGTGGATGGTATCCGCGTGATCGATGACTATGGCCACCACCCTGTCGAGATCGCCGCCGTTTTGAAAGCTGCGCGTCAGGTCAGTTCCGGCCGCGTCATCGCCGTGGTCCAGCCGCACCGCTATACCCGCCTGCGCGATCTGATGAACGAGTTCTCGTCGTGCTTCCATGACGCCGACACGGTGATCGTGGCCGACGTCTACTCCGCCGGCGAACTGCCGATCGAGGGCGTCGACAAGACCCATCTGGTCGAAGGTTTGCACCGCTTCGGTCACCGCAACGCCATAGCGCTCGATGGCCCGTCGCAACTGGCCGGTCTGGTGGCGGCTGAGGCCAAGCCTGGCGATATCGTCGTCCTGCTCGGTGCCGGCGATATCACGCAGTGGGCCTATGCCCTGCCATCGCAGCTTGAAGCGTTAAAGAGCTAAACCCCGACTCATCTTGAAAATAAATTTGTGCAGTGCAATAAGTTTTGTCGATGCATAAGCGCAGTCTTCAAGCTGAAATTCGTGAGTGAGTCCAACCACTACAAGGCCTTCGATGGTTTGAGAGGCTTTGCGGCGATTTCAGTTGTTCTTTTTCACATAGGTCACTGGCTTGGCGTGCCCTGGTTGGCCACCAATAGCGGTCTGGCGGTCGATCTGTTTTTCTGCCTGAGCGGCTATGTTATGGTGCTGGCCTATGGCGCGTGCCTGAAGGAGAGCATGACACTGGCGAAATTTGCCCGCGTTCGCCTTGTGCGCCTGATGCCGATGATCCTGCTTGGACTGCTTATCAGCATACTTTACAGCGTCATAAGCATCTTCGCGAAGCATGAGCCCGTAGATCAGCTAGCGCTGGCCCTGGCTTTTCTGCTGGCCATGGTCAATCTGCCTTATCTCCATGCTCCGACGAGCATCGGCGGCCCCCAAGTCTTTCCGCTCAACGGGCCACAATATTCGCTCTTCCTTGAACTGGCAGCGAATTTTGTCTGGGCTTTGCTGCGCCGGATCGATGGGCTTGTCTTGTCGCTGAGCCTGACGGTGGTGTCCTTTGCGTTAATGCTGCTTTTCCCAGGGGGCGGTGATGAAACGGCCACCTTCTGGCAAGGCATACCGCGCGTCTGCACGTCCTTCTGTCTGGGTGTTGCGCTGTTCTTTGCCGATGCACGTTTTCTTCAGGGACGGGCGGCAGGTTCGCGTCTCTGGCACTGGCTGTTCTGGATCAGCGTGGTGGCCATGGTGGTCATCTTTTACACACCTGTACCGCTTCATGCGCTGAGCCAATGGCTGTAGGTCCCGCTTGTTTCGCCCTTGCTCGTGCTCTGCGGCGCCAAGGTCCGTTTGCAGGCCGCCATAAGCCCGGCTGCCGTGCTGGCGGGCACCTTGTCCTACCCTGTCTATGCGATGCACTATCCTCTGTTTCGCTGGGTCAACGGCGTCTACCAGACCGTTACACATCAGCGCAACGCCCTGATTGAAGGGGCGATCATCTTTGTTGTGGTTATTGTCGCCAGCTATCTGGCGCTTAAATTTATCGATGAGCCTGTCAGGAAATTTCTGTCGCAACGCTTCCTGTCGAGTTCGCGCTTGACTTTTAGGGCCGGATCACCCTTCTGACATTTGCCGCCTGGAGCGTGCAGATGATGACGGAACCGCTATGACGCAACAGTCCCACGCCTGGATCGCCGACCTGCCGCCGGTGCGCGGCAAGATGATGTATCGCGCTGATCTGGCGCCCTTCACCTGGTTTCGCGTCGGCGGACCGGCCGACGTGGTTTTCCTGCCGGAAGACGCCGCCGACCTGTGCGAATTCCTGAAAAACCTGGATCCCGGCATTCCGGCCCTGACCATCGGCGTTGGCTCGAACCTGCTGGTACGCGATGGCGGCATCGATGGCGTGGTGATTCGCCTCGGCCGTAATTTCGCCGATGTGACGCCGCGCGGCGAGGGGCGTATCGAAGCCGGTGCGGCGGCGCTGGATGCCCATGTCGCCAAGGTGGCGGCGCAAAACGGCATTGCCGGTCTGGAATTCTATCGTGGCGTGCCGGGCACGATCGGCGGGGCGCTCACCATGAACGCCGGCTGCTACGGCTCGGAAACCAAGGACATTCTGATCGAGGCCTATGCCATCACGCGCTCTGGCGAGCGCATCACGATCTCCAATGCCGAGATGGGTTTCCGCTACCGCCATTCGGAACCCGAAGGCGTCATCTATACCGGCGCGCTGTTCCAAGGCACGCCTGATGATGCGTCGGCGGTCACCGAGCGGATGGAAGCCATCACCGCCCGCCGTGAGCAGACCCAGCCGATCCGTGAAAAGACCGGCGGTTCGACCTTCAAGAATCCGGAGGGCAAGAGCGCCTGGCAGTGCGTTGATGAGGCCGGCTGGCGTGGCAAGCTGTTCGGCGCCGCCAAGTTCTCCGAACTGCATTCCAACTTTATGATCAATACCGGCGACGCCACGGCGGCCGAACTGGAAGGTCTGGGCGAGGCCGTCCGCGCCGATGTCATGACGAAGCTGGGCATCGACCTGCACTGGGAAATCAAACGGTTGGGCAAGGCGTAGGCACTCCTTGATCCTCCCCTTCGCAGCGGGGGAGGTGGCAGCGCCCAGTTCTTGCGGGCAAAGCCCGCAGGGTTGGTGTCGCTGACGGAGGTGGCGGACATAGGCGGGAGGTTAAGCTATGACGGAAGGTAAATGCGCGATCTGGGGAACGCTTTCAGCAAGCCCCCTCCGTCGCGGACTGTGTCCTTACGGACTTCGCCGCTCCACCTCCCCCGCTTCGCAAGGGAGGATATAGTAAGCCATGACCTTACTCGACCTCCATGCCGCCAAAGGCCCGCTGATCATGGGCATCGTCAACGTTACGCCGGACAGCTTTTCGGACGGCGGGCGCTTTATCGGCTTTGAACACGCGCTCAGCCACGCGCGGCAACTGATCACCGAAGGCGCCGATGTGCTCGATATCGGCGGCGAATTGACCCGTCCCGGTGCCCATCCGGTGACGCTGGAGGAAGAGATCAGCCGCGTCGTGCCGCTGATCGCCGTGCTCTCCGGCCTCAGCGATACCCCCATTAGTATCGATACACTCAAACCCGAAGTGGCCGAGGAAGCCGTCAAGGCCGGCGCCAGCATCTGGAATGATGTCAGCGCGCTCAGCTATACGCCGCATAGTCTGGAGGCTGCTGCGCGCAGCGGCCGCGAGGTCATCCTGATGCACATGCAGGGCGAGCCACGCACCATGCAGGCCAGTCCTTATTACGAGGACGTGGTGGCCGAGGTCGAATCCTATCTGCTCGAACGTGCCGAAGTCGCCATTCGCGCCGGCGTCGCGCGCGGCCATATCTGGCTTGATCCCGGCATCGGCTTTGGCAAGACGCTCGATCATAATCTGGCGCTGATCAGAGCTACGGATCGCCTGGCCTCGCATGGCTTCCCGCTGCTGATGGCGGCCTCCCGCAAGCGCTTTATCGCAGCCCTCGAAGAACGCGAGGGCGCCGAGCCCGCCGATCCTGAGCTGCGCGTCGGCGGCACGCTGGCGGTGCATTTGCATTCTATCGCAAAAGGCGCAAAAATGGTGCGAGTCCATGACGTTCTGGCCATGAAGCAGGCCTTGCGTCTCTGGACTGCCCTGGAACCTTCATGAGCTACCGAACGCGCGCCGCTGTCTATTTTATCCTGCTGCCGGTCTGTCTGATCGGCGCCCTGAGCGGCTCCGCGCGCCTGTTCTGGTCGTTCGCCTTTTTCTTTGTGGCGGTGTCGCAGTTCTTCTTCCTGTGCCCGCGTTGCGGCAAACATGTCGATACCAAGGGCGCCGACAAGGGCCATCTTTTCTATGGCGTCTTCGAGAAGCATGAGCTGGACTGCCCGCGCTGCGGACGGACACGCGAAAATGTCTGGCCGCTGCAATATCTGACCCGACGCGAGCCGTGGGACGGCGTGCGTCACGACGAGCCCTGACTTATACCAACATGCGTGGTGTAGAACCGCTTCATTGGTATTCGCTTTTTTCAGCTCAAACGCCGCATTGCTCGCCGCTTAGGCGGCGGGCAGTCGCCCTTGCCAAACGTCATGACGCTTGGTATTAGCGGGTCAAGGCCACCAGCGCCTCATCGGCCGCCGCCACAAGCCCTTCCAGAATACCCGGATCACTCGAAGAGTGCCCGGCCTTGCGCACCAGGTTGAACTTCGCTTCCGGCCACGCCTTCTTCAACTCCCAGGCGGTCGTCATCGGCGTCACCACGTCGTAGCGGCCCTGCACGATCCAGCCGGGGATGGCGCGGATACGTCCGATATTCTCCAGCACCCAGTTGTCGCTCTCAAAGAAGCCGCCGTTCTTGAAATACCAGCTTTCGATGCGGGCAAAGGCCAGCGCGAACGCCGGATCGGAGAATTTCGATGCTGAGTCGCTTGGCCCATCGATGGAGAGGGTATCGCCTTCCCAACCGCTCCAGGCCAGGGCGCACCGAACCTGCATGGCCTTGTCGGGCCCGTTCAGGCGCTTGACATAGGCGCCGAGCAGGTCGCCGCGTTCCTCCTGCGGGATCGGGGCGATGAACTTGTCCCAGATGTCGGGATAGATATGGCTGGCGCCATCCTGATAGAACCAGTCAAGCTCTGAGGGCCGCACAAGAAAGATGCCGCGCAGGATCAGGCCGGCCACACGATCGGGATGGCTCAGGCTGTAGGCGAGGGCCAGGGTGGAGCCCCACGACCCGCCAAAGACCACCCATTTTTCGATGCCGAGTTTTTCGCGCAGCGCCTCGATATCGGCCACCAGATGCCAGGTGGTGTTGTCTTCGAGCGAGACGTCCTCGGAGGCGTGCGGCGTCGATTTTCCGCAGCCGCGCTGATCCAGCAGTATGATGCGATAGCCGTCAGGATTGAAATAGCAGCGCAGGTTGGGCGAGGTGCCGCCACCGGGGCCACCATGCAGCACCACGACCGGAATACCGGCCGGATTGCCGGATTGCTCATAATAGATCTTGTGTTTGCCGCCGGTGGGCATATGACCGCTGTCATAGGGCTCAATATCGGGATATAGGCCGCGTGCTGGCTTGGAATTTATGGAATCGGTCATCATTTTCAGGTTCAGGGTGGTAGAGTTGTCCAAACTTACTAAGACGTAAAATGCCCGCTGTCACAACCCCTTTCCCGCTCACAACCCTTCGTCGTCAGGCCGTATTCTATGGCCTTCTGTTCGCCGGCACAGGGGCCTCCTTGCCCTTTATGCCGCTATGGTTGAAAGCCCACGGTATGAGCGCCGGCCAGATCGGCGCGATCCTGGCCCTGCCATTGCTGCTGCGCGCCTTTAGCGGCCCGGTCAGCGGTTTATGGGCGGATAACTTCCGGCTTTATCGCACGCCTATCATCGGACTTGCCCTCTGCGGCGGCTGTTTCTATGCGCTGATAAGTCTTGGCGATCTGTTTCCGACGGCGCGTTTCCCGATCTATCTTGGCCTGTTCGCGCTGGCCTTCAGTTGCATGACCAGCATCGCGCCGCTGATCGATTCCATGACCATGCAGCTCTCGATGAAGGAAGAGTTCACCTACGCTATTCCGCGCGCGGTGGGCTCGGCGTCGTTCATTGTCGCCAACATCACAATCGGCTTTCTGCTGCTGGTGGCGCCCAGCGATGCCATTCTGATCTGGATTGTCGTGGCGGCGCTGTTGTGCGGTCTTTGCGCGAGCTTTCTTCTGGGGCAGCATACGCGGCCTGACATCGCGCAAGATACGCAGCGCGAAGGCGGCGTGGCCCGGTTGAAAGTGCTGATGCGCGATGAGGGCTATGTCTGGCTGCTGCTGGCGGTCGGCTGCCTGCAGGCCTCGCACAGCTTCTACTACGCTTTTTCGACGATCATCTGGAAAGAGCGCGGCCTGTCCTCGGACACCTGCGGCTATTTGTGGGCGATCGGCGTGGTGGCGGAGGTGGCTTTCATGGCCTTCGGCGAAGGTTTGCGCCGCCAGGTGGGGCCATGGCGCATG
Organism: Asticcacaulis sp. MM231; assembly: GCF_964186625.1. Lineage (NCBI taxonomy): Bacteria > Pseudomonadati > Pseudomonadota > Alphaproteobacteria > Caulobacterales > Caulobacteraceae > Asticcacaulis > Asticcacaulis sp. MM231. The sequence continues at coordinate 1,012,979 of NZ_OZ075108.1, forward strand.
CTGGTGATTGCTGGCGTCTTCTCGGTGCTGCGGTGGAGCATCATGGCGTTTTCGCCGCCGCTATGGCTGCTGTATCCGCTGCAGTGCCTGCACGCCTTTTCGTTCGCGGTCACCTATCTGGCCGGACTGGAACTGGTGCATCGCCTGACGCCAAAGGGCTATCAGAGCCTTGGCCAGACGGTCAATGCCGCCTATGCCAATGGCGTCATGATGGGCGTCGGCACCCTGGCATCGGGCGGCATCTATACGCTGCTGGCTGGGCGCGGCTATGGCGTGATGGCGGTTGCGGCTCTGGTCGGATTGCTTTGCGGGCTAAGGCTTTACAGCCAGCGCGAGCGGCTGATGGCGGCAAGCGTTTAGCCCCAAAGCTCCGGCCTGGCCGGATGCAGGATCGAGCCGGTGATCTCCAAACCATGTTCACGATCTCGGGCTAATAATAAAGGCCCGTCGAGATCGACGAAGTCCGCGCCCTGCGCCACGATCATCGCCGGCGCCATGGAAAGCGACGTCGCCACCATACAGCCCACCATGATGCCCAGTCCGGCCTCTCTCGCCTCGGCCTTGAGCGCCAGGGCTTCGGTCAGGCCGCCAGCCTTGTCGAGCTTGATATTGACGTAGGTATAAAGCCGCGAGCAGCGGTCGAGTTCCATGCGGGTATGCAGGCTTTCGTCGGCGCACAAAGGCACCGGGCTGTCATAGCCGAGGAGTTGCTCGTCCTCGGAAACCTTGAGCGGCTGCTCGATCAGCTTGACATCAAGCTTCTTCATTTCGGGCGCCATGCGTTGCAGATCCTCGAACGACAGGCCTTCATTGCCATCGACGATCAGGCGCGCGTGGGGGGCCTTGTTGCGCACGGCCTCGACACGATCGAGATCGTTCGGGCCGCCGATTTTCAGCTTCAGCACCGGACGGCGGCCATTGACGGAAGCCTGAGCCCCCATGGCTTCGGGCGTATCGAGGCTGAGCGTGTAGGCGGTTTTCAACGGATCAAGCCGTTTCAGGCCCGCCGTCTGCCAGGCCGGGATGCCGGTCAGCTTGGCGTTCAGATCCCACAGGGCGCAATCGACCGCATTGCGCGCCGCACCGGCCGGCAACACATCGTGCAGGTCGGAGAAACCGATGCCGGCTTCGATCTGGTGACGCGCGCGTTCGAGATCGGCCAGGGATTGCTCGATGCTCTCACCATAGCGCGCATAGGGCACGGACTCGCCACGGCCGATGTGGCCCTGGTCTTCCAGCTCTACATAGATCACCCGCGCCTCGGTTTTCGACCCGCGGGCAATGGTGAAGCGCCCGGCAATCGGGAAGGTTTCGTCGCGGATGATAAGGCGCATCAGATCAGGTCACTGATGGCGGCATCGAGCAACAGATAGGCGCGGCCGGAATCGTTCGACAGCACCTCATTCAGCGCCTTGCTGACGTCCTTCGACATCAGTGCCATATTGATCTGCTGGTCGTAGAAGGTGGCGAAATCATTGGCCTGCTGGCGCAATTGCGCATCGGACAGCAGCCGCCGGCTCAGTCTTCGGATGGCGGCGGGCGCCACGCGGCGGACCACCATGCGCGCACCTTCATTGTCCTCGGCGATGATCGCGCCGATGGTTTCCTCTATGCGGGCACGGCTGAGCAGCGAGGCGGCATCAACCCCCATGGCGTTGACCTCGGCGATCATCAGATCATCGAGGCTGTCGAACTCCGGATCGAGCGGCGGCTGAGCACCGGTCGCCGGCGTGGCGGAGGTGGCGGGTGCAGGGGCGGGTTCACGTCCCTCCATGCCGTTCAGCAACTCCCGCCATGACCAGCCGTCTTGAGTGTTGGCGTTGGCGCGCGCCGGCGATGGCTTGGAGACCGGCGGTGGAGCGGGCTTGGCCACGGGTTTCGGAGCCGGTTGGGGCGCGGGCTGGGGGGCTTGTTGGGGACCGGGCGAGGGGCGCGTTTCGGCGCCATTGTTAAGCGGCGAAGTCTGCGGCGTCAGGCGCAGGCGCAGGGGCGGTGCAGCGGGTCTGGCGGGCACGGGTTGCGGCGCCGGCTGAGGTGCCGGGGCTTCGGCGCGTGGTGCAGGTGCTGTCGTGGCCGGTGCCACTGCGACCGGCGGTGGCGGAAGGTCGTTGGCGATCACCCCCATCAGGCGCACGGCCTCGGTCAGCATATCGTAATTGCGCTTCACGCGCTCCTGGAAGGCGGTATCGACCGCCTCGGTTTCCTGCGCGGCTTTTTGCGCGGCGGCCATCATGGCGTTGATGCCGTCTTCCACGCTCTGGCGGATTTCGGCAATGCGCGCCTGGGCAACGCTCGGCAACTGATCGGCGCCACTGGAGAGTTCGATGAGCGCGCTGTTCATTTCCGCCAGGGTCTGGCGCGTGTTGGCGAAGCTGGTGTCGATTTTTTGCGCTGTTTGGTCACCGGCTTCGCTGATCAGATCGGAGGATTCCTCGATCAGGCGGCGCGCAACGGAGAAGCGGGCGTCGAACACTTCGTCGGCCTTCTTGCTGGCCTCGAAGATGGTTTCGTTTAGGCGATCGACACGGCCTTGCGCAGCTTGCGCGGCCTGATCGGCGGCGCGCCTTGCCTCGGTGGCAGCGACATTGAGCTGCTCAAGCGCACGGCGGGTTTCATCGACCAGATCGTCACGCGCATCGGCGGCCATGACCGAGATGTTGGACAAGGTGCCGTGGATGCGTGTCTCGAAGGCGGTGCGTTCGTTCTCGGCGGCGCCATTGACGGCGCGGAAATGCTCCTGCGCCGACACCACGATATCGCGCAGCACATCAATGCCGCGCGCCGAGGTTTCGCCGAGATCGACCGTGGCGAGGCGGGTGATCGACAGGGCTTCGGTCAGTTGCGCGCGCTGGTTTTCGATGTGGACGGCGAAATCGTCCTGATCGGCGCGCAAGGACAGGGCGGCGGAGACAAGACCGGCGCGCTGTTGTGCCAGCCCTTCCTCGACGGTTTGGATCTGATCGACGACGCCGGCGCCGGCGGTTTCAAGCCGCACGGCCTGACGGTCAAGATCTTCACTGGCGGTGCGGGCGGCATCGGAGACATCGGCGGCGGCGGTCACCATGGTGCCCGCGCTGGACGCCAGGCTGGCCTCGGCTTCGCGCAGTTGGGTCTGAGCCAGGTCGGAGGCATCGGCCACCATGCGGGCTTGGCGATCGACGGCTTCGATAATGCCGTTGGCCTGCGTCCCGAGCGAGTCACTGAGCGCACCCAGGGCCTCACGTTCGTATTCGAGCGAGCGCGTCACCGACTGCGTGGCGGCACGGGCGATCTGGGCTGCGTCCTGCAGGCGTTCAGTTTCGAGTTTCAGCTTGGCGCTGAGATCGGAAATATCGGCGTGGGCAAGGCGGACGGCGCGGACGGCGTGATCGACCTGACCGCGCAACGTATCGACCAGATCACCGGTTTGATGCGCGGCAGCGGCGGCGGGCGCCAGCAAAGCGTCGGCCAGTGCGGCGGTACGGCTGGCTTGTCGCGACAGGGCCGCGGCGTTCCGCAGGGCAAAGGCCGAGGCGAAGATCAGACCCGCCGGGAAAAGGGCCAGGAAGGCCAGAACCACGATGCGGAACGGCGCGTAGAGCATGGCGCTGAGATTGCTCTGTGCCCCGAAGGCGAAGGCGGTCAGGCCGCACGCCCACAGGAGGCTGACAAAGAGGGTGAGACTCCAGAACAGCGCGCCGGACATCCCGGTGATCTTCATGATGCCTTCGGGCTTGACCTTGAGTGTGCTGAGATCACGTTTTGTCTCGGCAGGCTTTTCCTCGGGCGCGGTCGTTACGGGCGGTGTGATTTCGGGCGGTGGTATGATCTGGCTCTCAGGTGGCGTTTCATGAACGGGAGGCGCTTCAGGGAAGAACGGACGCAGACGCGGCTTGTAGTGGTAACTCGGCTGCGCTTCCAGCCTTGTCTCAGGCCGGACATCCGGCGCATCCAGAGGCGCATCAAGGATATCGCGTGCGCGCAAGGTTTCCCCGGCGATGCGGGCGGCTATGTCCATGTCTGATGTCGCCGCATCGTCTGACAGGCCATCCGCAGCCTTGAGGCGGGCTTCGGCCGATTTCAGTTTCGGCTCGGTCAGATTGAGCGGGGGGCGGCGTGATTTCATCCAAGTGATCCTGAAGCCGGACGTCTCCGGCTGCGAGCTTCCCATGCGGTGCGGGCGCTTGCGCATCCTCCATCGCGTGTCGGCATTTAAGATTTGAGCGGGTTTCTCCCTGAAGGAGAAAGTTATCGCCAACTTACGCTTTTAGCAAAGCTTTTTGTCGGACGAGGTTAGATTCACGACCTTTGGTCGTCATTCTTTGAGGCCGCGTGATTGTCCGACGGCATCACTGTTTCCTGCTGTGACGGGCTGGCTGACGCCGGGTCGGGGGCGTTCGTCTTTTCACCGCCGCCAAAATGCAGGAAGGCCGCCGAAATGATCAGGGCGATCAGGGCTGTGAGCATGTCAAAAAAAGACGACACAGGATCGAACCTCGGAAGCGGCGAATGAAGGCGGTAACCATGATCCGAACCGCGCCCCGTGGCAATCCACATGCGGGTAATTTATGTGTGCGGTTGCGGATTATTGTAGATTTGCGGCAATTGCACCACGCTGGTCGTGCGGATCGGCACCATAGGCATTATCGCCGACGTCACCGGTGCGGACCGCCAGGAACAGGATCAGGCCCCAGCACAGGGTATTGCTGAGGATGCCTATCATATTCATGATCCACAGAACAAAACCCGGCATGAATCCGCCGACGGCCAGCGAGGCGATCGCCATGGCGACCTGCGGGGCCAACAGCCAGAGCCATGTGGCTGAGCGGCCGGTATCATGCAGCCGCTTGATCAGGGCGCAGGCCAGCGGCCAGGTCAGCACGATCCACAGGGCGCTCAGGATCAGGGGCGCATCTAGCGCCGGCAGGGTGCCGAGGCCAAAGCCGATCACGAGCATGGTCAGCATGACAAGCGCGATGGCGCTGAAAAACTGCGTGCAGCTTATGCGGCCGGTCGGGGAAAAGAGAAAACCGATCATACAAAGCTCCATCCGTAGACCCCAAGCCTAAGCCGCCGCGGGGAGGCTGTAAAGCGTTTGTCGGGGGCTTCTTTTTTCGAAACCACAGGCTTAGGAAGCGGAAAAAGGCGCTTGCTGCGAGCGTATTGCCGTGATTCCATGCCTTAGTGGTTGGTCTGCAGGAGTAAGACATGCGCGGCAGTGATATCCAGACGGCGGGTCTGTTTTCTTATGTGAGCTGCGAAGCACGCGTCCCGACAAACCCTCCGCTGCGGTCCATCTGCGCGATTGTCGACGAGGCGTTGGAAGTTCTGTCCCCCTGATTTCGAGGCGATGTATTCAGCCATCGGCCGCCCATCGATCCCGCCGGAGAAGCTGCTGCGCTCCCTGTTGTTGCAGGCCTTCTACACGATCCGCTCGGAGCGCCAGCTGATGGAGCAGATGGACTACAATTTGCTGTTCCGATGGTTCGTCGGCTTGTCTATGGACGCACCGATCTGGGACGTCACGGTATTCACCAAGAACCGTGATAGGCTCTTGGTTGCCGACATCGCCGCCAAGTTCCTGGCCGCCTTGCTGAGCCAGCCGCGCGTTAAGGCTCTCTTGTCAGACGAGCACTTCTCGGTCGACGGCACCTTGATCGAAGCCTGGGCGAGCATGAAGAGCTTCAAGCCCAAGGACGAGACCGATAGTGGCGACGCTGACGGCAGCGGCTCTGGCGCTGAAGCGAAGCAGCCGCCAAAGGCCACCGCACGCAACTCCGATCGCGATTTCCACGGCGAGAAGCGCAGCAACGCAACTCACGCGTCGACCACCGACCCGGATGCCAGGCTTTATAAGAAGCCCCGTGGCCAGGCGGCCAAGCTTTGCCATATGGGTCACGTGACAATGGAAAATCGCAATGGCCTGGTCGTCGACGCCACGCTGACCCAAGCAAGCGGAACCGCGGAGCGCGAGGCCGCACTGGATATGCTTGGCCGCATGGAGGGGCGTCATCGCATCACATTGGCTGCAGACAAAGCCTACGATACGGCCGACTTCGTTGCCGCCTTGCGGGACATAAAGGTTACGCCACACGTCGCGCAGAACACGACGAACCGACGCTCGGCCATAGACGGTCGGACCACCCATCATTCCGGCTACGCCGTCAGTCAGCGCGTCCGCAAGCGCATCGAAGAAGTGTTCGGTTGGGCCAAGACCAGCGGCGGAATACGCAAGACACGCCATCGCGGAAAGGATCGCGTCGGCTGGATGTTCACCCTCACAGCCACCGCTTATAATCTGGTGAGGCTACCAAAGTTGCTGACGACAGCATAATCGCGCCCGTAATCCGACGAAAGAAGCCGGATTAAGACAAAATCGGCCGAGAAGGCCGCTGAAAAGGCCTTATCACGGCTCATCTTCGAACCGCCTAGCGATGATCGGTGGAAAAATTGGCGCTATTTCCGCAGCCTGTTAACGGTCAGAAATTTCGCAACTCGGTAAAGTAATTTCGTTCGGGCTTTGCCCATAAGGATTGGCCCCCGCCATGCCTGGCCAGAAGGTCAGCAGAAGGCCGGAGATCAGCACCGCTAGATTGCCGAGCGTGGAGAGATTGGAAAGGTTGATCATCAGGTCTTCGTTGGCGGCCAAAGCCGGGCCGCCGAACACGCCGATCAGATTGGGGGCGATACCGGCGAAGAGGACGAGCGCCAGCCAGGCGGTCAGGTCGACATCATGCAAGCGCATCGCCATCAGGCAGAACATGGCGTAGTAAAGCAGCACGGTCAGTACCATGGTCAGCCAGGTGACCGGCTGGTCGATCTTTGACATAAGTTCGTCGCTCACGGCGTCGGGCAGCATGTCGACGCCGAGCAGGATCAGCAGATAGATGATCTGGAACATCCAGAAATTGAGCGCGAATTGCAGCCGGTTGATCCGCCCGGACGGCGAAAAAAGGGCGTTGGCGCCGACAAGATACCTATGTTGGGCCATCACGCCGCATCCCCCGTTTGAGAGCAATGTCATCACAAAAACGGGCGCATGTAAATCCTAGCCGCGATGGCGTTCGCGTAAGGTTTCGAGCACGTTTTCCAGCTTGGTGTCGCGCGCCATCAACAGAACTTCGAGGTGATAAAGCAGGTCGGCGGCTTCGTTGTGCAGTTCGTCGAGATCACCGGCGCGGCCGGCCAGGGCCGTCTCCAGACCTTCCTCGCCAACCTTCTGGGCGATTTTGGCGACGCCCTTCTGCATTAGGCGGGCGGTATAGCTATCGGCGGGCGGCGCCTTGGCGCGATCCTTCACCACATGCGCCAGATGGCCCATGAAGCCGATACCCGGTGCGGTTTCGGTGCCAAAGCAGGAGGTGGTTTTGGTGTGGCAGGTCGGGCCGTTCGGACGAGCATAGACCAGCAGGGCGTCCTCGTCGCAATCGGTCAGGATGTGGTCGAGCTCAAGCGTGTCGCCGGAGGTCTCGCCCTTCTTCCACAGGCGGTTTTTCGAGCGCGACCAGAAGGTGACGAGACCGCCTTGCAGGGTGGCTTTCAGCGCTTCGGCGTTCATATAGCCGAGCATCAGCACCTGGAGCGTGTCGGCGTGCTGCACGACAGCGGGCACCAGTCCGCCTTCCTTGGCGAAATCGATCTGGTCGATATCCTTGATGGTCAGGGCGTTCGGCAGTTTGTGAGCTTCGGGCATGTTCATTCTCTTATACCTCCCCATCTCTGATGGGGAGGGGAACCGCGCCGCACATGCGGCGTGGTGGTGGGGTGTCTTGCTTACAGTCGTACCACAATTCCAGCGGCGCGAAGATCACGCTTCAAATCCGGAATGGCAATAATTTTCTTGTGGAACACACTGGCGGCCAGCGCGCCGGACACGTCGGCCTGGTTGAATACGTCCTCGAAGTGTTCCAGGGCGCCGGCGCCACCGGAAGCCACCAGAGGAATGTCGATCAGATCGCGCACCAGACGCAACTGCTTGATATCATAGCCCTTGCGCACGCCGTCCTGGTTCATGCAGTTGAGCACAATCTCGCCGGCGCCGCGCTGTTTGGCCTCGACCACCCAGTCGAGGGTGCGACGCCCCACCGTGCGGATCTTGTCCGGATCGCCGGAATACTGGTGCACAAAATAGTCGCCATCGGTTTCGCGGCTGTCGATCCCGACCACCACGCACTGCGAGCCGGCCATCTCGGCCAGTTCGTTGATCAGGTCAGGACGTTCCAGCGCCGGGGAATTGATCGACACCTTGTCGGCGCCGCTGTTCAGACATTTCACGGCCTGCTCAGCACTGCGGATGCCGCCGGCCACGCAAAACGGAATATCGAGCGCGCGGGCGATCTGCGACACCCAGTTGTAATCGACCGTGCGGCCTTCGCTGGATGCCGTGATGTCATAAAGCACCAGTTCGTCGGCGCCTTCATCACGGTAGCGCAGGGCCATATCGACGGCGTCACCGAGAATTTCGTGGCCGACAAACTGCACGCCCTTGACGACCTTGCCGTCCTTGACATCGAGACAGGGGATAATGCGTCTAGCCAACATGCTTTTTATCCAACATTGAGGGCCGCCTTTAAATCTATTAGACCTTCGTAAATCGCCTTGCCGACGATGGCCCCGTGCACGCCCAGTGCCTTGAGATCATACAGGTCTTCGACTGATTTCACGCCACCGGACGCCTGGATTTCGAGGTCGGGACGCTTTTTGCGCAGGGCCTTCATCAGGTCCATGTTGGGGCCCATCAGCATGCCGTCGCGTGACACGTCGGTAACCAGAATGCGCTGGGCCACGCCGAAGGGATAATAGTCGAGCACATCCCACAGCGAGATACCGGAGCCTTCGACCCAGCCATGCAGGGCGGCGTCGAAATCACCATCGGCCGTCGGCAGCACATCGAGCGCCAGGGTGATGCGGTCCTTGCCGAAGTCACGCAGCCAGCCGCGTACTTCTTCGGGGTTCTTTACTGCCGCCGAGCCGACCACGACCGCCGAGACGCCGGTATCAAGCAGAGTCTGGACGTGTTCGCGGGAGCGCACCCCGCCGCCGGTCTGGATTCTGGCGCGTGATGCCCTGGCCAGACGGCCGATCAGTTCGTGCTGCTGGGGCGAGCCGGCCTTGGCGCCATCGAGGTCAACGATATGCACCCATTGGGCAAACTCTTCATTGAACAGGTTGAGGCGCTTGAAGGGATCGGAATCGTATTTGGTCACGGCGTCGAAACGCCCCTGCGCGAGACGGACGCATTCGCCGTTGATCAGGTCGATGGCGGGGTAAAGGATCACAGGCTTACTCGCAGAAAATTCTCTAAAATCCTGGCGCCGATGGCCGAGGAACGTTCCGGGTGGAACTGGCAGCCGAATACATTGTCCTTGCGCACCATGGCGGCGAACGGGGCGCCGTAGGTGCTGGTCGTGAGCGTAAACTCATTGACCGGACAGACAAAACTGTGAACGAAATAGGCGTAGTCGTCATCATTTACACCGGCAGTCAACGGATCGGCCTTGATGACCTCAAGCTGGTTCCAGCCCATATGCGGCACCACCAAATCCTGAGAGGCGGTCATTTTTGTGACCCGGCCGGGGATCAGGCCCAGGCATTCGACATCGCCTTCTTCTGACCCTTCAAACAGCAGTTGCTGGCCGAGACAGACACCGAGCAGCGGCACTTTCAGGCCGCGAATGGTGTCATAGAGCCCCAACTCACGTATTCGCGACATGGCGAAACCCGCAGCGCCGACGCCGGGTAGAACGACCTTAGTCGCGGCGGCGATTTCGGTCGGATCGGCGCTAAGGCGCGCTTTTGCACCCAGCCGTTCCAGTGCGAACAGGACGGAAGCGGTATTCGCGCATCCGATTTCAATAACGGTAATCATAGGAGGGCGCATCTTTCTTTTCCTTCCCCGTTTACGGGGAAGGTGTCGGCGCAAAGCGACGACGGAAGGGGCAGTGATCGCGTTCCGCAAGCTCCCCCTTCCGTCATTTGCTGCGCAAATGCCACCTTCCCCGTAAACGGAGAAGGAAAAATAACCTCCATTTCCATTACGCCAACATGCCTTTCGTGGAGGGCAACGCGTCGCCTTCGACGCGCGTGGCCTGACGCAGGGCGCGGCCGAGCGCCTTGAAGCAGGCTTCCGTCTTGTGGTGATCATTACCGCCACTGACCTCGACATGGATCGAGGCACCGAGCGTTTCCGACAGTGAGCGGAAGGCGTGCGCTGTCATCTCGGTCTGGTAATCGCCGATGTGAGTGGACTGGAACTCGCCCTTGAAGACGCAGAACGGCCGGCCGCCCAGATCGATCGAGACTTTCGCCTCGGTTTCGTCCATCGGCAGCACGAAGCCAAAGCGCGCCATGCCAACGCGATCGCCAAGCGCGATCTTCAGCGCCTGACCGAAGGCCAGCATACAGTCCTCGACCGTGTGGTGAGCGTCGATCTCCAGATCACCCTCGCAGGCCAGTTGCAGCGAGAAGCCGCCGTGCGTCGCCACCTGATCGAGCATGTGATCGAAGAAGCCGACACCGGTATGGACCTTGACCGGCTTGGGCTGGTCGAGATTGACCTGCACCGAGATCCTGGTTTCCTTGGTGTCGCGCAGGATTTCACCAACGCGCGGGGCCTTGTCGGCCGGCGCGACATCGAGCGCCTTCAGGATGCGGTTATTGGTGGCGATATCGCCGAGCGCCAGCAGCAGGCCGGTCGGCGTGACCTGCGGCGCCAGGCCCAGGCGCTTGAGCGCGGTCTGGGTTTGCAGCAGGGCCTTGGGGCGCAGCAGCATGAAGGGGCCGTCGTTGAGATCGAAGCTGTCCAGGTGCTTTGAACGCGACAAGGCCTCGCGCACGCGCGCCTGTTCGGTGCGGATCATATCGACGCGGCCTTGCACGGTCAGGGCGCGCGATGGCGACAGGGCAGCCTCCGCGGCGCGCACCGAAGGCGTGGGCAAAGGGTGCGGTTCGCAGAATTTCAGCAGGCCTTGCAGCGTCTTGGTGTTGGCGATCAGAGCACCGACGCGCGCACCGGCCATGCCGAAGAGGTAGGACAGGCTTTTCAACACCACCACGTTCGGCTCGGTAGTTGCCAGTTCGACCATGGAGTCCGCCGTGCAGGCATCGAAATAGCTCTCGTCGATGACCAGGATCGTCGGGAAGAGATCGACCGCAAGCGTGCGGGCGGCGATAAGGTCCCATGCCTTGCCATCGGTCTGGCGCGGATTGTGAACCAGGCAGAAGCCGCCACCCTTGGTGAAGGGCGCTTTTTCCGGCGGCTTGCGGATGCTGAGATTGTAGACGCTGCACATATCTTCGAGATAGTGGTCAGGCCCGGCCCAGACGAACTCATGGCCATGAACGCGCAGGCGGCGCATCAGGATTTCCATGGCGTGCGAGGCGCCGCGCGTCACCTGTAACTGGTGCGATTCCACGCCGTAATAATCGGCCATGCGCTCGCGCAAGGGTTCCAGCGATGGCGGCAGGGATTCAAGACCCGCGCCGGACGCATTCAGGGAAGAGAAGGGGGAGTTAAACATCTTAAACTTCCAATCGAAAATCAGCCGCAAGCGCGTGGGCTTCGAGGCCTTCGAGGCGGGCGAGGCGTGCAGCCGCAGGGGCGATGGCGGCAGCGCCTTCGCGCGTCGCCTTCTGCACGACAAAGCTGGTCAGGAACGAGCGCACGGTGATGCCATCCCAGGCACGCGCCGCGCCATCGGTCGGCAGGACGTGGCTTGGGCCGGCGGCATAATCGCCGAAGGTTTCCGCAGCATAGGCTCCGGCGAAAATCGTGCCGGCGGCGGTCAGTTGCGGGATGATGGCATCGACATCGGCGATCTGGAGGGCCAGGTGTTCCGGGCCATAGAGATTGGAGACCTCGGCGGCCTCCGCGATGGAGGTCACGATGAACAGGCGGGCCTGTTCGAGCGACGCGCGGGCGATGGTTTCACGGGGCAGGCGCGACACCTGAAGTTCGACCTCCGCGGCGATTTTGGCGGCAATGTCCGCGGAGAGCGCGACGAGGATGACCTGAGCGTCGGCATCGTGTTCGGCCTGACTGAGCAGGTCGGCGGCGACCAGTTTCACGTTGGCGGTGTCGTCGGCGATGACCAGCAGTTCCGAAGGGCCGGCGGGCATGTCGATGGCCAGACCGGAGACGCGCTCGGTGGCCAGACGCTTGGCTTCGGCGACATACTTGTTGCCCGGACCAAACAGCTTGTCGGCGGCGGGGATGCCTTCAAAAGCGCCGAGCGCCAGACCGGCTATGGCATGCGCGCCGCCGACGAGCCACATGGATTCCAGTCCGGACGCGGCGGCCGTGGCGATTATCATGGGCGCGATCGAGCCATCGCGCGCCGGCGGCATCACGCAGACGCGGTTAGGGACACCTGCCACCAGTGCGGGCACGGCGGTCATGATCAGGGTCGAGAACAAGGGCGCGGTGCCGCCGGGCACATAGAGGCCGGCGGTGGTGATCGGGCGATAGACGCGCTGCAGGCTGAGGCCGGGCTTCGGCGCGATCAGCGGGCCATCGGCCGGCAGTTCGGCTTGCTGGAAAGCGCGGACGTTGTCGACCGCCAGTTCCATGGCGGCCAGGTCTTCGGGCGCCAGTTGTGCGCGGGCGGCATCGACCGTGTCCTGGCCAAGCTTTACATAGCGCGGGGCGTGGCCATCGAGCTTGACCGACCAGTCCGAGACGGCGGCAAAACCGCGGGCTTCGACGTCATCAAAGATCGTGCGCACGGTCTCGGCCACGCGCGGATCGCGGCGGTTTTCCGGACGCGCGAGGGCTGCTTTCCGTTCCGCCGCGCTGAGATTTTTCCAAACAAAGGTCTTCATATTATTCACCAAAGACAGCCAGAAACCCAACCACCATTCGCTACGCTCATGGTCCCCCTCCCCGACAAGCGGGGAGGTGCAAGAGAGATTGTCTCTTTCTTATACCTCCCCCAGTTTTACTGGGGAGGGGGACCACGCCTGAAAGGCGTGGTGGTGGGGTGTCTTACGTCGCTTACTTCATCATCTTTTCAATCGGCAGCACCAGGATCGCCGAGGCGCCCGCCGCTTTCAGCTTGTCGAGCGTTTCCCAGAACACGTTTTCCTGACAGACCGCATGGACGGCGACCGTGTCTTCGCGGCCAGCCAGTTGCATGATCGTCGGGGCGTCGGCGCCGGGGATCATCCTGATGATCTCATCGAGATGGACGCGCGGGGCGTTCATCATGACGTACTTGGCGCCGGTGGAGGCCGTTACGCCATCGAAGCGACGCAGCAGCATGTCATAGGTATGCGCCAGTTCGGGGGCGGGGGCGTGAGGCGCCTTGATCAGCACGGCCTCGGATTTCAGCACCAGATCGGTGGCCTTCATGCCGTTGGCTTCGAGGGTTGCGCCGGTCGAGACCAGATCGCAGATGGCGTGGGCGATCTTCATGCGGGGGGCCACCTCGACCGCGCCGCGCATCTCGACGATTTCCGCCGTGACGCCATGATCCTTCAGCCACTTGCCAAGGATATTGGGGTAGGACGTAGCGATACGCTTGCCTTCCAGCCATTTCGGGCCAGTATAATCGACATCGTTCGGCACGGCCACTTTCAGCGTGCAGGAGCCAAAGCCAAGGCGCTGGACGATCATGCCTTCCAGATCGCGGTCCGGAAAGTGCTCGGCCAGCACATTGTAACCGACAATGCCCAGTTCGGCGACGCCATCGGCCACGAAGGTGGGGATGTCGTCGTCACGCACGCGCAGCAGGTCGATCGGCTGGCTTTCGATGCGATACAGCAGTTCGTTGGCGCCCTTGATGATGCGCAGGCCCGCGCCGGAGATCAGCTCGCCGGAGCGATCCGCCAGACGGCCGGATTTTTGAACAGCAATGCGTAAGCGTGGCTCAGTCATAACGTACTCTTGTGTCTGTACCTACCCGCTTGCCGGGGAGGGGGACCGACGCGCGCTTGCGCGTTGGTGGTGGGGTTTCTTACTTGGTCTTCATCTTGTCCAGCACGCGCCGGTAACCCTGATGCGGCATTTCCCGTAAGAAACGCGCCACGCGGGTGACGGTGGTGGTGCTGGCGCCGGTGCGCTCGGAAATCTCGCGATACGACAACTGGCCTTCATCGAGCAGGCGCGCCACCTTGAAACGTTCGGCGAAGGCCCGCAGTTCCGAAGGCGTGCACAGGTCATCGAGGAAGGCTTTCACCTCTTCGATCGACTCCAGACCGAGCAGCGCTTCGGCAAGGGCGTCGGAATCCGTATGGCTGATTTTGGTGTCAATCGTCATCTGTGTCACTGTGGTAGTGTGTTATCGTGCTGATACAGTAAGGTGGGCTGAGACGCAAGGCGGAAAATGTAGGAATTCTATTTAGGTTTTGTTCTGGGCCCAGTAGTTCCTGGCAGCCGTTGTAAAGGCTGTAACCTCTTCTTCAGATGTAAAGGCGTGCTTGGGAATAATCAGCGCACACTTTCGGTTCGTGAACAGGAGGATGGTTTTTTGTGTCTCGATCACGTCGTGTATTGCAGTCCATTTGAGTTCAATCTGGGTCGTATCAGATGATTTAACAACGCCGGCAGAAGAAATTTCTATGGAGTTTTCTTTTTTTGAAGTTCCGCCACTGAAATATTGAGCGACGGTCAAAAGATAGGTGACCAAGGGTATAGTCACGAAAACAAGAAGGGCTGAGAACAATATACAGGTGATTATGCTGGCAACATCGAAATGCGCCCATCCCCTGTTGGTCCACGGGATGGCTGCGAGAAAAGCAGCATATGCAAGGACCATAAGCAGCTTGAATTTGGTGACATAATTTTTCTTAAGCCACGCTTTGAAGAACCCATTGTAGTTCTCAAGTTTGAGCTTGTAGCCAATGGCTTGAAAATGTTCAGTCATTTAATTCTCCCCCAGTCTCGTTCTTAGATCATTTCAGAGTGAAATGGTACCGCTCCTTGGCTGCCAAACCCAAGCCATGTACAACGGGCCAGAAACGGTCGCCATAGTTCATCTGGACCTTCGGAAACGCCGCCTGCATAGCGGCTTCAAAGCCGATAGAGCAGTCAAGCCGTCGGATATCAACGCGGTCTACACGTTCAAGGCTTCTGGCGCAGTTTCAGCACCAGCATAAAGGCGGCGATGGCGATGAACAGCCCGCCGGTGATCAGCAGGAACGGATCGCGCAGCAAGTCGGCCCAGGGAATCGTCATCAGTGCGCCGCCGCATAGATATCAAAGGCGCCCAGAAACACCGGATCCTCAATGACCGTGCCGCAGCTCAGCCTGTACTGCCCCGGCGGTTGCAGGTTGAAGGCCGCCGGCACCAGCGGCAGGAACAGCAGTTCGCCGGATTTCTTACCCACCAGCGACAACACGAAGCCTTCCGAGCGGTTGGCGCGGATCAGTTGCCCGGCCAGGATTTCAAAGCTTGTCATCTCGTCACTGGCGTCGATCTGATTGAGCCGCACCAGAATCAGCGTGCCGCGCATCGCTTTCAGGATCGGATGATCGCGCTCGGCGAAGGCCTCAGGCTCAAGCTCTATCCAGCGGTCGGAGTCGCTCACGATTCGGCATCCGCTTCTATAAGGGCAAAACGCGGCACGGTGCCCTCCGGCGTCCCGACCGTTTCTGTGAACATATCGAGCGGCCTGACCCACAGGCGGGCCTCTCCGGCCGGCTGATCGAGAGGCGCATACAGCACCATGATCTCTTCGCTTTCCGAGTGGGTGACGGTGCCCAAGACCTGATAGAGCTTGTTCTTGTAGTGGCGATAGGTGCCGCGCGCGATGGCGCTTTTGTAAAACGAGGTTGTCAGGGGCATGGACACCTCCTATTTGAATTTGGTGGGGAGCACAATGCGCCGATTTGGCCATCAAGGACAAGTGTCCGGTGATTTAAGTCGCGTAAACCCAAGCCCCGGAGTTCTTATGCACCGCGTTCTTATCATTGCCGGTTCCGACCCCAGCGGCGGGGCGGGCATCCAGGCCGATATCAAGACGGTCACCTGCCTGGGCGGTTACGCCATGACCGCGATCACCGCCCTGACTGTGCAAAATACGCTTGGCGTCTCCGATGTCATGGCGGTGCCGCCCGATTTTATCGCGGCGCAGGCCATGGCCTGCCTCGATGATATCGGCGCCGATGCTATCAAGACCGGGATGCTGGCCGATATCGAGGTGATGGAGGCGGTGTCGCTGGTGCTGGAAAGCGCGCACATCTTTACCGTGGTCGATCCGGTGATGGTGGCCAAGGGTGGCCACGCCCTGATGAAGGACCGCGCGGTCGACGCCATGAAGGCGCTGATGCTGCCGCTGGCCGATCTGCTGACCCCCAATACGCCCGAAGCCATGGCCCTGACCGGGCTCAGGATCGAAAACGAAGACGATGTGCGCAAGGCCGGTGCGGCATTGCTTGGCATGGGCGCGAAGAACGTGCTGATCAAGGGCGGGCATCTGGAGGGGCCGGAAGTCGTCGATTTCCTATTCACCGCCGAAGGGGAGCATCGCTTCACGTCTGAACGCATCGAGACAAAGCATACCCATGGCACCGGCTGCACGCTTGCCAGCGCGTGCGCGGCCCTGACGCGGGCAGCCCGGCCGCTTCATGAAACGGTCGGGCTGGCGCGTGACTATGTCGGGGGCGCGATCCTGATGGCGCCGGGGTTAGGCGAAGGCCATGGCCCCCTGCGCCATAACTGGCTGCTGTGACTAGTGACGGTTATGATCGAGCTTCTGCGTGCGGATCTGACCTGACAGGGTGTCGAGCTTCGCATTGAGCGTGCGGATCTCGTTATGGGTCAGACCACGACCGGAACGCTCGTAGCTGCGCTTCAGGGTAGTGATATTGTCCAGCCTGCCGGTCAGGCGCGCGGCTTCCTTGCGGCTGATGCGGCCGGAGCGCTGGCCCTGGTTTAGGTCGCTGCGCAGGCTGGTGATGCGGTCATTGAGATCGGTGGATTGGCGCATGTCCTGGCGGTCGGCTTGCGAGCTGGCGTGGATCGGCGGGTGCGTCGGGGCGGCGCTTGCCGGCAGGCTCATGGCGGTTAGTCCGGCGCTCATTATGAGGGTGGCCAACAGGGTCTTGGTGGTTTTCGATGCGGTTGTCATAGCAGTGGTCCTTTGTGATGTGCCTCGCCGTTGATCAGCGATGGACCCAATCTAAGCCCCCGCGGCTGAGCCTAAGCTGAACGGCGCGGTTCAGGTGGCGTTTAGCTGAGCGCCGGCTTTTGGCCCGATTACACCGAACGGCGTTGCGGGGTCTTATCGGGTAAGGTGTTGCGAACGGGCGGAGTGTTGCGCCCGTGATACATTCCAAAAGGCGAAAAAATAAAAAATTATTTATATTCAAAAAGATAGGTGCCTATTTCGCCCACACAAAAGGCGCAGAACCTGAGTTCTGCGCCTTAAGGGATAGGAGACGAACGGTCTTAAAGGCGACCGTCAGCCTCAGCCGTTACCAGCGACGGTTATCGCCGTCGCGCTTCTCGAAGCGGATCTGACCTTGCAGGCGATCCAGACGGTTATCGAGCGAGGCCATTTCGTTGCGGTTCAGGCCGCGACCCGAACGCTCATAACCGCGTTTCAAAGCGATGATGTTGCGCAGTTCGCTATCGAGGCGGCGACCTTCGCGGGCGCTGAGCGCGCCGGTGCGGCGGCCCTGGTCGATGCGGCTGTCCAGGCGGGCGATGCGGTTGTTGAGTTCGGCGGAAGCGCCGAAATTGTTATGGGCCGGACCGCGGTCGCGATCGTCAACCACAATGACCGTGGCGTGACGCGGGGCGGCTGTGGCAATCGCCGGGGCGGCGACGGTGGTCAGGGTGGCGGCAATGGCAGCCAGGGTAATCAGTGTCTTTTTCATCGTCTTTCTCCGTTAAATGTGTCTCACGCTATGTCTTAGCGTTGGACCTATATAAACATGCGGCGCCTGAGCCTTACCTGAACGGCGCGGTTCATATTCGGTTCATCTTGGCGGGCTTTTTCCCTTATAAATCAGTTTGATAGATAGCCGGCGGCCGCAAAACATTATGAGCGCGCGTCATAAAATGCGATTTTGTTTGATCACGCCGATTGTTAAGGGAGGATCGGCAAAAAAGGCTTGCCCTCGCAAGGACAGAAGCGCAAAGAGCGCACAAGAATTGTGCCGTACCTTTGGGGGCTAATATGTCGACTTTTTCCGCCAACAAACCCGCTCGTGCCCCGGAACGTCCGTGGTTTTCATCCGGGCCGACCTCGAAGCGTCCGGGCTGGAGCGTATCTGCCCTGACGGGGGCGCCGGTCGGGCGCTCGAACCGCTCCAAGGTGACGGTGGCGCGGCTTAATCAGGCGATTGATCTGACACGCTCGATCCTGCAAATCCCGGCGGACTATCATGTGCTGGTCATGCCGGCGTCGGATACCGGCGCCTTCGAGGCCGCCATGTGGAACCTGCTCGGTGAGCGCAAGGTGCAGCTTCTGGCCTTTGAAAGCTTTGGACAGTTGTGGGCCGATGATGCTGTCAACCATCTCAAGCTCGATTGCGAAGTGCTGTCAGCGCCCTACGGCCGGTTGCCCGACCTGAGCCAGATCGACCCGCAGGCCGATCTGGTCCTCCCGTGGAATGGCACGACGTCGGGCGTGTGCGTGCCCAATTCGGATTTTCTCGATGGTCATAAGGGGCTGGTGCTGTGCGACGCCACCTCGGCGGCCTTCTGCATGGAGTTGCCGTGGCAAAAACTCGACGTCGTCACCTTCTCCTTCCAGAAGGCGCTGGGCGGTGAGGCGGGCTTCGGCGTGCTGGTGTTGTCGCCCAAGGCTATTGATCGCCTGAATACCTGGGACTCCGGCCGACCGATCCCAAAGGTGCTGCGCCTTAAGGCTAAGGGGCCAAATAACACGCAAATAGCGGATATGAAGATTATCGGTGGCGACGCCATCAACACCTATTCCTTCCTGGTGATCGAGGACTATCTCGATGCCCTGCGCTGGGCTTCGCTCGAGGGCGGTCTCGAAGGCCTGATCAATCGCTGCAACCGCAACTTCAATACCTTGCGCGAATGGGTCGAAGCGACGCCGTGGATCGCTTTCGTCGCCGAGGTCGAAGATCAGCGCTCGACCACCTCGGTGTGTCTCAAGTTCGTTGATCCGGCTGTGCAGGCGCAACCGGCCGAGGTGCAGGCCAAGCTGGCGGCGAAGATCGGCTCGCTGCTGGAGATCGAGGGGGTGGCCTTCGATGTCACCGGCTATCGCGCGGCCCCTCCGGGCCTGCGCATCTGGTGCGGCTGTACGGTCGAAGCCGATGATATCGATTCGCTGCTGCCATGGCTGGAATGGGCTTATGCCGAGGCGCTGGCCGCACTGGAAATGGCATAGCGTTTCATCTTTTCCTTCCCCGTTTACGGGGATGGTGGCATTTGCGGAGCAAATGACGGAAGGGGGATATGCGTACAGATGCTAAAATCTCAATGGCTCGCCGTTTGCGCAAGCAGATGACCAAGCCGGAAATCTGTTTGTGGGGTGGGCTGAAAAGTCAGCACAAAACCGGCCCTGTTTTCCGGCGCCAACATGCTATCGGGCCATATGTTCTGGACTTCTACTGCGTAAAGGCGAAACTGGCCGTCGAGGTGGATTGTGAAGTTCACTCACGAGACGAACAGCGTCGCAAAGATGAAGTCCGGGATGCTTATTTTACAGGTCTGGGTATTGAGACTTACCGCATCATTGCGCGAGATTTATTGATGAGTCCCGATGAGACTATCGCGGGAGTAATTGAATTTACTTTAGCGAGGATGGAATGTTTGAAGGTCCCCCTTCCGTCATTTGCTCCGCAAATGCCACCTTCCCCGTAAACGGAGAAGGAAAAGTATGGGAAGCTTCGTTTTGCTGCCGGGTGACAGCGTGATCATTACCCAAATTAGAGGGTTACAAGCGCTGATTCCTCCTCTATAGGGTGCCACCGGCTAACACGCGCATGGCTTAAGACCTGCGCTGCAATATTCTGTGACCGGAGCAATCATCTTGGCAAACGTAACCGTAATTGGCGCTCAATGGGGCGACGAAGGCAAGGGCAAGCTTGTCGACTGGCTCTCCAACCGTGCCGATGTCGTCGTGCGTTTTCAGGGCGGTCACAATGCCGGCCACACGCTCGTCGTGGATGGCAAGGTCTACAAGCTCTCCCTGCTGCCGTCCGGCGTCGTTCAGGGCAAGCTCAGCATTGTTGGCAATGGCGTGGTCATTGATCCGTGGGCGCTGTTCGATGAAATCGGCCGCGTCGAAGCGCTGGGCCTCAAGATTACGCCTGAACTTCTGGTGCTGGCCGACAACGCATGCCTGATTCTGCCGATCCACTCCGAACTCGATATCGCGCGCGAAGCCGCAGCCGGCGCCGGCAAGATCGGCACCACCGGCCGCGGCATCGGTCCGGCCTACGAAGACAAGGTGGGCCGTCGCGCCATCCGCGTCGCCGATCTGGCTGATCTCGATGCGCTGGAATCGAAAATCGATCGCCTGCTGGCGCACCACAACGCCCTGCGTTCGGGGCTCGGCCTCGAGCCGGTCGATGTGGCCGCCCTGACCCAGAAGCTCAAGGACATCGCGCCGCGTCTGCTGCCTTTCGCTCAGCCGGTCTGGTATGTGCTCGACAAGGCCAAGCAAGCAGGTAAGCGCATCCTGTTTGAAGGCGCGCAAGGTGCTCTGCTCGATATCGACCATGGCACCTATCCGTTCGTCACCTCGTCCAACACCGTGGCTGGCCAGGCCGCTGCCGGTTCCGGCATGGGCCCGAAGTCGGTCGGCTATGTTCTCGGCATCCTGAAAGCCTACACCACCCGCGTTGGTTCCGGCCCGTTCCCCACCGAACTGTTTGACGAGATTGGGCAGGGCATTGCCACGCGCGGTCATGAATTCGGAACGGTTACCGGCCGCGCCCGTCGCGTCGGCTGGCTGGATGCGGTTCTGGCGCGCCAGTCGATCGCCATCAATGGCATCGATGGTATCGCCCTGACCAAGCTCGACATCCTCGACGGCATCGAAACCATCAAGGTCTGTGTCGGCTACAAGGTCGGTGAACGGGTGCTCGACTATCTGCCGGCCAGCTTTAAGGACCAGCAGGGCATCGAGCCGGTCTATGAGGAGATCGAAGGCTGGAGCGAGAGCACGCAAGGCGCGCGTTCGTGGAAAGACCTTCCGGGTAACGCCGTCAAATATGTCCGCCGCATCGAAGAACTAATCGGCGCGCCGGTGGCGCTGTTGTCGACCTCGCCGGAGCGTGAGGACACCATCCTGATGCGTGATCCGTTTCAGGACTAACAGGCCAGAAAAAAATCCAAAGGGCGCCGAGCAATCGGCGCCTTATTTTTTGTGGCCTTTTGCACTGCACGGTAAAATCTATTTTTACCAATAGGGTGTACGCTCATGATAATCATTCCTGTCGTGAGTCATCCTTGTTCTCGCTCGATCCAAAACTGGCCGCCAAACTGAAGCCGCATCTCAAGCGGGTGCTGGTGCTTGAGAGCAATCCCGCCTATGCGCGCATCCTGATGGATATGCTGCGCGTTCTGGGCGTCGAGAAGGTCCAGGTCGAAAACGACGACCGCCGCGCCGAGGTCCTGTGCGAGACCTTCGATCCCCAGATTATCTTCTGTGATCTTAAGGGACCGAAACTTGAAGGCGCCAAATTTATAACCGCCCTGCGTCGCTCCGACCTGCCATGCCGCAAGATTCCCGTCATCATGATGGCGCCGAATGAACTGCCGGAAACGCTGAAGGAAGCGCGCGATTGCGGCAGTGATGAGATCATGAAGAAGCCGTTCGCCTCGGGCGACCTGCTCAAGCGCCTGGAACACGTCGTCACCAAGTCTCCGCCGTGGATCGAGGCGGTGATGTATGTCGGGCCCGATCGCCGACGCTTCAATTCCGGCTCCGGCCCCAGCACGCGCGCACCGGAGACCATGTCGGATGGCATGAAGCGGATTGAGCAGAGTGTGCGCATCCTGCGCGCTGCCAGCCAGCAATTCGATACGGATCGCAAACAGGCGAGGCGCGCCATCACGGCCCAGCTCGAAGTTCTGGTGCCGGCCTGTAAAGCGATCCCCCATCCGGAATTTAAAGGCGCCGTGACCGAAATCTTCCAGGCCTACAAGTCCTCCAGCATGACCGGCGACATGCTGAAAGCGCCCGTGGCCGTGCTGGCTAGGCTGTTCAAGATTGAAGATGCGCCTGGCGCTGGTAAGGCCGCCTGACATATCGCGCTTTATAGCGTTTCTTTGTCGGCGAAATGACGTAGTCTGGCGGTCATTCCCATCTCCAGCCTGATCGTCCATGAAATCCCAAGTTCTAACCTTTGGCCAGTCCCAGGCGCCCATCCTGATTCTCGATGATTTTTCGGGCGCCTTGCAGGAGATACGTGCCTTGGCCAAGACTCTGGCGCCGTTTCCTGCCGAGCGCACCACACGCTATCCGGGCCTGCGCCGCCTTTTGCTGCCGTCGGACCCTGCCGGCTTTGGCTATGTTGCACGCACGGTTGAGGCTTGCGTCCCCTTTATTGGCGAGGTGTTTGGATTTAAAGGATTCTCACTTCAGGAAGCCAGCTTTTCCATGGTGACGACGTCGCCGGAAAGCCTTCTGTCCGGACAGAAGGCGCCGCATTTCGATCAAACACATCCCGGCTATCTGGCGGTTCTGCATTATCTGAGCGACACGCCCGGATCAGGAACCGCCTTTTACCGTCATCGCGCCACGGGTATCGAGCAGGTTACCGAGGGCAATCGTGACGCTTACAGTGCAGTACGGCAAAGCGAGGCGGAACAGGCCGCACGTGGCTATATGTCGGGCTCCACATCCTTTTTTGAGCGGACCGGCTTCATAGAAGGCGCGGCTGATCGCCTGATCATCTATCAGGGCAATCTCTTGCATTCCGGTATTATTCCGGATGACATGGTGTTTAGCGAAGACCCGCTGGTCGGACGACTGACCGGCAATATATTTGTGCGGGGGCAATAAAAAACCGGCCCTTGCGGACCGGCTTTTAGCGTTCAAACGGCAAGCAGACTTAGGCCGAAATGGGGGTAGCGGCGATAGAGGCCGCGACCATGGCCTTCTGCAGCTTTTCAAAGGCGCGCACCTCGATCTGGCGGACGCGTTCGCGCGAAACGCCGAAGCGCTCGGCCAGGTCTTCCAGCGTAGTGGGCGAATCCTTCAGGCGGCGCTCGGTCAGGATTTCCTTTTCGCGCTCGTTCAGTTCGCCCATGGCGGCCTGGAGCAGGTCCATGCGCTGACCGTATTCCTGATTGTCGGCCAGAACCGTTTCCTGGCTCTGTTGCTTGTCATCGACCAGCCAGTCTTGCCACTCTGAATCGCCTTCTGAAGCGCGCAAGGGCGCATTCAGCGACGAATCGGCCGAGGACATGCGGCGGTTCATGTTGATGACGTCGGTTTCCGATACGCCCAGCTTGGTGGCGATCTGTTCGACGTGCTCGTGACGCAGGTCGCCTTCTTCCAGCGCCGAGATTTCCGACTTCACCTTGCGCAGGTTGAAGAACAGCTTCTTCTGCGCGGCGGTGGTGCCCATCTTGACCAGCGACCACGAACGCAGGACGTATTCCTGGATCGAGGCCTTGATCCACCACATGGCGTAGGTGGCGAGGCGGAAGCCGCGATCGGGATCGAATTTCTTGACCGCCTGCATCAGGCCGACATTGCCTTCGGAGATCACTTCGCCGACCGGCAGGCCGTAGCCGCGATAACCCATGGCGATTTTGGCGACGAGGCGCAGGTGCGAGGTGACCAGCTTGTGCGCGGCCTTCGGGTCCTGGTGTTCGGCCCAGCGCTTGGCCAGCATGAACTCTTCGTCCTTGGGCAGCATGGGGAATTTGCGGATTTCAGACAGATAACGATTGAGGCCGCCGTCCGGGGTGAGGGCCGGCAGGCTGGCGCCGTCGCGCGTAGCAAGATTGGATGAAGAGGTCAGGGCAAGAGAACTCATCGGTTTATCGCTTTCTGGTGAAGCCTTGTCGGATTGGGACTCTGACGATAGGTCAGAATAGGAGATCGTGTCGGACATGAGACCAGCGCCTTGTCGTGTGAGGGGGACACACTGGAGGGGGTAACATGCCCGACAACTGTGTGTAGATTTAGGAAGCCTTTTGACGAAAAAAAGACCCCCGCTCAGGTAAAACGTTAAAATCCGAGTCAAAAGCGATTTGGGAGGGCAAATCTATCATAAACGCACGGTGTTACAGGATCACAGTTCGGTGAGTGCGCTGCACAATGCCTCGAAGAGGAGGCATTGTGCTTTTTCGCTCAAGCGCCGCGACGACCAAGACGTCGTCAGGCTCGCCCGAAACGTCGGGCGGGGGCCGGTCGGCCCCTGTGATTTAATTCAGTTCATATCCGCCAGGGCATCGACCAGTTCCTGCATATCGTCGGGCAGGGGGGCTTTGAATTTCAGTTTTTCGCCCGTCACCGGATGCACAAAGCCAAGCAGGCCGGCATGCAGGGCCTGGCGGTTGAAATCCAGCTCTTTCAGAATAACCTGAACCTCTTTAGCCGGCGCGCCGGAACCATAGACTGGATCGCCGAGGCACGGGCAGCCGAGATGTGCCATATGCACACGGATCTGGTGGGTGCGGCCGGTTTCGAGACGGCAGGTCAGCAGCGCGGCCAAGGGCTTGTCGTCGCCATAGACCTCTTCCAGCCGATAGTGCGTGATCGCTTCGCGGCCGCCGGCGCGCAAGACGGCCATCTTCTTGCGGTCGTGGTGTGAACGGCCAAGACGCGTCGTCACGGTGCCGGTCATATATTTGGGCGAGCCTCTGACGATGGCGCGGTATTCGCGGTCTATATCGTGGCGGGCGAACAGTTCGCTCAAAGCGCGGTGGACCACATCGGACTTGGCGGCGACCAGAATGCCGGAGGTGTCCTTATCGAGGCGGTGGACGATGCCGGGACGCAGTACTCCACCGATGCCGGATAGCGAATCGCCGCAATGATAGAGCAGGGCGTTGACCAGGGTGCCGTCGCGTGTGCCGGGTGCCGGGTGCGCCGCCATGCCGACCGGCTTGTTGACCACGATCAGGTGTTCGTCTTCGAACAGGATTTCCAGCGGCAAGTCTTGCGGTTCGGGTGTGGCGTTGGTCGGGGCGGGGATGATGAGGCTGTAGTCGCCGGCCTTCGCCTTGTGCTTGCCGTCGCTGATCACCTTGCCCTGAAAACTCAGGCGGCCTTCGCTGATGAGGGCCTGCAGGCGTGCGCGCGATAGATCGGGGAAGTGGCCGGCGAGCACGCGGTCTAGCCGGTCGCCCAGATCGTTGCTGTCGGCATCGATTGTGGTGGCCAGGGTCTGAACGTCACCAACCACATCCGCGCTGTCGTCCAGGAGGTCGTCGATGTCGTCGCTAAAGTCTTCGGCTGATGTCGGTGAGGTCATGGGGCTGGCCTTAACACCCTATGGCGGTATGACACAATAAAAAACCCCGGCAGGAGAACCTGCCGGGGTTTTTCGAAGGGGTAGACCAAAGACTATTCGATGTCTTCGTTGATCAGGCCGATCTTGAGGTAGCCGTTTTGTTGCAGCTCGTTGATCACCTTCACGAAGTCATCATACTTGATGTCCTTGTCGCCACGCACCAGAATACGCTGCTCGCTGAGCGGGGTGTTGGGGTCGGTGACGCGAAGGGCAGCTGCGACGTCGCCGATCAGGCGGTCCATGCTGGTCTTTTGTGGCCCGATATAGATGTCTTCAGGGCCCATGATCGAGATAAAGACCGGATCCGGCTTCTTTTCGTTCGTGGGCGGCGCCTTTGCGGGCGGCAGGTCGAGCTTGATAGACACCGTGGCGGCCGGGATGGACACCATGAAGATGATGAGGAGAACGAGCATGACGTCCACGAAAGGCGTGACGTTGATGTCCGAATTTTGCGCGACCGTATACTTACCGCCGCCACCGCCACCGAGCTTAGCGCCCATAGTTTAACTCCCTTAAAGCCTCCGCGGACGCGATCCGCAGGGGACAAACATATGCCGTTAGGCCACGGACGGCGCACGGGTGGCGCTGCCTGTCTGACCTGTCGGTAGCGATTTAGGACAAGTCAGAGTTAAATGTAAAGCCTGAAAGGCGGTCATAAGAGGCAGAGATTAAGAATATTTCATGCCGGAGCGCCGTTCTCAATTAAAAACGCCGAAAACCGAACGGCTTCCGGCGTTCACCGGTGCCACGGACAGCCAGCGCCAAGGACGCCTATACCCAAGGACGCTTAGACAATGTCTTCGTTGATCAGGCCGATCTTGACGTAGCCGTTCTGCTGGAGCTGGTTGATCACCGCGATGAAGTCGGCATAGCTTATATCTTTATCGCCGCGCACCAGCACGCGTTGTTCGCTCAGAGGCGTGTTCGGGTCTGAAACGCGCAAGGCCGCCGTCACATCGCTGATCAGGGTGGCCATGCTGGTCTTCTGCGCGCCGATATAGATGTCGTCCGGTCCCATGACGGAGATGAACACCGGGTCTGGACGTTGGCTTGTCGGGCCTTCAGCCGGTGGCATATCAAGCTTGATCGAGACCGTGGCGGCCGGAATCGATACCATAAAGATGATTAGCAGAACCAGCATGACGTCCACGAAGGGCGTGACGTTGATGTCGGAATTTTGCGCGACGCTGTA
Organism: Asticcacaulis sp. MM231; assembly: GCF_964186625.1. Classification (NCBI taxonomy): domain Bacteria; kingdom Pseudomonadati; phylum Pseudomonadota; class Alphaproteobacteria; order Caulobacterales; family Caulobacteraceae; genus Asticcacaulis; species Asticcacaulis sp. MM231. Next base: position 1,039,549 of record NZ_OZ075108.1, read on the forward strand.
GCGGCCGCTTTTGCCACCGAGTTTCATGGCCATGGTCTTCTCCTCCATAATACGTATTGCGTGGCCATAAATTATGCCTTACATGATGCTTTGTAAAGCAAAGCAATTAAATATAATGAGGGGCGGCTATGAGGGGCATAAAAAAGCGGCCCTGCCGGAGCGGGGCCGCTTTTTTCAGAAAGAGATAAGGCTTAGCGATGAATCAGGCGCAAAAAGCGATCTTGCAGGGCCTGATCCGTCTTGAACACGCCGGTGAAGCGCGTTGTGACCGTGGTGACGTTCTTGTGGTGGACGCCGCGCGTGCTCATGCACTGGTGTTCGGCGTCGATCAGGACGGCGACCCCCAGCGGCGCCAACGACTCTTCCAGCGCGTCCGCCACCTGCTTTGTCATGGTTTCCTGCGTTTGCAGGCGCTTGGCGAAGATTTCGACAACGCGGGCGATCTTGGAAATGCCGACGACCTTGGAGGTCGGCATATAGGCCACCCAGGCCTTCCCGAGGAAGGGCGCCATGTGATGCTCGCAGTGCAATTCGACATCGATTTCGCGCAGCATGACCATATCGTCATAGCCCTGCACGTCCTCAAAGGTGCGCGACAGTTCCTTGGCTGGGTCTTCGGTATAGCCCTGGAACCATTCGCCGTAGGCATCGACGACGCGCTTGGGCGTATCGAGCAGGCCTTCGCGTTCGGGATCGTCACCGGCCCAGGCCAGCAGCGTCTTGACGGCGGCCATCGCTTCTTCGCGCGACGGGCGGTTGGTGTAGGTGACGACGCTCTTGGGCTTGGAGGTGTTGAGCAGGTTGTTCGCTTCGGTGGTCAGGTTCGACACAGGATCAAGGCTATCCATAATACATTCGGTTCCCAGGGCTACCCAGTGGCGCCGGAACGACGGTTCCGGAAGGACGCGCGGTATCCCTCACAATATAACCCGCATAAAATCAGCCGGCGCGTGCCGTGGCGTTCTTGCATGTGGGCCGGTCAGTTTATGGCAGTACCAAAAACCAACATTAGAGCCCCTTATACTACGTCCTTGCGAAAATTGGATCACTCTGGCCAAGATTTTACATGGTGCAGATTTTACGTGGCATTGGGGGCTTGCCGCGTCTATATGGGTGGGAGCCATTTGATTACAACCGAAATTCTCCAAAAACGCTGATGAAACTGCATATTCACGACACGCTGAGCGGCCAAAAGGTCGAATTTAAGCCCAACAATCCTGAGCGTGTGACGCTGTATGTCTGCGGGCCGACCGTCTATAATTACGCTCATATTGGTAACGCGCGACCGGTCGTGGTTTTCGACGTGCTGTTTCGTCTGTTGCGTCATCTGTATGGCGAAGACCATGTCGTTTACGCCCGCAACATCACCGACGTGGATGACAAGATCAACAAGAAGGCCATGGACGAGGGCGTCGATATCTCGGTGATCACCAACCGTTACGCCGACATCTATAATGCCGATATGGCGGCGCTGAATGCGCTGCCGCCGACCTATCAGCCTCGTGCCACCGACCACATGCCCGACATGGTGGCGATGATCGAAGATCTCATCGAGCGGAAAGCGGCCTATGTCACAGACGACGGCGAAGTCCTGTTCCGTGTGGCCGATTACGATGGTGGATCAGGTCGTTATGGCAAGCTGGCCAAGCGCTCGCTTGACGATATGATCGCCGGGGCGCGTGTCGAGGTGGCCGAAAATAAGGACGCCGCCGCTGACTTCGTGCTGTGGAAACCCTCCAAACCCGGTGAGCCGGTCTGGCCTGGGCCACAAGATTTGCCGGGTCGTCCGGGCTGGCATATCGAATGTTCGGCGATGAGCGAGGCGGTCTTGCAGTTGCCGATCGACATCCATGGCGGTGGTCAGGATCTGATCTTCCCGCATCACACCAACGAGATCGCGCAGTCCTGCGCCGCCCACGGTCACTCTGATCCGGCGGCCTATGCGCGTTATTGGATGCACAACGGCTTCCTCGATTTCTCCGGTGAGAAGATGTCGAAGTCCTTGGGCAATGTTGTGCTCGTGCATGACCTGATTAAGGATTATCCGGGTGAAGTGATCCGCTGGGCCTTGTTAAGCGGGCATTATCGGTCTCCGCTCAACTGGACCCCGGAACTGTTGGAGCAGAGTCGGAACAACCTCGATAAGCTATATGGATTGCTGCGTAGAGCGGTTGATGTTCCCGTTGTAGAAGTTAAAGGTCGCGGACAATACACTTATGTCAACCATCAGAGCCTGCTTGAAGATCTGAATACCCCCGGTCAAATAAGTAATATTTTCTTTGTGGCAAATAGTTTGGAAAAGGCTTTAGGCGAAAAAAATCTGGCGGTTGCGTCCGATCTTAAAAGCAATATTTTGGAAATGGGCCTTGTCCTCGGCATTCTTCAACAAGACCCCGAGGCTTGGTTCAAGCAGGGCGCGGGTGACGATCTGACGGCGCAGGTTGAAGCCCTGATCGCGGCGCGTGCGGTGGCGCGGGCGGAAAAGAACTGGCCGGAAGCCGATCGCATCCGCAAGGAACTGGATGCGCTCAATATCGAGGTCATGGACAGCGCCGGCGGTGCAAGCTGGAAAGTAAAGGCGACGAACTGATGGGTTTGAAGATCGAACACCGCGTCGGCATCGCCGCGCCCGTCGATGATGTCTATGCCATCATCGCCGATATCAATGCCTGGCCGCAATGGAGCCCGATCCACAAAAAGACGGACGCCAGGCTGTCCTTTGGCGCGCCGGTCCACCTTGAGGAGTATTACGAAGGCCTGGGCACCTGGGAGACGGACGGCTTTATCGCCGACTGGACGCCGCTGTCGCATATCCATGTCAGCGTGCCCAAGCCCTTCTATGCCGGCACCCTGGTGCGCTATTTCGAGTTCGATATTCTGAGTGATACCGGCGCGGGCTTTTCGATTGGCGCCATGTTCAACGGCTATCTGTCGGAACGCGAAGGCAAGCGCTATCGCAGCCTTATCCGTACGGGTTTCGAGGCGTTTGGCGAGGCCTTGAAAAACAAGGCCGAGGCGCAATTTGCCGCCAATCCGTATACGCCCGCGCCACAGGCCGCCAAGGCTAACCCGGATGCTGAACCCCTGGCCAAGAAAAAACCCAACTGGCGCGGTCCGAAACTGTTTGGCCCGTTCGGCAGCAAGTAGCGCCTTGCGCATGTTCGGCGCGCAACCCATCTAGGCCTCATGATCGACAACCTCTATTCCCGCGAAATCCTGCGCAGCACCACGCAGCTTCAGCACGTCGGTCATCTGGCGACGCCGCAAGGCGTGGCCGATAAGGTCGCCAAGCTGTGTGGCTCTACCATCCATATCGAGCTGAATATGGACGGCGAAGTGATCACTGAATTCGCCCAGCAGGTGCAGGCCTGCGCGCTCGGTCAGGCCAGTGCGGCGATTCTCAGTCAGCATGTCATCGGCGCTACCGCCGCAGAGGTGACAGAAGCGCGCGATGCCCTGCGTCATCTCCTTAAAGGTGAGCCGACAGACTTTCCGCTACGTTTCGAGGATTTGAGAATTCTCTCTTCTGTCAAGGACTTCCCGGCGCGCCACGCCTCGACCCTGCTGGCGTTTGATGCCACAGTTGCGGCTATTTCGTCACGCTTGTAAAATTAAATGTCAGGTTGTGCTCTGACGCGCTTGCCATTCAGGCGAAAATAAGCTCCATAATATCCCTAACGCGGGGGCGGATATTTGCAGGGTTGACGCGGTTCAACTTTTTCTCCATTCGATGGCACATGACCGCTCTTTACGAACGTTCCGTGCGTGCGGCGCTGAGGGCCTACAAGCTCACATTGTCGCCCTATATCGGTCAGGGCTGCCGTTTCCGGCCGACCTGTTCGGAATATACTGCTGAAGCCATGATTATCCACGGCCCTATAAAAGGATCATGGATGGGGTTTAAGCGTATCTGTCGCTGTCGGCCGGGGGGCGGCAGCGGCTACGATCCGGTTCTGCCGAAGGAACCCAAAGAGTAAGGTCTGGTGTGGCGTTTTCGCGGCACATCAAACCCGGTTTCGTGCTGGTTTTCCAAGACCACATCGAAACCTTATTATATTTATTGCGCGATGAAGCCCGCCGTAAGGGCTACAGGTCGCGAGACGAGAGTGACTAAGATGATGATAGACTTGACGTTTCCCGATGGCGCCGTTCGCAGCTTCGACAGGGGGACAACCGGCAGGGCCATTGCCGAAAGCCTGTCAAAATCGCTGGCGAAGAAGGCCGTTCTGATCAAGCTCGATGGTACGCTGCTTGATCTCGACCGGCCACTGGAAGAGGGGGGGGCTTTGGAAATCTTGACGCGCGACGCCCCTGAGGCGCTCGAAGTCATACGTCACGACACGGCCCACATCCTGGCCGAGGCGGTTCAGGAACTGTTCCCGAATACGCAGGTGACCATCGGGCCATCGATCGAGGACGGCTTTTATTACGATTTCGCCCGCGACGAGCCTTTCAGCACCGACGACTTCGCCAAAATCGAAGCCAAGATGAAAGAGATCGTCGACCGCGACGAGAAGATCGTGCGCGAGGTCTGGGACCGCGACGACGCCATCAAACATTTCGAAATCGATCGGTGAGGCCTACAAGGCCGAGATTATTCGGGATCTGCCGGGTACGGAAACCATCACCATGTATCGCCACGGCGATAGCTGGAAGGATCTGTGCCGCGGGCCGCACCTGCCGTCGTCGAAGTTCATCGGCAAGGCCTTCAAGCTGACCAAGCTAGCCGGCGCCTACTGGCGCGGCGACCACAACAATGCGCAATTGCAGCGCATCTATGGTACGGCCTGGGCCACGGATGCTGATCTCGAAGCCTATATCACCCGCATCGAGGAAGCCGAAAAGCGCGATCACCGCAAGATCGGTCGCGCCATGGATCTATTCCACATGCAGGAAGAGGGTCGCGGCATGGTGTTCTGGCACCCCAAGGGCTGGCAGCTTTGGCGCACGCTTGAGGCCTATATGCGCCGCCGTCTCGATGATTCCGGCTATGTTGAGGTCAAGACGCCGCAGGTGCTTGATCGTTCCTTCTGGGAAAAGTCCGGTCACTGGGAAAAGTATCGCCCCAACATGTTCGTCTGCGAAACGGTTGAAGCTGAAACGCTTTCGCTCAAGCCGATGAACTGCCCCGGCCACGTCCAGATCTTCAAGGTCGGTTTGCGTTCCTATAAGGAACTGCCGATGCGCATGGCCGAATTCGGCGCCTGTCACCGCTATGAGCCGTCGGGTTCGCTGCACGGTCTGATGCGCGTGCGCGGCTTCACGCAGGACGATGCCCACATCTTCTGCCGCGAAGACCAGATCGTTGAGGAAACCGAGAAGTTCGTGCGCCTGACCCGCATGATCCACGCCGATCTCGGCATGGAAACGGCTTATATCAACCTGGCCACGCGCCCTGAAAACCGCGCCGGTTCGGATGAATTCTGGGACAAGGCCGAAGGCATGCTGGCGGAAGCCGCGCGTCAGGCCGGCGTCGAGGTGGTGATCGCCGAAGGCGACGGCGCCTTCTATGCGCCCAAGCTCGATTTCATTGTCAAGGACGCCATCGGCCGCGAATGGACCTGCGGCACCCTGCAACTCGACTATGTGTTGCCCGAACGTCTCGATGCCGAATATGTCGCCGAAGACGGTTCGCGCCAGCGTCCGGTCATGCTTCACCGCGCGATCTTAGGCTCGTTCGAGCGCTTCATCGGCATCATGATCGAAAACTACGCAGGCAAGTTCCCGATCTGGTTGGCCCCCGTTCAGGTCGTCATCGCGCCGATCACCTCGGACGCCAATCCTTACGCGGAGACCGTCGCGGCGGCCCTGCGCAAGGCGGGCCTGCGCGTCGATACCGATCTGCGCAATGAAAAGATCAATTACAAGGTGCGCGAGCACTCGCTGGCCAAGGTGCCGGTGATCGCCGTCGTCGGTCGCAAGGAAGCCGAAACGGGCGAAGTCGCCCTGCGTTTCCTCGGCTCCGAAGGCCAGACCATTCTGAGCGTGGCGGATGCCGTCGCGCGCCTGTCGGCAGAAGCCACGCCCCCAGATCTAAGGACACGTGACGCATGAACCATCTGCCGCCCTCCATCATCGACATGCTCAAGGAGCGCAAGCTCGCCACCAGTGAGGCGAATTACTTCGTCCAGCATCTGGACTTGGGGGGCGATGCGAATGCGGCAGACGGCATCACGGTCATCATGATCGTTTTCCATACTGGCAAAGTGTTGTTTGACAGCATAAACCGGGTGATGAACGATCCGCATGTGACCCAGTTTATTATTATCGACAATGGTTCATCCGAGAAGGTCGCACAGATGCTGCGTGACCTTAAGGAAGATCATGATCACATCCTGCTGGTTCAGGGGCATGGCAATATTGGTTTTGGCCGCGCTGCCAATCTGGGCGCTATCCTCGCCAATCAGCCGTGGCTGGTTTTCCTTAATCCGGACGCCATGCTGCAGCATGATTGCACACGCCGCCTGATCGAGGCGGCCAGGAATCAGCCGTCGCCCTGCATCGTCGGTGCGCGTCTCCTGAACCCCGATATGAGCGAGCAGCGCGGTGCCAGACGCGGCGAGGTAACGCCGGTGACAACACTCGTGTCACTGCTGCATCTTTTCAAATGGATACCGGCCTTGCAAAAGTACGAAATTCACTATGAGGATCAGCCGCTACCGGCGGGCCCTGCGCCTGTCCCGACGATTTCCGGTGCCTGTTTCGCGGTCTCGAAGCGAGATTTCGCCCGTTTGAAAGGCTTTGACAGCAATTTCTTCCTGCATGTTGAGGACGTTGACCTGTGCTGGCGTGCTCGTGAGATGGGCGGCACGGTTTTGTTCCATCCTCAGGCTGAGGTGGTTCACGAAGGTCATACCTCGCGCGTCGAACCGATGTTTGTCGAACGTAACAAGGGCAATGGCCTGACCTACTATTTCAAGAAGCGCGCCAAGGGTAAGGGGATATGGCGCATGGCCTATGTCTGGCTGCTGTCGCCCGTGATCGTATCCGTGTCGGTGGCGCGTGCCATGACCCGCAAGCGCCTTAGGGACGATGAGGATAGCGATCTGCCGGCCGAATAAGGCCTGCTATTTACTGACAGTGGGCGTGTTGCTGTAAAGCGTCAGCGCCTGATCATGGCCATTATAGTTATGACCTTTGATCTGGCTGACCGCGTGCGGAACGATACCGGCAGCCTTGGCTTCCGCCTGAAACGCCTTTTCAAACTTCGATTCAACAAAGACTGGCCGGCCTTCCCGCAGGGCGGCGACGGCGCCTTTGGCGTCTTCGTTGAGCAACTCCGTTTTGGTGCCCATAGCGAAGACGAAGCTCGGTTCGGCATAGCCGATGATGGCCACCGGCCCGGGCGCTACGCCTTGGCGCGGATCGAGATGCGCCGTCACCAGCGCCGTCTCCAGCATCTTTGAAATCCACAATGGCTTCAGATGCGCAAGCTCGCTGACGAAGCTGAGATGCGTCAATATGCCGGCCGCCAGCAGGAAAGCGAAACCGGCACGCTGGCGATTGCGCCACATCAGCCAGCCACCGAGGACAGCAAGTGCAAGCGCCGACGACACCACGGCGACGACGAAAATCAGGGCATCGGAGGCGCCGTAGAGATGGTAGCCGGCGATGGCGATCACGGAGATCACCAGCCCGCCGATGGTTCCTGCGGTGACATTTAGCGCCTTGGCCCAGGTCTTCAACGGCACATCCATCGAGACGGCGCACAGCCAGATCAAGGCGCCAAAAGCCGGCAGGGTGTAGTGCGGCAGCTTGGTCGGCGACAGCTCGAAGATGATAAAGGCCGGCAGGAACCAGGCGATGGCAAAGCGTATGGCCGCCTCATGCCGACGCGAGATCGCCGTCTGCAGCGCGCCGCCGAGGAACCAGGCCGCCGGGAACAGGGTAATGGGCAACAGGGCCAGATGGTAGCCCGGCCAGCCGCCATGGCCTTCGGAGCCGCCGCTGATCTTGTCGGCGAAATCCTTGCCAACCGCCCCGACCCAGAACTGGCCGTCGGTGGCCACGGTGATCGCCATAAACCACGGGCCGCAGATGAGCAGGACAAGGATCAGACCCCAGCCCGAGCTTAGATTGCGCGCCCAGCGCACCTTGCGGTCCCAGGCAAAGAGCGTCAGCAGGGTTGCGGCCAGTATCATCGGGCCGATGATGATCTTGATCAGGATAGTGCCGGCGACCGCCAACCAGAACACCAGCTTAAGCCAGGGCATTTTCGGCCGCGGATCATCCATGCCGAGGTCACGGGTGCGCAGGTAGATCTGCGCCAGCGACGCCATCATCAGGGTCACCAGCCCGCACTGAACGGCGTCGGTCTTGGCCCAGAAGGCTTCTGTCGACAGCATGAAGGTAACGGCGAAAAGAAGCCCGGCCTTGGTGCCTATTCGGGTGCCGAAGGCATAGGAAGCGCCCCAGGCGCAGGCAAACGCCGCCAGCGCTGCGCCGAGCAGCGAGGGCAGGCGGTAAGGAAAGATATCGCGTTTGGCCACCTTGGAGGTCAGTTTGACGGCCGCCACCTGCAGCCAATGGATGCCGACCGGCTTCTTGTAGCGTGGCACCTCCTGCACGTTGATTTTGATAAAGTCGTGCGTTTCCATCATTTGCGCCGAGGCCTGCACGAAACGCAACTCATCTCGGTCGAGCGGCGGCAGCATAAGGGCGCAGGGCAGGGCGACGATAAATGCGAGCAGGGCGGCCAGCAGCGGCCCGCGTCGGCCCTTCGAGGCCATGCGGACAAAGGGGCCTTGCAGAAGCTGGATCATGCCTTGTAAAGTGATGCCGGCCATGAAACCCCTCAAAGACCGCGACAGCTTGCGGGCGATAACTATTTACGTCAGCGGTCAAAGAGCCTATGACGGCTCAAAACCCAATGGGTTTCAAGCCTTTGCCCTAACTCCCGATACGAGCTTCACATGCCTGTAACCGTCTCTGCCGTGGTGCCCGTCTATAACGAAGAAGGCGCTTGCGTACAAGTCGCCAGAGAAATCGAGGCGGAGTTTTCAAAGCTCTTCGGCGTCGGTGGCTACGAGATCCTCATGGTCGATGACGCTAGCCGCGACGACACCCACGCGCGTCTGGTGGCGGCGAAGGCCGATATCCTGGCTTTGCGCGTGCTGCGTCACGAAAAGAACGTCGGCAAGAGCGGCGCCATGCGCAGCGGTTTTTTCGCGGCAAAGGGCGATATTGTCGTCACGCTCGACGGCGACGGTCAGAATCCGGCGGCCGATGCCGCCCGCATGGCGAAAATCCTGAGTGAGGCGGCGCCGGATATCGGCATGGTGGCCGGTCAGCGTCGCAATCGTCAGGATACGGCGTCAAAGAAATGGGCGTCGCGCTGGGCCAACAGCATCCGCAAGAGACTGCTCAACGACAAGGCCGATGACACAGGCTGCGGCCTGAAAGCCTTGCGTCGTGAGGTTTTCCTGCGTCTGCCCTACTTCGATCAGATGCACCGCTACCTGCCATCGCTGGTGACGCGGGAAGGCTTTGAAATTTTATTTGAACCTGTCGATGATCGCTTACGTACCACAGGTCAGTCCAAATATACCAATATCGGACGTTTAGCTGTAGCGCTTTCTGATTTACCGGGTGTAATGTGGTTAAATCGTCGTTTACGTCGGCCTGGATACGTCAGTGAAAGCTGAAACGGCATAAAGGGAGAAGTTGTATGGCTATCGACCGCGATCTCATTGCTCAGGAAGCGGCTATCGGCATGTACGATAAACAACCGCCGGCCACAGAGCACAAGAAGGGGTTCAGCTTGCTTACCGCATTTCCTTTATTGGTTATACCGTTCGCCGTTTACAATATTCTGGCGCTGTTTTCGCTTTTTGGCGGCACCGATCCGGCGTCGGCCTATAACGCTTCGACGCAGATACTGATTAATATGCCCATGCCGTCGCCTGGTACGCGCTGGGCCATCAGCATTGGCGATATCATCCTCTTCGGGGCCCTGATCTGTCTGTTTTTTGAACTGCTCAAATCGACCAAGTCCGACAGCGTCGCCATCGTCAACCACTCGCTGTCGATGGTGTTGTTTATTGTTTCTTTGGTCGAGTTCCTGCTCTTCCGGCCCTTTGCCACCTCGATTTTTTTCCTGCTGACCTTCATGACGCTGATGGACGTTCTGGCCGGCTTTATTGTCACAGCCATCTCGGCGCGCAAGGATATCGACTTCGGCCACTAAGCTCGGACAGCTTTCAAGATCACGAACCCCGTCGGAGCTGCCGGCGGGGTTTTGTCTTACCCCTATCGAGGGCAGGTCTCGTCCGTGCGTAACGTGAGTACCGATACGCCGGACGCTGTCACGGCCACAGTATGTTCAAACTGCGCTGACAATCCGCCGTCCTTTGTCTTGATAGTCCAGCCGTCCGCTTCGGTTTTTACACCGCGCCGGCCTTGATTAAGCATCGGCTCGATCGTGAAAACCATGCCTTCACGTAGCATCAGCCCTGTTCCCGGTTTGCCAAAGTGAAGGATTTGCGGATCTTCGTGCATATCCCGACCGATGCCGTGGCCGCAATAATCATGCACCACGGAATAGCCGTTGCGTTTGGCGTGGCGCTCAATCGCCCAGCCAATATCACCAAGTCGTGCGCCGGGGCGCACCGCCTTAATGCCCATACACATCGCTTCATAGGTAGTGCTTACCAGTCGACTGGCTGCCGGCTTTACCGCGCCGATGAGATAGGTTTTGCTCGAATCCGCGATAAAACCGTTCTTTTCAAGCGTGATGTCAAGATTGACGATATCGCCGTCCTTAAGGATAGCCGACGCAGATGGCACGCCATGGCAGACCACATCGTTGATGGAGGAGTTTAGCGCAAATCCATAGCCATATTGCCCCTTGCTGGCCGGTCGGGCCTGCAGGTCATCCACTATGTAGCGCTCGACCATGGTATCCACATCCAGCGTGGACAGGCCTGCCAGAGAAACTCTATCCAGAAACCCAAAAACGGATGCCAAAAGGCGGCCCGATTCAGACATCAGCCGCACCTCTTCTGGGCTCTTGATCATGCCGCGCTGTCCGAAAGGGCGGGGGCTGTTACGCCAGCGGCCTTGAGTTCACGCTGCACAATATCCTGGAAGCTTAAGCTGGGATTGGTTTCGCACAGCATGCCCATCCTGATCCAGTAGGTGGCCTGGGCGTTGATCGAGCGCAGCGAAACCGTACTCGCTCTGCGCAACTGATCGTGCAACTCGTCATCAATATTTACAATACCCATGGACCATTCTCATATATGATTCGTATATGAAACATATATTTTCTTGCGGGATAATCCAGTGATTATGCTTAGGCGGTGTCTATCCAAACACGGCGAAGATCAGTGTCACGGTGAAGATATCAAAGGCGCGCGTCGCGAAGCGCGTCCACTGGCCGCGGCTTTTGTGGGCTTTTGTAAAGGAAAACACGTAAGGCTCCGCTGGTAAGGAGCCTTGCACTCTGCAAAGAGCGTGCCGCTAAAATAGTGTTAGATTTCAGTCTTGGTGACGCGGCCTGGCTGCGGCCGGCGGTCGTTCGGGCCGGAATATTCCGACTTGAGATAGGTCGATTTTGCCCGCCCGAGTGTTTCGGGGCCGCCGCGCAGACCGCGTTTCTCGCCGCCACTCAACATTTGCGCCGCGTAGGTCGCATCCTCGGCTTCGGTAGCCGCGCGGCGTTTGCGGCCGCGCGGCGTATAGCCGGGCTCGTGCTCGATGACGGGACCGGCAGGCACCGGTAATTTGCTATCAGAACTCATAGGCATAACCTACAGCATCTTTGCTAAAAAACTATGTGGAGGTGCGACTGTCGCGCACATGGTGAACAGTCGCTGTATCACCTAGCCTTTTGAAGCCAACTGGTCGATCTGGGCCTTCATGGCTTCCATCTGCTGACGCAGTTCGCGTACCTGATCGGTTTCAGGCTTGGCGGCAGGGGCGCTTTCCGATGGTGCGGCGTAATCCGGTGCGGCTGCGCCCGTCTGACCGGCTGTGTTGGCGAACGAGAACGGCGAGAACATACGCATGGCACGATCGAACATGGCCAGGTTTTGCGACACCTGCTCATCGAAGAAGCCGAGGCCGGGCGTGCCGCCAAAAGCGGTTGAGAATTGCGAGCGGAAGCGCTCCTGCTGCTTGGCGAAACCATCGAGCGACATTTCAAGGTAGGTCGGCAGCAGGTTCTGCATGCTGTCGCCATAGAAGCTGATGAGCTGGCGCAGGAACTGGATCGGCAGCAGGTTCTGGCCGTGGCTCTCTTCTTCAAAGATGATCTGCGCCAGAACGGTGCGGGTGATGTCGTCGCCGCTCTTGGCGTCATAGACCACGAAGTCAACGCCCTGACGGACCATGTCCGACAGGTTGTCGAGCGTGACGTAGGAGCTGGTGGCAGTATTGTACAAACGCCGGTTGGCGTATTTCTTGATGATGACGCGATCGCCTTCGCCGCGTTTTGCCCGTGTCTTGGTCTCTGCCATAGATGCCTCCTGGACTCGTCCTGATGTGTTTATTGCGCTGCAAGCTATGTTGCATTCATTTCGCACCCACAACATAAGCTCTTTTTTGCTTGTGCGTAAAGGGGCTGCGTTGAAATGCCGCAAACGCCTTTAAAACAAGGCCCCACCTATTGTGTCCTGCGCAATAGCGGTTACCGGCGTGTTGCGCTGTTTATTGCGCACAAAAAGTTGAAGGCTTAAGGCTTTGTCATGGCGAATTGGTGCGTGACGCGGCCTTCACGTTAGGGCTCCCATACGGTCATAAAGTGAAACCACTATTCAGGAACCGTCATAACCGTGTAACTTGATTTCGCCTGTCAGGTGTCTTAAGTCCCTTAGCAATAAGTGTTTTCATCTCCGGAAAACGATACCCAGAAGACTACCGTAAAAACTACCAAGGAAACCCAATATGTCCGTTAATGAAGTCGTTATCGTCTCCGCCGCCCGCACACCCGTGGGCTCTTTCCTTGGCAGTTTCGCCGCCATTCCCGCGCATGATCTGGGCGCCCATGCCATCAAGGCTGTGATCGAGCGCGCCGGTCTTCAGCCAGCGGACATCAACGAAGTCATTCTCGGCCAGGTTTTGCAGGCCGCGCAAGGGCAGGGGCCGGCGCGTCAGGCTTCGGTCAAGGCAGGCGTGCCTTATGAAGCCCCGGCCTGGTCGCTCAACCAGATCTGCGGTTCCGGCCTGCGCGCGGTCGCTCTGGGAGCAGCCCAGGTCGCGCTCGGTGAAAGCGCCATTGTCGTTGCCGGTGGTCAGGAAAGCATGTCGATGGCGACTCATGCCGCCTATATCCGCGCCGGCCAGAAGATGGGCGATCTCTCCATGATCGACACCATGATCAAAGACGGCCTGTGGGACGCCTTCAACAACTACCACATGGGCCAGACGGCCGAGAACATCGCCACGAAGTTCGGCATTTCGCGTCAGGAACAGGATGAGTTCGCTGTCGCCTCGCAAAATAAGGCCGAGGCTGCGCAGAAGGCCGGCAAGTTTGACGCCGAAATTGCGCCCTATACCATCAAGGGTCGCAAAGGGGATACGGTCGTCGACAAGGATGAATTCATTCGTCACGGCGTCACCATCGACAGCATTTCCGGTCTCAAGCCGGCCTTCAACAAGGAAGGCACCGTCACTGCCGCCAACGCTTCTGGCCTCAACGACGGCGCTGCCGCCGTGGTGCTGATGTCGCGCGCCGAAGCCGACAAGCGCGGCCTCAAGCCGTTGGCCCGAATTGTGTCTTCCGGCATTTCCGGTGTCGATCCGGCTATCATGGGCACCGGCCCGATCCAGGCCACGCTCAAGGCTCTGGCCAAGGCTAACTGGTCGGTCGGCGATCTCGACCTGATCGAAGCCAACGAAGCCTTCGCTGCGCAGGCCATTTCGGTCAATCGTGAACTCGTCTGGGATGTCAGCAAGGTCAATGTCAACGGCGGCGCGATCGCCATTGGTCACCCGATCGGCGCTTCCGGCGCCCGCGTTCTGGTGACCCTGCTGCACGAAATGCAGCGTTCCGGCGCGAAAAAGGGCCTCGCCACGCTGTGTATCGGCGGCGGCATGGGTGTCGCTTTGGCCGTTGAATCAATTTAAAAAATTTTACAGAGAGGGATTTTCTTATGGGTAGAGTAGCACTGGTCACCGGTGGCACGCGCGGTATTGGCAAGGCGATTGTCAAGCGCTTGAAGGATGCCGGCCTGACGGTCGCGGCGGGTTACGCCGGTAACGAAGAGGCGGCGCGGAAGATCGCCGAAGAATATGGCGTCACTATCGTCAAGGGCAGCGTCGACAATTTCGATGATTGCGCCCGCGCCGTGAAAGAGGTCGAGGCCAAGCTCGGTCCTATCGAAGTACTGGTCAACAATGCCGGCATCACACGCGATGGTTTCTTCCACAAAATGTCGAAAGAGCAGTGGCAGGACGTCATCCACACCAATATGGACAGCGTGTTCAACATGACGCGCCAAGTCATCGAAGGCATGCGAGAGCGCGGTTACGGCCGCATCATCAATATCTCGTCGATCAATGGCCAAAAGGGCCAGGCGGGCCAGACCAACTATTCGGCCGCCAAGGCCGGCATGATCGGTTTTACCAAGGCTTTGGCGATGGAATCGGCCAACAAGGGCATCACGGTCAATTGCGTGGCGCCGGGCTATACCAGCACCGAAATGGTCTCCGCCATTGCCGCGCCCGTTCTGGAAAAGATCGTTGCCGGTATTCCCGTCGGCCGTCTGGGTACGCCGGAAGAAGTCGCCGAAATCTGCGCCTTCCTGGCCTCCGACATGGCGTCGTTTATTACGGGGGCCACCATCGCCGTCAACGGCGGCCAACACATGCTCTAAGCACGCTCTGGTGGTCTGCAAAGTATCATCGTTTTGCGCGCCCTTGCTCGTGTACCAAAGTACACGTCGCGGCAGGTGCTCAAACGTTAATACTTTCGTCTCACCATAGCGGCTTAGCCGCCGGTAATAGGATTTTAGAGGCGCTTGCGATCTCGCAGGCGCCTTTTTTGTATACGTTTTTCGCCTTAATTTATGTCGAAGCGCGTCTTAAATCTGCCCAAGTCGGACCTTAGACATCAACTCAATGAAGAAGTCCCCGGCACACCTCCTGATACAACTCTTAAGCGCCCTGATCCTGACGATCTGCGTAGCCCAATCCGGCACCGCGATGGCGGAAGGGCCGCGTTCGCTCAAAGAAGCCATGTTCGGCAAGAAGGGCAAGGATGCGAAATCGTCCTCGGCTCCCTCAGTGGCGCACTTTACCTCTGAAGATGGCGAAAGCTTCGTCCTCGATCAGTCTGGAAAAAGCGTCTTTGTCCGCTTCGATGGCGACGATGAAGTCTGGCTCCTGACCCCAACTCAAGGTCCCAAGGGCGATGTCATCTACAAAAATGATGTCGGTGAGCCGGTTCTGAAATCGACGCGCTGGGGCGGCATGATCCTGTTCAGCGATGACCGCCCGACCGGCGATCCAGTGGCTGTCACCGGCAAGGCCGAATCCTTTACACCCGGAAAGATGTCGCCGGGTCTGTTGTTTCAATCCCTGGTGCGCGCCAGCCGGCGTGTCAGCCTGGCCGTAGGCCGCAATTTCCGTTTCGATGCCCCGGATGTGACGCCCGGCGCCGATTACCTCTATGCCGACGCCGCCGATGTCACCGCTCAGGCGCTGGTGCGCGTGTCCCAGCAGAATCGCGGCCGCAAGATCCTTGAGCCCATCCGCTCGGTTGAGTTTGTCGAAGGACGGCCGCCGAGCGCCACCGTGCAAAATGGTGTGCTGGTGATGAAGCTCGATACCTCGCGCGGCACCTGGGGCGGTCGAGTTTCCTCCAAGCGCATCTTCAATGTGGTGTTGGCCAGCTACACAGCCGGCGGACGCTAAAACCGGTCTTTTGCCTTGCGCAACTCGCCAAATTTCGCAGCCTGCGCGGCAAAATCCTTTTCCCGTAACGGATAGACCAGAAACGGATTGGTCGCCTTTTCCTCAGCCACGGTCGACGGGACGGTCGGTTCGCCGCGGTCACGCAAGGCACGGATCGTGGCGGCGCGTGCGGCCAAAGTGGCGTCTTCTCCAAGAACTTCTCGGCAAATTTCAAATTCGACATAGTATATTCGTGGGCGCTGTAGAGGATCGTCTCCTCCGGCAGATCGGCGATGCGTTGCAGGCTGGCCCACATCTGCTCTTGCGTGCCTTCGAACAGCCGGCCACAGCCGAGCGGAAACAGGGTGTCGGCTATAAAGGAATTGCCGCCCGTGCGATCGACGTAGCCGATATGGCCGAGCGTATGGCCGCCCAGATCGATGACCTCCAGGCGCGTTTCACCAAGCATAAAGACATCGCCGGGCTTTAGCACTTCATCGAGCGGTGCGATGCGCGTCACTTCCTGCGGGCCATGGATCGTGGCGCCGAAGCGCTTTTTCAAAAGTGCGTTGCCACCGGTATGATCGGGGTGCCAGTGGGTGTTGAGGATATGATCGAGTTGGTCCCAGCCCAACGTGTTCAGCCGTTCGGTGATGGCGCGTGGTTCAGGCGCATCGATGATCGCCACCTGGCCGCTGGTCTCATCCTTGAGCAGGAAGCCGTAATTGTCCTGCAGGGCGGGGAAGGTGTCGATGATCAGGGACATGGTATTTTAGGCCGATCTTAGGATTTACACTGATAATTTCCCGAAACGGGTCTATATCTTACAGGCTGTAGCCTCATAAGGGAAATTCTTGCGTCGTCCGGTCCAAGACCTCAACCGATTTTACACATCGCCCGAAGGGCTGGTAGCCAAACGCCTGATCGCGCGCAAGCTGGCCGAGGCCTGGCCCGATGTGCGCGGTCTCGATGTGTTGGGTCTTGGCTACTGCACGCCCTATCTTGATCATTTCAATGAGGCGCGCCGCGTCCTTTCGGCCATGCCGGCGGCGCAAGGCGCCGAAATCTGGCCCGCCGATATGCGTGTCCGCACCACGCTTGTCGAGGAAGAGGCTCTGCCGTTCCCGACCGGGCTGTTCGATCGCATCCTGATGGTGCATGCGCTGGAAGAATTGCCCACGCCACAAGGCCTTCTGCTCGAAGCCTCGCGGCTTCTGGCGCCCAATGGCAAGCTGATCCTCGGCGTGGCGGCGCGTGGCGGCTTTTGGGCCCATGCTGAAAAGACGCCCTTCGGCTACGGCCAGCCCTATAGTCGGCTGCAACTGGAAAGCGCGCTGCGTGACGCCGAGCTGGAACCGCTGGCCTGGTCCTATGCTCTTTATGCACCGCCCTTGCGCAGCCTTTTGCGCTGGGCAGGGGCGCTGGAAAACGTGTTGCCGCGCATCTGGCCGCTGACCGGCGGGCTCATACTTATGGAGGCGGGGCGCCGTCCGTTCGTGGCCCACACGCCGCGGCCGCAGAAATCGATCCTGCAGGAACTGCGTGGTGTGCTGACACCGCCGCAGCCGGTGCCGACCTCAAGGCTCCCCCATAAGGATCACGAAATCGCGTAAAGTGGCGATTTCAGGTTTGCCGGTCGGGCAATTCTGGGCCATAGAAACGGCATGAAACAGCTTATTCTCATGCGCCATGCCAAGGCGGAAAAAGACTCCGAATCCGGTGAGGATTTCGATCGTGTTCTGGCGCCACGCGGTCGCGAAGAGGCACGCAGCGTCGCCGAGGCCCTGAAAGCCTATGGCGTAAAGCCTGATTTCGCTCTGGTTTCCAGCGCTGCCCGTACGCAGGGCACGTTTGAGGAGGTCAAGGCGGTGCTCGGTGATATTCCGGCGCTGGTCTCGGAAGATTTCTATAATGCGGGCTCCGAAGCGCTGCGCCGCGCGGTCGAGGCGCACGAAAACGATGGCCAGTGCCTGATCGTGGTGGCGCATAATCCTGGCCTGCAATATCTCGTAGCCGAATATCTCTTTGAAGGTGCGGCGGGACCGGACATCACCGACAAGGTGCGCGGCAATTATCCCACGGCCACGGCCACGGTTTTCGAAATCGATGCGGCGGGCCGTCCGATCTATGACGGCATCTATCTGGCGAAATAATCATGATCTACACCCTCGCCACTCAAGCCCTGCACATTTTACCGCCGGAAGACGCGCACACCCTGACGGTGCTGCTGCTCAAGGCTGGCCTGGGGCCTGTTTCACACCTCAGCACGCCGGAACTGGCGATTGAGGTCGCCTTTGACGGCGGGATATTGCGCTTCCCCAACTGCATCGGGCTGGCGGCGGGGTTTGATAAAAACGCCGATGTGCCGGTGGCCATGACGCGCGCCGGTTTCGGTTTCGCCGAATGCGGTACAGTGACGCCCCTGCCGCAGGGCGGAAATCCCAAGCCGCGGTTGTTCCGGTTGACAGAGGATCAGGCGGTCATCAATCGCATGGGCTTCAACAACAAGGGGCTCGAAGTCTTCTCGCGCCATCTGGAGCCGGTTCATGCGCGACGTAAAAAGCCAGTGGTGGGGCTGAATATCGGCGCCAATAAGGACGCGACCGACCGCATGGCAGATTACGTCACCGGTCTGAAGCGCCTGTGGGGGCTGGGCAGCTATTTCACCATCAACATCTCATCGCCTAATACGCCGGGTCTGCGCGCGCTTCAGGGCAAGTCGCATCTCGATGACCTGCTGGGGCAGATCGCCGAAACCCGCGCGGCTCTGGTCAAGGCGTCGGGCGTCAACTACCCGATCTTTCTCAAAATCGCGCCGGATCTCGATGACAGCGAAATCGAGGATACGGTGGCTTCGACCTTGGCGCACAAGCTGGATGGCCTGATTGTTTCCAATACCACCTTGTCGCGTGACGGTCTCATCTCCGCCCATGCGTCAGAAAGCGGCGGCATGTCGGGCGCGCCGTTGTTCGAGCTGTCGACTCGGGCGTTGCGGGTTGCCTATGCAGCGTCGGGCGGCAAACTGGTGCTGATCGGCGCCGGTGGGGTGTCGTCGGGTGCACAGGCCTATGCCAAGATTCGCGCCGGCGCCTCGCTGGTCCAGCTCTATTCGGCTTTGGTCTACAAGGGGCCACGTCTGGCGGACGAGGTGCGCCGCGATCTGGTGTCGCGCCTGAAAGCCGATGGTTTCCGTTCGGTGTCCGAAGCGGTTGGGGCGGGCTAATCCTCCAGAGCGTTGGCTGTCAGCCGCGCCAGCGCGCAGACAAACAGCGCCCAGATCAGCGAATTCTGCGACAGAATAAAGCTTTCCGACAAGATCAGGAAGCTGAACAGTAGCAGGATCAACACCGAGAAAAAGCCATCCTTGACGCGGGCGAAGCGGAAGAGCGCGCAGAAAAAGCCTGCCGCCAGCACCAGTCCGAACATGATGACACCGACCCAGCCAAGCTGAATCAGCAGGTCGAGCCAGCCATTATGCGCCGAAGGCACGTCCCAGTGGGTTTCGGCCCGCACCACGGCGGCCGGCACAGAGCTCGGCGTCCAGAAGGCCTTGTAACCGTAGCCAAGCCACGGATGTTTGTCGGACAGTCGCATCAGTGATGCCCAGATTTCGGTGCGGCCCGTCAGAGTTCGGGTCTTTGCCGAGCGCCTTGAAGATCACCTCGGGCGCGACATAGAAGAGCGTGCCGCCGACCAGGGCAGCTGTGGCCGCCAGCCAGACAAAGATGACGCTGAGCACGCCGCCGCGTTGCAAGGCCATCAGGACAGGAATGGCGAGCGCGCTGGCCATGCAGGCGAGCAGCGAGGTTTTGGAGCGCGACAGGATGACCAGTACGAAGATGGTGATGGCCAGTCCGATCCACATCCTGCGGCGTTCCGGCGAAATATAGGCTGAGGCGCAGGCGGCGATAAAGCCCAGCACCATCATGGCGGCCATCTGGTTCTTTTCGTACCACACGCCTTTCCACGCGCCGGCGTTGATATCGTTATGAATGCCAAGCGAGGGCACGCAGATGCAGACGAAAAAGGAACCAAAAGCCAGAAGCGCGAAGCTGAAAGCGATGATCTGCACAAGGTCTTCGCCGCGATAACGGGCGGCGAGATAGAGGCCGAAGATCGTGGTGACGGCGACCGCAATGGTGCGCCGGGAGGTGATATCGGCGGCGATCGACCAGTAGCTCGAGGCCAGACATAAGCCGACCAGTAGCCCGGTCATGAACAGGCCCGGCAGAATGCACATAAAGCGGGTCAGCCGAAAGGCGGCCAGCGCCAGAGTGACACCATAAACCGGCAGCCACATCAGGCGCAAGATAGCGGAATCGCTTTCCGCCGCCGCCGCATCGGTGGTTTGTGGCGCGAACAGCGGGCCGATCAGGGCGTTTGAGAACATCAGGATACAGAAGATGGTCAGCGCGACTTCGGCATAGACAAGGATCTGCTCCCAGGTCAGCGCCTTCGTGGCAAGGGCCAGCGATCGCGTCTCTCGGCGCTGGGAGTCATCACGGCGGGCAGGCGTAGTTACGGGCATGGAACCTGAAAGTGGCGGCTCCACGTCTGGAGCCTTGCCCGCAGCTTAAGGTAAAAGTCTCAAAATTGAGTCAAAGGCGCGCGGCAAATTTTGCCGCACGCGTAGCGATCTGCCTATGTGCCATTAGAGCACCGATCTGATTCAATCAGACCGGCGCTCTAAGTTTTGTTTTTACGTTCTTTTTGATCTAAAACGGCGAGTATTTTTCCATCAGAGCCTGGGCGGCGGGTGGCGCCTGCATGTTGGTGATATCGCCACGGCCACCGTAAGAGATACGCGCCTCAGCCAGTTGTGTGTGCTTGATGGTGTTGGTCGAGGACACGTCTTCCGGGCGGGCGATGCCGGCCACGCTCAGCACGCGGACCTCGCGGTTGGTTTTGACTTCCTGCGTACCCTGAACAATTAGGTTGCCATTCGGCAGCACACCCGTGACGATCGCGGCGATGGTAACGGAAATTTTTTCAGAGCGCTTGACCGAGCCGCTGCCGGCGCCGGTCGAGGTGCTGTCATTACCCAGGGCCTTGGTCGGGTCATAGCCGCTGGGGAGAATCTTGCCGAGCGACAATTCCAGGCCAAACATACTGGGTGTCGCGGCGCTGAAGCTGTTGGTGCGGGTACGATCGGTCGAATTGCTGGTCTGGGCGCTGTCATCGATATCGACCTGCACGGTCAGGATATCGCCGACCGAACGGGCGCGCTGGTCGTTGAAGAAGGTGCGGGCCCCTACGCGCCATAGCGAATTGCTCGATGCCGGCGTGTTGTTTTGCGCCGGATACATGACCGCCTGTTGTTGCGGCACAAGGGCGGCCGGATAGGCCATGGAGGTCAGTTGCGGGCCGCCGACGGTTTCACGCACGGAGCCGCAACCGCCAAGGGCGATCAAGCTGATGAGCAGGGCGGGGGCGATAAAGGCGGTTTTGGACATGTGAAACACCAATACTAGCGCGAAGACAGGAAGGTTTGATTACGCATCTGGGTAGCGGCCTGACCCGCGACGGCCGCGCCGGGCCCCGTGATCACCGCGTCGATGAGTTTTTTGGAGGACGTATTTTGAATCTGGATGACATCGCCAATGGCGCCATCTTTCTGCGCCAGACCTGACAGTGTCAGGCTCAGGCCATTTTGCGTCCAGGTCACGGCGACCAGTTGAGCGCGCTTGACCGCGACCGGCCCGGACGGTTGCGACCAGCCGGCAGCAACCGGTGCGTTGGCCTGGCCACTCGGGATGGTGGCGAGCAGCGGCGCATTGGCGGAGGACGTCTCCTGACCGTTGGCGACAATGATACGGCGCAGGCCGCGCGGATTGTCCCAATAGGCGCCGGCACGGGCGGCGATGGTCTGGACGATGGCGGCGTCAAGCACGGCGGTGGCACCCTGACGATAGCCGAGCAGCACGCCTGCGCTGGCGCCGGCATTATCGAAGATGTCGCCGATGGTGATGCGGCCGTCGCCGTCGGTGACGGAGGACTTGAGTGACAAGGTGGTGGCCATCTGGGCGTGCGCACCCGTAGCACATAGCATCAGGATGGAGGCCAGGGTTAGGAGCTTAAGGGCTTTCATTCAGTTATCCCCTCGCCAGTTGGCTGGTGGTCTGCAGCATCTGATCGGCCGTGGTGATGACCTTGGAATTCATTTCGTAGGCGCGCTGGGCCACGATCAGGGCGGTGATTTCCGATACGGAATCGACGTTCGACGCTTCGGTATAGCCTTGCAGCAGGGTGCCGTAGCCGACATCGCCGGGTGTCGAGATATTGGGGGCGCCGGACGCGCCGCTCTCTAAGAACAGGTTGTCGCCCTGGGCATCAAGGCCGGCTTCATTGTAGAACGATGCGATTTGAATCTGGCCGACCGTGGTGGCGGCGGTGGCGCCGGACCCCTTGGTCGAGACCTGCACCAGACCAGTTTTGGAGATCGTAACGTCCGTCGTGCCTTGCGGGATATTGATGTTGGGCTGGAGCAGGTAGCCTTCGGTGGTGACCATGCGGCCCTGATCGTCGACCGAGAAGTTGCCGGCGCGGGTATAGGCGGTTTCGCCGGATGGCAGCAGGATCTGGAAGTAGCCCTTGCCCTGAATCGACAGGTCGTAATCGTTGCTGGTCAGGGTGGCGCTGCCCTGGGTCATGATGCGGTAGACGCTGCCGGTCTTCACACCAGAACCGATCTGGATGCCGGTCGGCACGACGGTGCCGGAATCTGACGACTGGGCGCCCATGCGCTCGATGTTCTGGTAGAGCAGGTCCTGGAACTCGGCGCGCTGCTTTTTGAAGCCCACCGTGTTCATGTTGGCGATGTTGTTGGAGATGACTTCGACGTTCATCTGCTGGGCGGCCATACCCGTAGTCGCGGTTCTCAAAGCACGCATCGGTTATACTCCGGTATTCGAAAGGGTTACGCATTCCGGATCCCAAGATCCGGCAAGCGCGACGGCGCGCCCGAGCCGTTGCGAGGCAAAGCCTGCGTGGCGCTTGAACGTAAAAGAAAGCGTGATGGTGATGCCTGTCATCGTCATCACGCGACGCGACCGAGCCGCTCGACGGCGGTGCGGTTCAGTTGTGAATTTTGTTCGATGACGGAGGCGACGCTGGCATAGGCGCGGTTTATGCGCACCAGATTGGTCACTTCGCTCATCGCATTGACATTGGAGGCTTCGAGGAAGCCCTGACGCACGGAGGCGTTGGTGGCGGGCAGGGCAGCGGCGTTGCTGGTCAGGGTGAAGGTGCTGTCGCCATTTTTGGACAGGTCGCTCATATTGGCGATACGCACCACGTTCAGCCGGCCGACGCGTTCGGTCTGGCCCTGCGACATTTGCGAGATGATGCCGTCGGCGGAGATGGTCGGTTCGCCCTTTTTCGGATCGAGCACAATGGCGCCGCCGTCACCCTGAACGACGTAGCCCTGTTGTGTCATCAGCGTGCCGTCACCGGACAGGGTGAAGGAGCCGTCACGGGTATAGGCCGTGCCGCTGGGCGTATTGACCACGAAGAAAGTACCTTCGCTGCTGAGCGCCACATCAAGCGGTGCCCCCGTCTGGTTCATCGTACCCTGGGCGAAGTTACGGCCGACGCCGTTATCCACGGCAAAGTTGGCGGGCGTGCGGATCGGCGTGTTGTAGGCAGGGGCGCCAGGCTCGGCATTGATCAGCAATTCTTCGAATTTGTAGCCCGTAGTGTTCATGTTGGCGAGATTGTTGGCGCTGATATCCAGCTCTCTTTGCAGGGTGATCTGGCGCGACAGGGCGATGTAACTGGTATTATCCATGCGCGGGCTCCCGAATTAGAGGTTCATCTTCAAAGGCTTATGGGTAATGCGTAACAATCCGCCGGAAATGCGCGTTAACCATGATTTTAAGAGTATGCAAAGGCCGTGCCAAAGATGGTTAACGGTCGGAAAGGCTTGTTCGATAAGGAAACTTGGCTTTCCAGCGCGAATCTGCCCAGATCAGCGGGCGGCAAAAAATGCCGCGCCGGGGCGTTCCTAACAAGTAATCGTTAACCATGTTTGGCGATAGTGGCGGCAGGCGCCCCGCGTGGGGCGCGTGTAAGGTTTATTTAAGGGTTGGGGCTATGATCGGCCATCCGGCTCTGGTGTGTATTTGACGGGTGGGCGAAAGTGGCCAAGAAAGAAAAGAAGTCCAAAGACGCGGAAGCCCCGCCGGTCGACGGCGCCGAGGGCGCTGAAGGCGAGGCTGCGCCGAAAAAGAAGTTCCCTATGCTGATCGTCATTATCGCCGCGGCCGTGTTGCTGTTGGGCGGCGGCGGTGCTGCGGCCTATTTCCTGCTTCTGGCGCCAAAGCCGCCAGCGGATGCTGCCAAGGCGGGGGAGCATGGCAAGGAAGGTGAGCACGGCAAGGACGCCGAAAAGGGTGGCCACGGCGAGAAGAAGGACGACAAGAAAAAAAAGGAAAAAGGCGGTCACGGCGAGAAGAAGGAAGGTGGCGAGGCCAAGGCTGATCCGGCAACGACACCGGTCGCTTCCGAAGGGCCGAATGGCATCACCTATCTGGCCATGCCTGGCATGGTGGCTAATATCCAGTCGCCCGATGGTCGCGCCTCCTATCTGAAGATGAAGCTGACTTTTGAATGTCCGGACGAGGAGACCTCGGAACTGATCATCGAGAATCAGCCGCGCATCAATGACGTGCTGCAGGGTTTCCTGCGCGAGTTGCGGCCGGAAGACCTCGCCGGATCGCAGGGTAATATGCAGCTTCGTCTCGAAATTCTGCGCCGGGTCAACCTGATACTGGCGCCGCACAAGATCAACGCTGTGCTCATTGTTGACATGTTGGTGACCTGATGGAGCGTGCCGCGTATCTGTTGCAAACCCAGTCCCGCAAGGCGGTGACCTGATGGCGGATGAAGTCGATCAGGAAGCCATGATGGCGGCGTGGGAGGCGGAGCTTGCCGCTGAAGCCGATGCCGTCTCGGGCGCCCCAGGTGGCGGTGGCGGCGACTCCGGCGGTGACCTTGCGGCCGAATGGGAGGCCATGGTAGGCGGCGGCGGGATGGGCGAGCGTTTCAATATGCCCGCCGGTGCCGAGCGTATCCTCAACCAGGACGAAATCGACAGCCTGCTGGGCTTCGATCTCTCGGAAGACGATTATAACGAACGCTCGGGTATCCGGGCGATCATCAATTCGGCCATGGTGTCTTATGAACGCCTGCCGATGCTCGAAATCGTCTTCGACCGGCTGGTCCGTCTGATGACGACCTCCTTGCGGAATTTCACCTCGGACAACGTCGAAGTTTCGCTCGACAACATCTCGTCTATTCGTTTCGGCGACTATCTCAACTCGATTCCGCTGCCGGCCATCCTGGCCGTCTTCCGTGCCGAGGAACTCGATAATTATGGCCTGCTGACGGTCGATTCCAACCTGATCTATTCCATCGTCGACGTTCTGCTCGGTGGTCGCCGCGGCACAGCGGCGCTGCGCATTGAAGGCCGGCCCTACACCACGATCGAGCGCGTGCTGGTGCAGCGCATGGTCGAGGTCATCCTGGCCGACGCCAAGGCCGCCTTTGAGCCGCTGACGCCGGTCAGTTTCAATCTCGATCGCCTGGAAACCAATCCGCGTTTCGCCGCCATCGCGCGTCCGGCCAATGCCGCCATCCTGGTCAAGCTGCGCATCGACATGGAAGACCGTGGCGGCCGTGTCGAGCTTTTGCTGCCCTATGCCACACTCGAACCGATCCGCAAGATGCTGCTCCAGCAGTTCATGGGGGAGAAGTTCGGCCGCGACAACATCTGGGAAAGCCACCTGGCCACCGAACTGTGGACCACGCAGATGGAGGTGCGCGCCGTGCTCGATGAGCAGCAGGTGCCGCTGTCCAAGGTGCTGAATTTGCAGGTCGGCGAAACGCTGATGCTGCATGCCAATGCCGAATCGCCGATACAGTTGAAGTGCGGCGCTATTCCGCTCACGACCGGACGCATGGGGCGCAAGGGACATAATATCGCTGTGCGTGTCGATGCGCCGCTCGCCTCTGCGGCGCGGCGTCGTTTGACGCAGGGCCTGAAAAAGTAGGGGGCGAACATGAGCATGGCGAACATCATCATGAATGTGATCCTGATGGCGCTGCTGGTGGCGGCGCTGTGGTTCGGCATGCGTCTCGATAAACGCCTCAAGGCCCTGCGCGCGGCGCACGAAGGCTTCGCCAAGGCTGTGCATGAACTCGATGACGCCGCCATTCGCGCCCACAACTCGCTGAAGGAATTGCGCTCCAACGCTGACGAATTGCAGGATCTGCTGCATGGCCGCATCCTGGCGGCGCGTGATGTGCTGCAAAAGCTCGATCTCCAGGTGGCGCGCGCCGAGCGCGTGCAGGGCGAACTGGACAAGGGGCTGGTCAGCTTCGAGGCGGCGCGCAGCCTGTCGATGATGCGTCCTGAACCTGTGCGTCCGGAGCTTGTCCGTGAAGCGCCTCGTCCCGAACCGGCGCCGGAAATCATCCGCTCGATCCACGAAGAGGCGGCAACACCCAGAGCGCGTGACCGGACGGCCTTTACCAACGATATCGTCCGGCCGAGCCAGACGCCTTACGCCCGCAAGGATCTGTCGCGCGGGCGCCCCAGCCTGCTGCCGGAGATCACTCCGGAAGATGAAAGCGAGATGGTCGACGCCGTTCAGATGTCAGAACTGGTTGTCGCCAATCTCAATGAAATGATCCGTTCGCTCAACCTGCCGGTCCGGCAGGCTGTGTCGGTCGAGGATGAGTTATTTGGCGGCGCCGATGTGCCGTCTTTGCGTAAACGCTAGTAGAGATAGACCTGTATGGCCTTGCCCCGTTTCCTGCCGCTCGTTGCTGTCGCCGTCACCGGCGTCCTTGCCATGAAGGCTATCACCAGCCTTGATCTGGTGCCGGGCGCGTTTCATGCTGCCGAAGCCTTCGCAGCCGACGTCAAGGGTGACAAGAAAGCCGAAAAGTCAGCGACCAAAAAGGGCGCGGCACCCAAGGGTGAGACCGACCGGCCAGATGACCCGACCCAGACCTATGGTGTTGATCCGGCCCTGATGGCGGCCGATGCGGCGGCCCACGCCAAGGATGCGGCCACCCCGGCCCCGATGGCGCCGATCTGCGCCACCTCGGTCAATGACCTAGCCAAACAGGCCGGCATGTCGCCCAACGAGCTCAACATCCTGCAAAGCCTGGGCACGCGCCGCGCCGAACTGGACCAGCGCGAACAACAGCTTAACGCGCGCACGCAACTGGTTGAGGCGGCGGATTCCAAGCTCGATGCCCGCATTCAGCAACTGAGCTCGCTGAAAACGCAGATTCAGGGCCTGCTCGACCAGGCCACCAAGGTGCAGGACGACGACACCAATCGCCTCATCGCTGTCTATTCGGCGATGAAGCCGAAGGACGCTGCGGCTATTCTGAGCACGATGAGCGACGATGTGCGCCTGCCGATCGCCGCTAAGATGAAGGATCGCGGTCTGGCCGCCATTCTGGGTGCCATGACGCCGGATGCGGCGCGTGACCTGACCGAGAAGCTGGCCAAGCGGATGCAGCGCGCCGATGGCCTGCAACAGCAGCTTGATAAGGCGACCACAGGTGGCCCGGCGGCCAGCGGCCCGCAGGCGGCGAACGCCAAACCTGCCGCTAACGCTGCGGCCAAACCGATGCCGGCCAAAAAGTAAGCGTTAACCTTCTAAATTACAGTCCTATTAACGTTGGTTAAACCCGTCATGCGCCACATTAAGGGCTCATGATTCGAGATCATAACGCCTCTGTTGAAGCCGCGGACAAACCTGCGCACCCCGAACCGCATGCGCGGATGATGGAGCTTGCGCGTCGTTTGCTTGAAGCGCCAAAGCCAAAACCGCCGTTTTCGATGAACCGCGCCCTGCGCACCAGCGCCATTGTGGCGGCGACGGTTGGCATGGGCATGGCCAGTCTGGCGCTGGGTGATCCGATTGCCGCCCCACAGATCGCTTCGCGTGGTGATATCGATATCCGTGTCGGTCGTAACGCCAAATCGGGCCGGATCGAGATTTACGGCGCCATCGGCAGCCGTGCCTCGGTGCGGCGTGACAAGGGCCAGGTGGTGATCCGCCTGCCGGGGCAGGCCAAGCCCGATCTTGGTGATATCCGTGCCAATCCGCCAGTCGGCATCAAGTCGGTCGAGCTTAAATCCGACGCCCGCGCCAGCGAGTTGTGGCTGACGGTCAGCGACGGGTTCGAAACCCGGTTCGGCCGCGAAGACGGCGCTGTCTTCGTGCAGATCAATCCGGCCGCCATGGATGACGCCAAGCCGACCGACGGCAAGAAAGACGGCAAGGTTGTCGTCAATTTGCAGGATATCATCAAGGGCGATCCGAAGCCGGCGGCGGAGGCCGATAAGGCGCGCGTCAACCCCGCTCCCAGCGCGCCGGTGGTGGCGCTTGAGGTCAGCGCGATTGATGGCGGCAAGGATATCGCCTTCCCGTTCGCCGGGCCGGTGGCCACCGCCGTGTTCCGACGCGGCGAATTGGTCTGGGTGGTTTTCGATTCCGAAGTCGAACTGCGTCTGCCGCCCACACTCAAGGACGGCATGATCGTTCAGGATGCGCAATGGATACGCAATGACGGCTTCACCGCGCTGCGCCTGAAGGCGCCGACGGTGGGGGCGCTGTCCGTGGCCAATGACGGACTGGTGTGGCGGGTGCGTCTTGGTGGCAAGGCGCTCGATGATCGCGCGAACGAAGTTGATGTCATCCGCGACAATTCGACCGGTGTGCCGAGCCTCAATCTCAACCTCGCCGGCGCCTCGCGTGTCGCCTGGATTCGTGATCCGGGCGTTGGCGATCGCATGGCGGTGATTCCGGCACGCGGGCCGGTGAAGAAGCTTTCCACGACGCGCACCCTTCTGGAGGCCACGCTGAGCTCGACGGCGCAGGGCGCTGTCATTGTCCACATGGCGCCGGATGTGAAGGTCACCGCTTCCAGTGATCTGATCGAGGTGTCGCGTCCAGCTGGCCTCACTCTGTCGCCGACCGATCCCAATGCGCGGCCAAGCGACGCCACACTTGTTTACAAGAATGCGCTCTATCCTGGCATGATGAATGCGGACTGGTCGGCCAGGCCGGCCGAAGGGTTCCTGGCGCGCTACAATGCCTTGCAGGTGGCCGCCGCCGACGAGGGCAGCCTCGGTTCGGCTGCCCCCACCAAGGCGCGTCTGGCCATGGCGCGTTTCCTGGTCGGGCAGGGGCTCTATTATGAAGCGCAAGGCGCGCTCGATCTGCTGGTCAAGACCAATGCGCGCGCGCAGGAAGACCCTCAGGTACGCGGCTTGCGCGTGGTGGCGCGGATGTTATCCGGACGCTACACTCAGGCGGTGCCCGATCTGTCATCGTCACAACTGATCAACGATCCGGCGTCGCGCCTGTGGGCAGGCTACGGTGAAATGCATGACGGTCACCACGCCGATGCGGTCAAGGATTTCAAGGCGGGCCTGCGGGCGCTCGATCAGTTCCCCCCGGAATGGCGCGTGCGCATCGGTACGGCCTATGCCTTCTCAGCCTTGCAGCAGAAGGATCTGGTTACGGCGGAGGCCATGATCGGCTATGCTCTGGCGCAGGCGCAGACCCCGCTGGAAAAGCTTTCCGCCTATCTGGTCAGCGCCCAGATCATCGAGGCCCAGGGCGACAAGGCCCGCGCGTTCAAGGTGTATCAGGCCGTGGCGCGGGCTTCGGATGATGAGATCGCTGCTCCCGCTGCCATGCACGCCGCCATGCTCGGTTACGATCTCAAAAAAGCGACCTCGACCCAGACCCTGGCGGCGCTTGACACGCTGCGTTTCCGCTGGCGCGGCGACGATACCGAGTTGCAACTGATCGCCAATATGGGCCAGATCTATCTCAGCGAAGGCCGTTACCGTGAGGCCCTGATGGTGCTGAAGGGCGGCGGTCAGGCGTTCATGAGCAATCCGCAGTCAGCGCAGATCCAGACTTCGCTCAATCAGGCGTTCCGGGGTTTGTTCCTCGGCGGCATGGCCGATGGTCTCCAGCCGGTCGAAGCGCTTGGCCTGTTCAACGATTTCAAGGAATTGACCCCGATCGGCGCCGATGGCGACGAAATGGTGCGCCGGATCGTGCGCCGTCTGGTCGATGTCGATCTGCTCGATCAGGCCGCCGAGTTATTGGAATATCAGGTCAATAACCGTCTTGATGGCGTGGCGAAATCGTCGGTGGCCGCCGATCTGGCTGCCATCTACCTGATGGACCAGAATCCGCAGAAGGCGCTGGGCGCGCTGTGGAACACACGCACCACCCTGTTGCCGAAATCGGTCATGGCCGAGCGCCGTATTCTGGAAGCGCGCGCGCTCAGCGAACTGAACGAACCGGACAAGGCGCTGGACGTGCTGGGCAGCGACAAGTCGCCGGAAGCCGACGAGGTGCGCGCCGACATCTACTGGAACAAGCAGGACTATGCCCTTGCCGCGGCCCTGCTGGAAAAGCGCCTTGGCGATCGCTGGAAGAGTGAGCAGCCCCTGAGCCCGGCCGATGAAGCCCGCGTGATCCGCGCGGCGGTGGCCTACAGCCTGCAAAAGGATCAGCCGGCCCTGACGCGGTTATCGACGCGCTTTGCCAAGTTCTCGGAGACGGCGTCGTCGCCGGACGCTCTGCGCGTGGCCCTGGCGCCGCTCGATGGCGGTACCTTGAGCGCCAAGGATTTCGCGGCTTCGGCCGCTGCCACGGATACCTTCTCCGGCTGGGTGAGCGGCATGAAGAAGCGCTTCCGCCAGAAGGATGACGCCGCAGCCAAGGCTGCGAAAGCGCCGCCTGCGCCAGCCGCCAAGACGGCGTGATGAGTTCTTGAGGGGCGGCAAGAGCCGCGCCGCAGCCGCTTCACTTACAGTAACAAAGTCACATCCGTGTGATCCTTGTCGTGTTTCGCTTTTAAGCTTTCCGGCTTCCGTGTAATATCTGTCTGTCCTCGAAGACAAACGAAGTCTTATGACGAGGATGGAAGTATATGAAGGAACATGATCGTCAGTTAAATAAGCTAAGCCGCAAGTCTATGCGCGGCGAAAGTCGAAATCTCGGCACCAGCCCATATTTGCTTACACGCGATCAAGCCCCCGAAACCATGACCCTTCCAACTCTCCGTCAAAGGAGAACGCGCATCTGCTTGGTTCACTCACTTTACTCTTGAAAACAGAAAGGCGTCGTTCTGCGCCTTCGGGGGGCAACCCGTGACCGCAGAGCACGAGATATCATTATGGCAGACTATAGAAACGGCATCGCCGTGCCTAAAAACCTTAAATTCGCCGGTATAGCCGCCGGTGTTGTCGTCCTGGCTCTTGTAGGCCTTGTGTCGTGTGGTCAGACCATCCAGCCGGGCAATGTGGGTGTCAAGATCAGGACGCTGGGGCCCAATGCCGGCGTCGACAAGACGCCTCTGTCCTCGGGTTGGCATATAAACCTACCCGGAGAGCGTATCGCCGAATTTCCGGTGATTCAGCGCACCTACACCTATACCCGCGAACAGGATGAGCGTGGGCCAGAGAATGAGGAGGTCACCTTCTCCGACAACAACGCCCTGCCGATGACCGCCGATGTGCAACTCGTGATGCGCATAGACCCTTCCAAGGCGCCAGCGCTCTATACACGCTATCGCCTGACCTTCGATCAGTTGTTTGAAGGGCCGATCCGTAATGATGTCCGCTCGGCCATCGCGGCGGAAACCGAATTGGTCAGCGTCGAATTCCTCTATCGCGGCGGTCGCCAGCAGGTCATCCAGAAGGCCTTGGCGCGCGTCAATCGCAAATGGGAGGCGCAAGGCGTCAATATCAGCCAGCTCGACTGGATCGGCACCATCCGCTACCCGCAGGTGATTCTCGATTCGATCCAGATGAAGACCAAGGCCGATGCCGATGCGTCGGCCGCTCAGGCACAGGTTGCCGTGGCCAAGGCTCAGGCCGATGCCTTGATTGAACAGGCACGTGGTCAGGCCGAATCGAACCGCATGCTGGCGCAGTCGATATCGTCTTCGCCGGAAGTGGTGCAATTGCGCGCCATCGAGAAATGGGACGGCAAGCTGCCGACAACGACCGGCGGCGCGGTGCCGTTCATCGACATCAACAAGCGCTAACGACAATGGAAGGGAGGCTTTGCGGTCTCCCTTTTTCTTTGCCGGAAATATGATGAGATACAATATTAAGACGTTTTTGACGAGGTCGATGCCGTTAGGGCTGACGACGTAAAAGACGCGAGATAACGCCGTCGAAAACGCAAATGACGATTACGATCAGAAGTATTTGTCCCAATTCAGCCAGGAAAAGCCAGCGCAGATCGAAGCTCAGCGCCACAGTCGTTTCAGACATGGCGATGATCAGCGTCAGGGCGCCGGCAAAGGCGAGGCCACCAAAGGTCATGGTGGAAACAATGCCATACATGACGAGGATCAGGTTGCGCACTTCGGCGAGAGTCCGTTGTGATTTAACTTGCAGAGCCTGCGCGCGGTTGGCGAAACGGTAATAAACAACGCCATCGGCCGTTTTGCCGAGAAAAGGCGAAGTCAGTTTGTCGAGCAGGCTCATCTACCCCCCCGGCACTTGATGGAAGCTCTGCACCAGTGAGCCGGCGACCAGATGCCAGCCATCGACCAGCACGAAGAAGATCAGCTTGAAGGGCAGGGAGATGACCACAGGTGGCAGCATCATCATGCCCATCGACATCAGCACCGACGCCACCACCAGATCGATGACGAGGAACGGCACGAACAGCATGAAGCCGATCTCGAAGGCCTTTTTCAGTTCGGAAATCATGAAGGCGGGCGTCACCACGCGCACCGGCAGGTCCATCTTGTCGGCCGGGGCTTCGATCTTGGACAGGCCCACGAAGAGATCGAGATCTTTCGGATCAACCTGCGCCAGCATGAAGGCCTTGACCGGCTGGCTGGCGGCGTCGAAAGCGGCCGGCAACTCCATTTCCTGATCCATCAGCGGCTTGATGCCCTGACTGTAGGCCAGTTCATAGGTCGGGGCCATGACAATGGCCGACAGGAAGAGGGCCAGCGAAATAATCACCGCATTGGGCGGGCTCTGTTGCAGGCCCAGCGCCGTGCGCAGCAGCGACAGCACCACAACAATGCGGATGAATGAAGTGCTCATGATGACGATGGAGGGCGCCAGCGACAGCACGGTCATGAGGCCGATAAGCTGTACCACGCGCGCGCTGAGCGTACCGCCCTTGCCGAGATCGACATTCACCGACTGGGCCAGCGCGCCATAGGGCAGAATCATCAGGGTGAAGGCTAGGGTGAACACCGCCAGCACGATAAAGTTCATCGTCTTCGGGCCGATGCCCTTGTGCTTCGGCGTCTCGGTAACCTCGGAAGAAAGCGACTTAGAACAGGTCATCATTGGGGTCCAGAGGTGCTTTCGTCGGTGAAATCGACCGTTCTAATGTCTTTGTGTGCAAGGCTGAAGGCGCATCCAGTTCGCGGCCTTCGCCGAGCAGGATCAGGCGTTCTTGGTCATCGAGCCGCAACAGCACCAGACGGCGCGACGGATCGAGCACGAGGGTTTCGACGACTTGAAGCCGACGGGCGCCGCGCTGCGCCTGCATTTTTGCCATCAGCGCCGGTGCGAATTGGCGCAGCAGATAGGCCAGCCCCAGTATCAGCCCAACCACGATGGTCAGGGCGAACACGGCCTTGAGGGTACTGATAACGTCCATACGATCCTTACTGAACCATCCCGGTTAACGCGGCGTTTACTTAAAGCCTTCGTTAACCAAAAGGTGGGCATAATTTGCCCCATGCACCCGGAGCCTGCCTGTACATAGGTTGAGTCGAGGGCGAACGTTAACTGAAAAGGCATGATCCATGAGCACGCAGGATATAGGGCTGATGTCGGCGCTGAAGCAGCGCATGGGCTGGCTCAACGACCGCCAGAAGGTTGTGGCGCAAAACGTGGCCAACGCTTCTACGCCGGGCTTCAAGCCACGCGATCTCAGGGCGCAGGATTTTGGTGCGCTGGT
Organism: Asticcacaulis sp. MM231; assembly: GCF_964186625.1. NCBI lineage: Bacteria > Pseudomonadati > Pseudomonadota > Alphaproteobacteria > Caulobacterales > Caulobacteraceae > Asticcacaulis > Asticcacaulis sp. MM231. Next base: position 1,073,373 of record NZ_OZ075108.1, read on the forward strand.
AGCCGGTGCCACGGAAGGCAACGACAATCTGGGCATGACGCAGACCAACGCCATGCACATGGCGGTCGATGGCGGCGGCGTAAAGCATGGTAAAGAAGTGGTCTCGCCCGATTCGGAAACCACCATGGACGGCAACAGCGTCGTGCTGGAGGAACAGATGATCAAGATGTCGGAAAGCCGGATGCAGTTCCAGGCGGCCGTCAGCTTCTACGAAAAATCGATGGCCATGGTGCGCATGGCCGCCCGTGCGCCGGGCAAATAAAGGAGGCTTAGGTGATCAATAACGACAAGCCGATCAATTCCAATCAGACCCTTGCGGTGGCTGCCAGCGCGCTTAAGGCGCAGCAGGCGCGCATGCGCATTATCGCGGAAAATATCGCCAACTCCAATTCGACCGGCAAGACGCCGGGCTCTGATCCTTACCGCCGCCAGACTCCGGTCTTTACCTCCGCGCCGATCGATGGCGCTACAGGCGTTAAGCTGGCCAGCGTCACGCCGGATATGCAGCCCTTTGGACTGGAGTATGACCCAACCCATCCGGCGGCCGACGCCAAGGGTTATGTCAAGAAATCCAATGTCCAGCCGCTGATCGAAACCATGGATATGCGCGAGGCGCAGCGCTCCTATGAAGCCAATCTGAACGTGATCGAGACGGCGCGCGCCATGACGCAAAAAACACTCGATATCCTGCAAAAGTAAGGACCTGAACCATGGACCCGTTGATGGCCGCACGCGCCTATGGCGCCGCTGTGAAGCAAGCTCAGAACCTGACCAAGGGCCAGGAAGACGGCCAGGCTGTTGGTGCGCCGGACTTCGGCAAGATGTTGCAGGGCGCGCTCCAGCAGACGGTCAAATCGACCGAGGGGGCAGAAAACATGATGGTGCAGCAATCGCAGGGGAAGGCCGAACTGATCGATGCCGTGACCGCCATCTCCAGCGCCGAGACCAGTCTCCAGACCGTCATCGCCGTTCGCGATCAGGTGATCAGTGCCTATCAAGAAATCATGCGCATGCCTATTTAAGGCCGTGAATTTGGCGATCTGCGTCGCAGTCGTCGCTTGCAGGTACGAGGTGTACCTGCGTCGCTAGCCGGCTAGCATCTCATCCGAATTGACGGCCTTAAGCGCCCGTAGAATCAAGGGCAATGCTTACTTGTACCTCCCCGCCTGCCGGGGAGGGGGACCGCGAGCGTAGCGATGCGGTGGTGGGGTTTCTTGCTTTCTGCTTTAAGGGCAGTTGCGCTTACCGTCAGAATCTCTCCATAGCTTAAGGCGAAATTAACCGTTAGGGCGGCAAATTCGGCCCGCTGTGCGGCAAATATTGCCGGGTGCGTTTGTAAATATTAACGGTTTGGACGAGAACAGATGACCGGTGCAGAAGTTTTGGACGTGGGACGTGATGCGATCTGGCTGACCATTCAGCTTTGTACGCCGATCCTGCTTGTGGGCCTTGTGGTCGGTGTTGCCATCGGCCTGTTTCAGGCCCTGACGCAGATTCAGGAAGCCACCTTGATCTACGCTCCCAAAATCATCGCTGTCTTTCTGGCTCTGCTCTTGCTCCTGCCCTTGATGGGGTCGCTGCTGGCCGGCTTCATGCACGAGATCGTCAACAAGATAGCGGCGATGTAAGCATGTTCCTGCAGGCGGCCGCGCAAATTCGTACCGGCCTGCCTGATACCGGGGGGGCGGATATCAGTTCCTTTTTCGGCACCTCGGCGCAGCTTTGGGCCGTTGGGCTGATCTTTATCCGCCTGGCCAGCCTGGTCATGCTGGTGCCGGGGCTGGGCGATCCGTCGGTGCAGCCGCGCCTGCGAATAGGCTTTGCGCTTCTCCTGGCCATCATCATCACCCCGATCGTCAGCCCCACCTTGCCGCCGATGCCTGCCGGACTGGGGGATCTGGTTGGTATTGTCATCCACGAAGCGGTGATCGGCCTGATGCTGGGCACCCTGATGCGCATCCTGCTGTTTACCCTGATCACGACCGGAGAAATCCTCTCGCTGCAAACCACTCTGTCCTTCGCCCAGACCGCCAACCCGACCGAAGCGCAATCGAGCACCAGTCTCGGGGCCTTTCTGGCCATGTTCGGTCTGGTGATGATATGGGCCACCAACACCCATCATATGTTCATCCGCGCCATGGTCAATTCCTACAAAGTTTTCTCGCCGATGAAGCAGGTGATGGTCGCCGATGCCGGCGCCATGATGCTGCGCATCTTAAGCGAAAGCCTTGTGCTGGCGCTCCAGCTTTCGGCGCCGGTCATCGTCTTTGCCATGGTGTTCAATATCGCCACCGGTTTTGTCGGGCGCATGATGCCCGCCTTTCCAATCTTCTTCGCCGCTACGCCTTTAAGCGTGCTGTTTGGCCTCGCCTTGCTGGCTTTGTCGCTCGGTACCATGGGGATGGTCTTCATCGAGCATTACCAGGAGCTTCTTGGTTTCTTCATCCGGCCAGGTGCGTAAAGCATGGCTGATGAAACAGATGCCGAGGACAAAACAGAAGAGGCCTCGGGACGTAAACTCCAGCAGGCTCGGGAAAAAGGCGATGTCGCCAAATCCGGAGACCTGCCGCAAGCCTTATCGCTGATCGGTGCCTGCGCCATCGTCGCCATCAAGGGGCCGGACATCTGCCGCTCGTTAACGGTCGATCTGCTGCCCTTTTTAGCCCATCCCGATCAGCTTTTGAATTCTCTGGAAGGTGACGGCGGCCTCGCCATCGCGCGCGCCGTTATCATGGATATCATCCCCGTGCTGCTGATGGTCATGGGCGCGTCCATGGCGCTGGGTGTCTTTGGCAATGTCATGCAGACCGGCCTGATGTTCACCCCGTCAAAACTGGCGCCTGACTTTACCAAGCTGAACCCGATGGCCGGTCTCAAGCGCCTGTTCGGCGTCGATGCCTTCATCACCTTCGGCAAGACCCTGCTCAAGCTCATCGTCACCGGCTTCATCGTCTATCTGGTGGTGAAAAACCGCCTGAACGACATGCTGGCCCTGGCCGACGCCTCTCCGCTGCTCATCCTGCCCTATATCCATGAGGCGGCCATTGCCCTGGCGCTGGCCGTGTGTATCTTCCTGTTCGTCGAAGGCGCGGCCGATTACGCTCTGCAAAAGTTCCGCTTCCTGCAACGCATGAAAATGTCGAAGCAGGAGCAAAAGGAAGAATACAAGCAGACCGAAGGCGATCCGCACATCAAGGCGAAGCTGCGCCAACTCCGCATGGAAAAGGGCCGCCGTCGCATGATGCAGAACGTCGCCACCGCCACGGTGGTGGTGACCAACCCGACCCACTACGCTGTGGCCCTGCATTTCGAGATGGGCGAAATGTCGGCGCCGGTCTGCGTCGCCAAGGGCATGGATGCCGTGGCCTTGAGAATCCGCGAAGAAGCCGGCAAACACAATGTGCCGATCGTCGAAGACCCGCCGCTGGCGCGGGCCCTCTTTGCCAGTATGGAAATCGACGATGTCATCCCCGAGCAGCATTTCGCCGCCGTGGCCAAGCTGATCAGCTTCGTCATCACCCGCAAAAAGCGCGGGTTCTGATCAAAGTCTGCACAGGCCTGGGCGTGCTTATCCCCTGCGGGTGTGGAAAAGATGACGCGTCAAGCCTTTGCAATAGCTTGGGTTTTCTTAAACTGCGCACAGTATCTAAAATGGGCTAATATCGGGCGGTGATTCGCTGCCTGATAGCGTCAAGCGCTCTCATCCAGTCCGCGTTTTAGTTTCCTGAAAGGTGCCCCCTTGTCCGCAACCTCGATCACCCAGCCGGCTGACGCCAAGGCCGGAACATCTGAAAAGACCGGTGGCTTCAAGGCTGTGCCGAACCTGAAAAACGTGGCCAATGCCTGGACGCTCGGCATCGTGGCTGTCATCGTGGTTTGCGCCTGTATCGCCGTCTGGCTGGTGGCCGGACGCCTGCCGGTCGGCGTCGTGCTCGCCATTATCGTTGTCGCCTTTGCTGGCGTCGTCTTCATGGGCATGTTCGCCTTTTCCTCCGACGAAGATATTCTCAACAAGGAAGGCTTCAAGGCGCTCGATATCGTCAAGTGCTTAAGCGAGCCCGCGGCGATCGCTTCCTTCGATGGTCATGTGCTGGCGGTCAATCCGGCCTGGCAGGATGCCGGCGGCGGCGCCAAACGTTTGCCGCAGGGCGAACACGCCCCGGCGCTGTTCGTGGCGCTGCGTGAGGCGAGGGCGCAGGGCATTGGCCGCGCGCTCGTCCGCCTTGGCAGCTTCGATTACGAAATGGTGGTGTCGCGCCTTGGCGAAGATCTCGTACTGGTGCGCGCCGCTTCCCAGGGCGTGCTCGGCAACGGCCTGATGCTCAAGCATGAAAACCCGCTCGCCGTGCAGGATGACGCTTTCCTGCCGGACGAGGCCACATCGGTCGTGCGCAGCGATATGCCCGCGGCGGTGATGGACGCCTTTGCAGAGGCCGCCCCGTTTGGTGCCGCGCTGGTGATGGGCGATGAGCTTTTCACCGCCCGCGTCAAGGATTTCAACACGGTTTTCGCCGCCCTGACTGAACAGGTGCCGGACAAGCTGAGCGGTATGGAATTCGGCGATCTGGTCACCGAGAACTCGCGCGCCGCGTTGGAAGAAAAACTGGGCACCGGCAAGAGCGGGCCGTTCGATATCAGCCTGACGGTCAAGTCCGAGCGCGCCGTGCAGATCTATGTATCGGACGTCGCCGGCGGTTTCAGCCTCTATCTGTTCGATGTGTCGGAGCAGAAGAAGCTCGAACAAACCCTTGTGCAGTCGCAGAAGATGCAGGCCATCGGTCAGGTGGCCGGCGGCATGGCGCACGATTTCAACAACCTCCTGACCGGCTTCAAGTTCCGCAACGACCAACTCCTGCTCAATCACCCGCTCGGTGATCCGTCTTACGAAGACCTGAACGGTATTCGGCAGATCATCGCCCGCGCCGAGGATCTGGTGCGCAACCTGCTGGCCTTTGCCCGCAAGCAGACGGTCAAGCGCGTCACGCTCAATGTCGGCGAAATGGTCTCCGAGGCCGAGGTTTTGCTGCGCCGTCTGGTGCGCGAAGACGTCAAGCTGGAAACCGCCTATGGCCGCAACCTGCCCAATGTCCACGTTGATAAAGGGCAGATGGAAATGGTCATGATGAACCTTGTGGTCAACGCACGCGACGCTATGCGCGCCCAGGGTGGCGGCCGGGTCAATATCCGTGCCGAGGCCATGACGCAGGAAGAGGCCAAGGCGTATGGCTGGCCGGAAGCACCGGCGCAGGGCGCTGCCCTGATCGAAGTTTCCGATACCGGCCCCGGTATTCCGCCGGAGATCGCGGCGCAGGTGTTCGAGCCCTTCTTCACCACCAAGCCGCTGGGGGAGGGCACCGGCCTTGGCCTGTCGACCGTCCACGGCATCATCAATCAGGCCGGCGGTAATATTACCATCGTATCGCCGCCGGGCAAGGGCGCGACCTTCCGCATCTTCCTGCCGGTGTGGATCGAGACCGAAAAAGAACGCGCCGAGCCGAAGCCGGTCGCCGCCAAGCCGGTGCCGAAGGACCTTTCGGGCGTTGGCCGCATCCTGTTTGTCGAGGACGAGCAGATCGTGCGCGGCATCGCGGCGCACCTGCTGCGTCAGCGCGGCTATGAGGTGCTGGAAGCCGAGGATGGCGAGGAGGCACTGGCGATTATCGAAGCCGAGAATGGCCGCTTCGACCTGCTGATCTCCGACGTCATCATGCCGGGCATGGATGGTCCATCGATGCTCAAGCTGGCGCGTCCGATCCTGGGCAATGTGCCGGTGATGTTTATCTCGGGCTATGCCGAATCGGAGTTCTCCGACCTGCTGGAGGCAGAGCAGAACATCTCGTTCCTGCCCAAGCCACTCGATATCAAAACGCTGGCGGAGCGGGTCAAAGAACAACTCGCTGCATAAAAACTACCAATTGTCGCGAAGTTGACGGGCTCAACCGCTCCACTTAGTCGGGTCCGTTGTAACAGTAGTCAATACCTTGCACCTTGAGAGTTCTGGCTTTGGCCCTTATAGGCTACGGTCAGGCTGCCTTTAAGGTAGTAGGTATTGCCGTCGATAGCTTTTTCGACCTTACTCACGATATGGTTTTCCGTGACCAGAAGGTTCTCAGCCGTATAAGCGGTTGCCTTACTGTCGCCGCCCGTGTTTGGCGCATAACTAAGTTCATGGATGTGGCCATCTATTTTGATGAAAGCGTAGTGACCAGTGCTTTCGAAAATATTCAGCACTTTATCCTGACCGGAAGGTGGCTTAGCATTCACTCTGTGAGACACGGTAAAACAATCACTTTCAACACCTTCACCGGGGAAAATGTCATCAATGTGAAAAGTCGCGGCGGTCGCGCTATTGGGCAAGAGCAAAGCTCCGCACAGCCATAGTTTGCGAAATTGCGTGTTCCCCTCCCATACATAGCATCAAGCATACCACGGATGGAACTGATCGACTACGGCGCGTCAATACAGTTACGCGCGCCACCGATAGGAATGCGTTGGGTGCCGCCTTTCCAGGTGACGATCAGTTCGCCGGTGACAGGGCGCACGGTCGTGCCGGCAGCGGCTTCACCGATATTATAAGACTCAACGACGGACAGGGCTTTCGTAGTATCGACAAAGCTGCGGATACTGTGCACTGCATCGGCCCCGCCGGTCACCATGGTGACCCTGGTCAACTGGCCATTGAGGCGGATATAGCCGTTGGCGCCGCCTTGCAGCGAATCCTCGATAAAGATGCGGGCGCCGGTCACCCCGGCACGGCCCACCCTGGTGATGCAGCCCGTCAGGTCGGCGCCGTCACCCGGTTGCAGATTGTCGACGGTGAAAGCGCCGGCGGCTTTTTCCGCCGCTGTCGGCTGGTGACAGCCGGTGAGGGCGAAAGCCCACATAAGAATGGGTATGGCAAGCTTCGACATGGGGTCTCCGCAAAGGTTTGCACGAGGCTATCATGGCTTTTTGTAAGCGAACAATGTGGCTCAGGCGGTGGCGATCTCTTCCAGGCGCGCGATCAGACGATCGCGTTCCAGTGTCAGGCCCTTGTAGTCAAGCTGGGCAGGCGAATAGGCGCGCAACTGGTCGATCAGGGCGCGCGCCAGATCGGCGGCGTTGGGCTGCTGTTCCATCACCTCAAGCGGGTCGAGATAGATGCGGATGGTGAAGAGGATATCGCCATTCTCTGGCAGCTTGCGCAGGGTCTGGCGCTCCAGCCGGAAGTAGAGCGTGTCGATTTTTTCGTCACCAAACCGCCATTGGCCCGCAGAATCGGGATGATGCAGGGTGTCGTCGGCGTGCAGTGACCAGTTCCAGCGCATGACGGGCTGTTCAGGACGCAGATTGTCGAACATGCGCTCGATGACATTGGCGTTGCGGGTATCGCGGCCGAAATCGGGCACTGGCGCGTGTATGTCCTGCAGGGCCTTGCCGAACTTCTCATGCAGTCGCCACGATGACGGGAAGCACAGATGCCCGGCCGCCAGCCGCCAGCCATCCTCACCTCTGCGCATCAGCACCAGATCTTCCTGCACCAGCCCGCCAGCGATCAGCAGGGGCGGGTAGGGCGTATCCATACGCACGCGGCGGAAGGCAGGAATGATATCTATCTGCGGCCCCAGCCGCTGATAGATGTCGGGGAAGCGCTGCGGCAAGTGATCGGCCAGCAGGGCCAGCACCTCGGCCTGCGCGTCCTCGCTGCCGAGTTCGGCTATGAAAATTTTCTCCGGCACGCGTTCGGCCAGCCGGTCCTTCTCATCGAGATAGGCCAGAAGCTTGTCGTCGACATCGATCCAGTCGGCCGGATCGAGCGGCTTGACGCCGATGGTGAATAGCTTGTGCGAGCCGTCGTAGGGAGTGTGGAAAGGGCGTTCAGTCATTGTGTCAGCAGCCCATGCTACCTTTGACCTTCAGGCTTTGTTGCCTGCCATTGATCGTGAAGACGAGTTTGCCGGTGACATCCCATAATTCCATCCCCTGCTTTTGACCGATTTGAACCTGAGGCTCAACAAGGATGCTGCGATCCCGGCTTTCATATGAGCCTTTTCCCTGATTATCGGCAGAAACGAGATCAAGGATCTGACCATCAATTTTCACTATGCCCTTGTCGCCATCGTTCACGAAGACGAACATTTTCGCGTCACGATAATCGGCGGGCAAAGTAAAAGCATATCCGCACCCATCTATGCCGCGGTCAGTGGCTTCCGTAATGGGGAAAGTTTGTACAATGGCTGCATGCGCCGACATAGGTATGAACTGGGAAAACCCCATCATGGCTATGAAAAGCAAGCGTTGCATAGAAGCTCCCCCGTTGGACCGACCGACCATGCCATAGTAAGATGAGGCTGACAATTGAGCACAAAAAATCCGGTTCGGGTTGCCCCAAACCGGATTTTCAAACTCTGACACATTCCAGAGGTGTCCGTGACACCTACTTCTTGAGGAAGCCGCCGAACTTGTTGTTGAAGCGCGAAACGCGGCCAGCGCGGTCGAGCATGGCGCCGGTGCCGCCGGTCCAGGCCGGGTGGGTGCGCGGATCGATGTCGAGGTTGAGCACGGCGTCTTCCTTGCCGTAGGTCGAACGGGTGCGATAGGTCGAACCGTCGGTCAGGGTGACGGTGATCCAGTGGTAATCGGGGTGACCTTCTTTTTTCATCGATCTGTTCCTTAAGTACGTCCGGCCAGCATCTGTGCGGACGCGAAAAAAGCGTTGAGGCTTTGGAGTAAAGCCGAAGGTGGCGCTCATACATCAAGCTTCCTTGTGGCGCAACCCTTTCCTCTGTAAGAACGGGAATATGGCCAATTCATCCCCGCAGACCCCGACCGACGCCGCGCCCACCGATCGCCCGAGTTCCGGCGCTGAACTGGTCGCCAGCATCCACCAGAACGCCAGCAACCGCGGCAAGACGCGCAATCTGCGGCCGCTGGTGCGGCTGGTGCCCTATCTGCTGAAGCAGAAGGCCACTGGCGCGGCCATGATCGCCTTCCTGCTGCTGTCGGCCGCCGCCACGCCCGCCATGACCTTCGTTGCCAAGCAACTGATCGATCAGGGCTTTGGCTCGCGCAATATCGTCGTGCTCAATGGCTGGTTCATGGTGCTGGGTGGCGTGGCGCTGGTGCTGGCGCTGGCCACCGCCCTGCGCTACTACTTCATCACCCGAATGGGCGAGCGCGTGGTGGCCGATCTGCGCGAGGATGTCTTTGCGCATATCCTCAAGCTCGATCCGGCCTATTTCCTCAAAATCCGCACCGGCGAGGTGATTTCGCGCCTCACCGCCGATATCCAGATCATCGAAACCCTGGTCTCGTCGTCGATCTCGATCGCCCTGCGCAACCTGCTGACCTTTGTCGCCGGCCTGATCATCATGAGCTTCGTCAGCCCGAAACTGACCCTGCTGGTGTTCTGCGTCTTCCCGTTCGTGCTGGTGCCCCTGATCACGTTTGGCCGGCAGGTGGGGCGCGCCACGCGTGATACGCAGGATGCTTTCGCCCGCGCCGTCGGCTTTGCCAGCGAATTGCTTGATGCGCTGGAGACGGTTCAGGCCTTCGTGCGCGAATCCTTCACGCAGAAGCGCTTTGATGAGGGCGTCGAGCAGACCTACCGCACTTCGGTCGGCCGCATGGCTACCCGCGCCACCATGACCGCCATGGTGATCACGCTCGTCTTCGGCGGCATCGCCTTCGTGCTGTGGCTGGGCGCGCAGGACGTGCTGCATGGCCGCATGAGCAATGGCACGCTGGTTCAGTTCGTCATGCTGGCCATTCTGACAGGCGGTTCGGTGGCCAATCTCAATGAAACCTGGGGCGATGTGCAGAAGGCTGCCGGCGCCATGATGCGTATCGACGAACTGCTGCTCTCCGAACCCGGCATCACCACGCCGGCGCATCCGTTGACGCTCCCCGTGCCGGCGCGCGGCGAAATCCGTTTTCAGGATATCAGCTTCGCCTACCCGTCACGCCCCGATCAGCTTGTGCTCGATGGCTTCTCGCTGCTGGTCAAGCCGGGCGAGACGGTGGCGCTGGTTGGGCCTTCGGGCGCCGGGAAATCAACCGTCTTCAAGCTGCTGCTGCGCTATTATGACTATAGCTCCGGCATTATCGAGCTGGATGATGTCGATATCCGCAAGGCGGATCCGAAGGCGGTGCGCGAACGCCTTTCGCTGGTGGCGCAGGATGCCGCGCTGTTCTCCGGCTCGGCTGAGGACAATATCCGCTTTGGCCGCGCCGATGCCGCCGATGCCGAGATTCGCGTGGCGGCGGACAAGGCGCAGGCGCGCGCCTTTATCGAGGCCCTGCCGGAAGGCTTCAAGCAGCCGCTCGGCGAACGCGCCAAGTCGCTCTCCGGTGGCCAGAAGCAACGCCTTTCCATCGCCCGCGCCCTGGTGCGCCAGGCGCCGATTCTCCTGCTCGATGAAGCCACCTCCGCGCTCGATTCCGAAAATGAGCGTCTGGTGCAGATCGCGCTCAACGAGGCCATGTCCGAGCGCACCACGCTGGTGATCGCTCACCGTCTGGCCACCGTGCTCAAGGCTGACCGCATTGTGGTGATGGAGGCGGGGCGCGTGGTCGATATCGGTTCCCACGACGAACTGGTATCGCGCGGCGGCCTCTATGCCCGTCTGGCGCACCTGCAGTTTAACAGCTAGGGCGCGAAGATATCGATCTCTTTCCCTTCTTCGGTTGAACAGGGAAAGGGAATTTTGTGCCCCAATCATTATATTCATCCAAATGGTTGACTATTGGGTTGTATTCATATATTCAACCTTATGGGTGAATATATGAACGACGATGATCTGTCACGCATTCTGAAAGCTGTTGGCGACACCACGCGACGGCATATCCTCACGCTTCTGGTTCAGGAGGGGGCGATGAGAGTGACGGCGCTCGCCGCGCATTTCGACATGTCCCTCAATGCCGTTTCCAAGCACATCAAGGTGCTGGAAGAGGCGGGGCTTGTCGCCCGAAAGACCCTGGGTCGTGAGCACTTCATCGCGGCCGAACTCGGACGGTTAAGCCTGACCGAAAGCTGGTTCGGGAAACTGAAATCTATCTGGGAACTGCGCCTTGCGGCGCTGGACAATCTACTTGTTTCAAAGGATGAGCAAAATGCTGAATGAACTTGAACTGACTGTAACCCGTACCATCGCCGCACCACGCGTGATCGTCTTTAACGCTTGGCTTTCGCCGGTGACGCTGGCGACCTTCATGCGCACCGCCGCCGATGGCGTCGAGGCGCGTAACGTCACCACCGATCCGGTGAAGGGCGGTCGCTTTATGATCGTCATGGTGACGCCAGAGCGCGAAATTCCGCATTCCGGCACCTATCTCGACATCACGCCCTTCTCGCGTCTGTCCTTCACCTGGGAGTCGCCGCATTCGCTTGATGACAGCGTGGTGACGATCGACTTCGATGAGCCCGTTCCCGGCCAGACCGAGATTATCCTGAAACAAGTGAAGTTCCGCAGCGAGCAGGCGCGCGATGGTCATATTGGCGGCTGGACGGCAATCCTCGGTTATCTCGATGGAAGCCTTGTGACGGCTTAACCGGCGAAGGCGTTGGTCGGCAGGCCTCTGTGACCGCGCAGAAGCAGGGTCGGCACCTCAAACAAGGTGCCGGCCTGCGGATCATCGGCATCCACCGGCGGCTGGGCGGCGGTGGTGACGAAGAGGCGATCAAGTCCAGCGCCGGCAAACGTCACGCTGGTAACCTGTTTCGCCGGAATCCGGATATCGAAATCAAGCTTGCCATCGGGCGTATAACGGCTGATCCGGCTTCCGTTATAGTGCGCCACCCAGATGCCATCGTCAGCATCGACCGTGAGGCCGTCCGGCGAGCCGACGCCTTCCGCAAACTTGGTGAAGACTTGCTTGCCCGATAAAGATCCATCGGCCGCCATATCAAAGACATAGACGAGGCCTTCGCTGGTTTCGTTGTGATACATGCGCGTGCCGTCGCGCGAGAAGGCAGGGCCGTTGGTGCAAAGATAGGGAGCATCCGTCTGGTGCACATTCAGGTCGGCGTCGATGCGATAGAGCGCGGCGGTCTTTTGGTTGAACGGCATATGCATGGTGCCGGTCCACAGCCGGCCTTTGGCATCCACCTTGGCGTCATTAAGCCGGTTGTCGGTCTTGTCGGCCTCAATCTCGAACAGCGGAGTCAGTTTGAACGGCTCAAGCGTCAGCGTATGCACCGTGCGCAGGATGCCGACGAGGAAGCCACCCGATTGGCGCAGCACAATCCAGTCGATGAGGTCGGGCATATCCCAGCTCTGTGCGCTGTTATCGGCCAGGCGCAGGGCGTGCAGTTTTTTACCGCGAATGTCGACCCAATAGAGCGTGTTATCGCGCGGTGACCACAGCGGTCCCTCGCCAAGAATGGCGCCTGGACCGGAGCGCGGCGAAGGCGCAACGACCCTGTTAGCGTTTGCCACGGACGGCAAGGCGAAGGCGGCGGCCGCGCTCATCAGCGCTAAACGGCGAGTGATCTTCATGGCGTCTTCTCTCTGTTTTTTGAGAGAATAGCGTCATGAAGATCACCCGCCGTCAAGTCATTCCATTCGTCGTTGCACGCTGAGATGCCGGGCGGCAGGGGCCAAACCCCTGCTACTTAGCCAGGTGGAGTTTGTCGAGCAGCACCGGATAGAGGTCGAGATTGGCGCAGATCAAATCGCCGCTATGCAGCGGGCTGCCTTCACCGTCGATCGAGCCGAACTTGCCGCCGGCTTCCTGGATAAAGAGCAGACCGGCCGCCATGTCCCAGGGCTTCAGGCCGCGTTCCCAGAAGCCGTCGAGTTGACCGGCAGCGACATAGGCGAGGTCGAGCGAGGCGGCGCCGTTGCGGCGGATGCCGACGGTGCGCTGCATGATCTGATGCAGTTCTTTCAGTGCCTGGGCGTGGCCAGGCTTGCCGATGAAGGGCAGGCCGGTGCCGATCAGGCATTCATCGAGGTTCTTGCGCTGGCTGACGCGCAGGCGGCGGTCGTTGTGGAAGGCGCCCTTACCCTTTTCGGCCCAGTAAAGATCGTTGGTGACCGGATTGAAGGTCACGCCGGCGACGACTTCGCCATCACGCTCCAGCGCCACGGTACAGGCGAAGTGCGGGATGCCGTGCATGAAGTTGGTGGTGCCGTCGATGGGGTCGACGATCCAGCGGTGGGTCTTGTCGGAGCCGATGACCTCGCCCAATTCTTCACCGAGGAAGCCGTAGCCGGGACGGACGCGCAGCAGTTCTTCCTTCAGCGCGGCTTCGACGCGCTTGTCGGCGGCGGTGACGAAATCACCCGGACCTTTTTTGGAAACCACCAGTTCGGCCACTTCGCCGAAATCACGGGCGACGCCCTTGCAGCCCTTGCGCACCGCGCCGACCATAACCTGAATGAGTGAGGATTGAAGTACGGCAACCATGGGAGGGCCTCTTAACTGGATTTACAATGTATTGCGGGGGAAGCCCCCTCCGGCCAGGCAAGCTGGCCACCTCCCCCACAACGGCGTTGCCGTTTTGCAGGGGAGGGGAAGAATTAATCGGCGCGCTTCATGTACTCGCCGTCGATGGTCGAAACGACGATGCGTTCACCCACGCCCATGAACGGCGGGATCATGACGCGCATGCCATTAGAGGCCTTAGCGGGCTTGTAGGACGACGAGGCAGTCTGGCCCTTGATGGTGGGCTCGGTTTCGACCACTTCGAGCACGACGGTGTCGGGCAGGGTGATCGAGATCGGGCGTTCGTCGTGGAATTCCAGAGTGACGACCATGCCGTCGTGCAGGTACTGGATCTGGTCTTCGCCGACCCAGTCTTCGTGCAGGGAGATCTGCTCGTAGTTTTCCTGATCCATGAACACCAGCATGTCGCCTTCGGTGTAGAGATAGAGGTGGTCTTTTTGCTCAAGGGTGACGCGCTCGACGGTTTCTTCGGAGCGCAGGCGTTCGTTGAGCTTGGTACCGGTGATCAGGTTCTTCAGTTCGACCTGGGCGAAGGCGCCGCCCTTGCCGGGCTTTACGTGGTGCGATTTAACGACGGACCAGAGGCCCTTCTGATATTCGAGCACCATGCCGGGCTTGATCTGGTTAACGTTGATTTTCATGGAATACGACTTGTCAAAGAGGAGAATAGGTTGGCGGCGTTACTACGCGCAACGACTGCGAAAGGCAAGGGGGCAGGAAACTTCGCGGCCTGGGCCTTGCCAATTCCGCAAGGTGTGGCCAGGGCGCACTTGTAACCCTCTGTCGGATAGAGGATGGCCCGCCTTCCCGGTTAGGCGGGCTAAGCGGCTTTTGCGGGCAGCAAATCGCCGGCTATTTTCAACCAGCTATTGACCAGCCGGTGCAGCGGTGGTTCCAGCCATAAGGTAATGACGAGGGCCACGGCCAGAGTCATGACATAGGTCACGACAAGTCCTGCAAATGCCGGAAAGCCGGCTTTCAGCAAGAAAATATAGACCGGGATGCCAGTGTGCATATGGATGAGGTAGACCGGATAGGTGATCATGCCGAGCGTGCGGATCACTAGCGCGTAGGGTTTGAGAGCGGCCGCGATGGCGCTCTTCCAGCGCAGGGACGCGATGATGATGGCCATGGCTGCTATCCAGATGATGTAGGCGAGCACCGTGACATCGGGCAGGGCCATGCCTTCGCGTTCGATACGCGCTGTCGCGTAGATTTGTAAAACGGCGGTGACGGCACATACGAAGCCGAGCGCCAGACGCGGAAGCGTCAGGCCGGAGCGATCGACGATAAAAATCAACATGCCGAGGGCGAAATAGCAGCCGGGTTGCAGAAGCGTGAGTTGCGTCAGGCGGATAAAGGGATCTTCCGCGCCTGAGAAGGTGAAAATCAGCCAGTAGATCAGGCTTAAACCGGCCAGAACATAGGCCAAAAGCTCCAGATGTTTCAGGTTCCGCGTCAGGATCATGAGCCAGATCAGGCCATAGAAGGCGATTTCGACGGGAAGTGTCCATATCTGCTCGGTGATCCATGGACCGATCGGGAAGAAGGTCACGCTTTTCAGCCACAGGAAGGCAAGCTGCGCGGGCGGGAAGTAGTTCAGGACGAGAGCGATCACCGCCATCAGGGTGGCGCAGATAAACATAGCCGGGAAAAGACGCGCCACGCGGCTGCGGAAGAAAGCGTAAGGCGTGTTCCCTTCGGCGGAATAGGCAATCACCAAACCCGAGATCACGAAGAAGATCTGGACCCCGATCCAGCCCCATCCCCATCCGCCCTGCGATGCCCAGCCAGGCATAACCGTCAGCAGATCGTGCCCTTGTGGCGTATGGATCGGGAAAACGAAGAACTTGAAACCCATATGATAGAAAAAGACGGCCGACGCCGCAAAAAAGCGGATGAAATCCAGACCGAATATGGGCTCTGTGGCGGGCTTTTCGGACATCATGATCTCTTGGCAGCATTACGTATCGCTAACAAACACAGGAATTGAAGAGGCCCGTCAACGGCTTCTTCTCGCAAGTGCGAGATTATTTGTATAATCATATAAAGATATCTTTATATGATTATTGACTTGGTTTCCGTAACGGTATAGTTTTGACGTTGACTGAGGTCTGCCGGTGCCGGTTTGCGCCGGGAGCTAAGAGGGAAGCCGGTGCCCCGTCATAGGGAAATCCGGCGCTGTTCCCGCAACTGTGAGCGAGGAGCTGCGAACCGCAATAGCCACTGGGTGACAGCCTGGGAAGGTCGGTTCGGAGCGATGATACGTGAGCCAGGAGACCTGCCCCGGTCGCATATCAACCACGGGCGGGGTTTCCAGTGGGGCGCGGGCTGACGGGCTTTTCGCTCGCCCTCTGTCATGCGTTCAAATGAACCTTTGCTCCCTTTATGGGATCAAACCATGTCTACTCTACACGTTGCCAATCTCGGTTACCCCCGGATCGGCCTGCGGCGCGAACTGAAGTTCGCGCTCGAATCCTACTGGTCCGGCAAGACGGATCAAGCGTCCCTGCTGGAAGCGGCCAGGACCTTGCGCGCGCAAAACTGGCTGCGCCAGAAAGAACTGGGGGTCGATATCCTGCCCTCGAACGAGTTCTCACTCTATGACCACTTGCTCGATACCGCCTTTATGGTCGGGGCTATACCTGAAGCCTATAAGGGCGCCAGCGATCTCGACACCTATTTCCGTATGGCGCGCGGCGCCGGCGAGGTGTCGGCCTGCGGTCATAACCACAATGGCAGCGTCCCGGCGCTGGAAATGACCAAGTGGTTCAACACCAATTATCACGTTCTGGTCAGCGAACTAAAGCCGAGCCAGACCTTCGAACTGGCGTATAACAAGCCGCTCAGCGACTATAACGAGGCCAAGGCCCTGGGGCACCAGACCCGGCCGGTGCTGGTCGGGCCGGTGACCTTCCTCAAGCAGGCCAAGGCCGCGATCGGCGGTTTCAATACGCTTAGCCTGCTGCCGCGTCTCTTGCCGGTCTACGCCGAGGTGCTGCGAAGCTTGCGAGACGCCGGCGCCGAATGGGTGCAGATCGATGAGCCGGTGCTGGCCAATGCGCCGAACGGACAGGTGGCCCTGGCCCTGACCGAGGCCTATGCCCATCTGGCGCGTGAAGTGCCGGGCCTGAAGCTCATGCTGACCTCCTATTTTGATGCGTATGACGCCAATATCGACCTGGCCTTCTCCCTGCCGGTCGCGGGTGTCCACGTCGACCTGACCGTGCGGCCCGCCCTGCTGGAACGCCTGCCGGAACTGGCGGATGGCAAGACGGTATCGCTTGGCGTCATCGATGGCCGCAACATCTGGAAGGCCGATCTCAACGCGCTCGTGGCCCGTCTGGCGCCGGTCATCAGCCAATTGAACGACGTCATCTTGGCGCCGTCCTGTTCGTTGCTGCATGTGCCGATTGATCTGGAACAAGAGGACAAGCTGGATGCCGATCTGAAATCCTGGCTGGCCTTCGCGGCGCAAAAGCTGCACGAGCTTTCCGTGCTGAAGGCGGCGCTGTCCGGCCTGGATGTGAGTGCTGAACTGGCGGTCAATGCGCAGGCCCTTGCGGCGCGCAAGGTCTCGACGCGTATCCATAATGCGGGCGTGGCCGACCGCATCGCTCGCCTGACGCTGCCGATGAGCGAGCGCCAGAGCCCGTTTGCCGAGCGCATCCTCAAGCAGCGCAAGCGCCTGAATCTGCCGCTCTATCCGACCACGACCATCGGCTCTTTTCCGCAAACGGCCGAGGTGCGCAGCGCACGCCTGCAACACAGCAAAGGCCAGCTCAGTGATGCCGACTATGACGCCTTCCTCAAGGCGGAGACGGCCAAAGCGATCGCCTGGCAGGAAGAGATTGGCCTTGATGCGCTGGTGCATGGTGAATTCGAGCGTAATGATATGGTGCAGTATTTCGCTGAGCAGCTTGACGGCTATGCTTTCACGCAGTCCGGCTGGGTGCAGTCCTATGGCTCCCGCTATGTCCGTCCGCCGGTGATCTTCGGTGACGTGTCGCGTCCCAAACCGATGACGGTCGATTGGGCCGTCTATGCGCAATCCCTGACCACCAGGGTGATGAAGGGCATGCTGACCGGTCCGGTGACCATGTTGCAATGGGCCTTCGTGCGCGATGACCTGCCGCGCAGCGCCGTCTGCCGCCAGATCGCGCTGGCGATCCGTGACGAGGTGCTCGATCTCGAAGCCGCCGGCATCCGCATCATCCAGATCGACGAGGCGGCGTTCCGCGAAGGCCTGCCGATCGATCCGGCCAAATGGGACGCCTATCTCGACTGGGCGGTGGAATGCTTCAAGTTGTCCTCGGCCGGCGTGGCCGACGAAACCCAGATCCACAGCCATATGTGCTATTCGGATTTCAACGATATCATCCGGGCCATCGCGGCCATGGATGCCGATGTGATCTCCATCGAGACCTCACGCTCGAACATGGAACTGCTGGAAGCCTTTATCGACTTCAAGTATCCCAACGAGATCGGGCCAGGTGTCTATGACATCCATAGCCCGCGCGTGCCGGAAAAGGCGGAGATGGAGCGTCTGCTGGAAAAGGCCGGTCAGCGTCTCAAGGCCGAGCAGATCTGGGTCAATCCGGACTGTGGCCTCAAAACGCGCGGCTGGGCCGAAACCAGACCGGCGCTGGAGCGCATGGTCGCCGCGGCCAAGGCCCTGCGCGCCACGCATCCGGTCTGGGTGTAAAGCCCTACTGGTCAGGCCCGCCTCTTGTCGTTAAGATGCGGGCCTGAAATCTTTTAAGGCAGCCTGATGATCCGCAAGACTACGAGCGTTGTTATTCTAACGGGACTTTTGGTTGCCTGTTCGCCGCAGAAGAAGACAGATGAGGCGCCGCAGGCCCCGGCGTCTTCGGCGGTAGCGTCGGCAGCGCCGATGGCGGTCGATACCCTGTCCTGCGCGGGCCCGGTCAAGCAGGGCGATACAGCCAAGAGCCTGATGGCGACCTACGGCAAGGATGCAACTCTGGGCATGATCCCCGGCGCCGAAGGCACCGAAGAGAAGGGGCTTATCCTCTTCGACAAGGACTCTAAGCACCGGCTGGAGGTTCTGTTCGCCGATGAAGCGATGACGCAGGTATCGCTTGTCATGGCGCGCGGCACGTCAACCGCCTGGAAGGGGCCGGAAGGCCTGCACCTTGGCAGCAAGCTGGGTGACATCGAACTAGCCAATGGCCGGGCCTTCACTGTCGGCGGTTTCGACTGGGATTACGGCGGTTATGTCAGCGATCTTAAGGGCGGGCGGCTGGCGGAAATCCCCGGCGGCTGCATGTTCGGTCTGCGAATGGGCTTTGCCGAAGACAACACCAACCCTGTGCCGGATTCGCTGATCGGCGAGCGCACGCTGGATTCCGGCGATCCGGTTTTGAAAAAGGCATCACCCGTGGTGCAGGAAATGACCATCGGCTGGTCGGTTGCGGAGCCCGCCGCTTAAATCAGGTAGGCGCTCTAATTTTATGTTTTGACGCGCTTTCCGAAAAGTGCGTCACACTTTTCGGAAAGCGCCCTAATCTTACTGATACCAACCTCCACTGATTAGTACCCCTTTGTCCATTCCCTTATGCCAAGGGACATTATGCGCCATGGCTGGTCGATAAGTTTGTTCCAGGCTTCGCAACACAGGGCGACTATATCGTCGTAGGATTTGAAAATTCGGTTGGACAGCCAGTTTTCGCGCATGAACTGCCAGACATTTTCTACTGGGTTGAGCTCCGGCGCCTTTGCAGGCAAGGGCAACAAAGTTATGTTTTCGGGGATGTCCAGCTTCTGTGATGTGTGCCATCCAGCACGATCGAGTATCAGAACGGCATGACAGCCAGTGTCGACATTGGCGCTAATTTCACGAAGATGCTGGGCCATGGCGAAGCTGTCGCAGAAGGGCATGACCATGCCGGCTCCCTTTCCCTTTTGGGGGCAGATGGCACCAAAGATATAGGCCCATTTGGTTCTTTGATCTTTTGGCGCGCTTGGTCTGGTGCCGCGCAAAGCCCAACGCCTTGTGATCTTGTTCTTTTGACCAATCCTGGCTTCGTCCTGATACCAGAGCTCTACCTTTGTTCCTTTAGGGAACCCTGATTCAATTTTTGCCAGTTCGGCAGGCAGTTTTTTTTAAAGTCTTCAAGCGCGTACTCATTCTGGCCATGGTGTTTCGGCCTTGCAGACAGCTTCCGATACCCCAGATCACGGACAATACGGCTCAGGCTGTTCTCTGCGATGGAAATACCCCACTCATCGCGGATCCATCCGGCCAGATCGATCAGACGCCACCGGACAACACCATCTACGGCAGGGATAAACCCCTTGGCCGGTGGCCACTATAGGGGCAAGATTATATCTAAGCCAGCTGTCCAGTTTTCGGGGACCACCTCAATTTGCGCCACTGCTCTCGACGACGCGCAACATCGGGCCGGTCCTGTTCGCTCGCCATTATCGTTTTTTTTTGAAGCTCAGCCCTTCTGAGTGAACGAACCGCCAAACTGATCGATAGTCCACACGAACATTGCGCTCACCCAATTCGCGGACCAAACCGCGTAACGTGAACGGAGTTTGGGTACGTTCCAAGAGCCAATCTCGATTAGATCCTGAGAGGACTCTGGGTTTATAACCGCCCATTCGCTTGGGGGCAGGACTGCCGGTCTCCTTGGTTCGCGTCACCCACTTGATTGCGGTGCTCACCGCGACGCCGAACCGATGGGCAGCCTCATGCCGAGACATACCTTCATCATTTACCGCCGCAACAACACGCTCACGCAAATCCATTGAATAGGCTCGGGGCATGGACATCTCTCCATCATGTCCAACCAATGAATCATGATTTGGATTCACGGGGAATCTCTAATCGATTCAATTTTACGTCATCCCGCTCTAGGTGTCTCAGTCTGGTTTGAGCGCAGCCATTCGCTTGCAGTTGTATGCCAGGGCGATAAGCTTCCACTCGCTTTTGACCTTTTGCAGTCCTCGCAGGGAGAACTGCCTGAACTTCAAGACCGATTTGATGATTCCAAAGACAGGTTCTAGGGTCTGCTTTCTGAGCTTGTATTTGGCTTTGGCGTCTTCGGTTTCCAGCTTTGCTTTCATTTTCAGCCTCCACGGTTCAAGGATTTGACGCTCTGGCTTTGGAGTCTGTGGCGGCGGGCGGAAGTCGTAAGGTCTTTGAGGCTGGGTCTTGGCAATCGCAACCAAAGCCTCGATCTGCATCTCCTCGATAGCGGCGACGGCGGGACCGCTGGCGAAGCCGGCGTCGGCAAGTACGGTTGTTGGCAGGCCGATACCGGTCTGCATGGCCTGGATCGTATCTACGAAGGTCGGTTGGTCTGAGGGTGTTACCGAGACTTCGGTTGAGAGGATCAACTGGGTGCCTTCGGCGCAGACAACGGCCTGGGCATTATAGGCCTGACGGTATTCGTGATGTTTGGATTTGCGCATGAGGCCCGAATCCGGATCCGTCAGATTTGTCTGCCGTTCGGGAGGCGGTGGCGCATCGTCGTCGGGGGGAACAGGCGGATTGCCACGCCGGCCGCGCTTGGCATCATACTTGGCCTTCTTGGCTTCATAAGCCACACGCTCCGCCTCTTCTTTGGCTTGGGCCTCAAGCCTCTCGCAAGCGGCATCGAGCTTGGACTTCAGCGCCTCGCGACGGACAATTTCGGCAGGCAGGGCTTGCGGATCTGGCGTATCGGAGGCGTCGGCGGCTTCAGCCTTCGCCGTCAGTTCGGCAATGTCGGCCTTAAGCTTTTCACGCAAGACCTGGGCGCGATCGTACCGGACAGAGCGGATTTTGGAGGCATGGGCGTCGATCTTGGTGCCATCGATCGAAACGGTGCCCACCTTGAGCAGACCCGTCTCCTTCGCCATAAGCAAAACCTGCAAAAACGCCCGCTCGAAAGCTGTCTGGTTGTCTCGCCGAAACGCCGCGATCGTATCGTGATCCGGATGGGTGTTCGCCGCAACAAAGCGAACGCCGATGTCCCGATAAGTCGCTCGCTCAAGGCGTCGAGACGAAAAAATCCCATTGGCGTAGCCATAGATCAACAGCGCCAACATCATCTGGGGATGGTATTGCGCTTTGCCCGAACCGCGGTCGTTGATCTTGAAAAGCGACAAGTCGACGCGCTCCGCGGCAGCGATCACGAAATGCGCCAAATCGTCTTCCGGCAACCAATCCCGAAGATCGGGAGGAAGCAAAAAAGCTTGGCTACGGTCACTATTCTTGAAATTTGCCATGCCAAAAAACATACACGGATTTGGCTAAATCCGACAGACTGCTAGCAAAGAACCATCGCTGCCGCGAAGGCCATGGTGGCGATGAAGGCAAGGCCCAGCACGGCAAAGCCCAGAGTATATTTCGTTTTGACAGTCATAACCGGCCCCGCAGAAGAGGGCCGACTATGCCATACGCAACGAAATAACAAAGTTACATCGTCGTAATTTAGCCCGCGATGGCCGCCAGAAGGGCTTTCACGCCGGCGGCGGCACCTTCGGGATGGTTCCACACCGCACCGGACACGGCGATGAAGTCAGCACCGGCCTCGGCGACGTCGCGGGCGTTTTCCGCTGTGATGCCGCCGATGGCGACGCACGGAATCTCGATCGTTTCCTGCCAGATATTGAGCGTTTCCAGATCCGCCATGTGCTCGACCTCTTTCGTCGTGGTCGGGTAGAAGGCGCCAAAGGCGACGTAATCCGCGCCAGCCTCGGCGGCGTCCATGGCCAGGTCGCGGCTGTTATGGCAGGTGACGCCGATCATGGCCTCCTTGCCGAGCAGGGCGCGGGCTTCCTTCAGCGGCATGTCCGACTGGCCGATATGGGCGCCATCGAGCTTGAGCGATTTCACCAGTTGCACGCGGTCATTCATCAGCACGGCGACGCCGAGGTTTTGCGCGATCGGCGCGATCACCTTGGTGATGTTGATAAGATCGTAATCGCTGATGTCTTTCAGACGGATCTGCAGGGCGGCGACGCTGCCGGCCTTAAGCGCGGCTTCGAGTTCGCGGGCGAAGGCGTCGACGTCGGGAATGGCGGGCGGGGTTATGAGATAGAGGCGGGTCTTGGTCATGTCGGTGGTTTGCCTGAAATGTGCTGTCAGGGCAAGGCCGGAGGCAAGCAAACGCAAGGAAGCGCTAAGGAGACTTGCTTATCGCGTCCTTACCTGTGGGGCAGCGTTCCGCATTGTTCCCTTCAAGGTGCGGATTATATTGCCAATTCACTGAGGCGCGCACGCGCGACCCTCAAGGCATAACGAAGGAGATTACCCCCATGACGCACACCAAAACCAAAGTAATGGCGGGGGCGGCGCTTATTCTGGGCATGACCGTCGGCTCAACCGCGGCGCAGGCTCAAAGCCAATATCAGAATTCATCCGAATATGACGGCTATTGCTACGTCAAAAAGGGCTCGAACACCACCGGGACCGTCGTTGGCGCGGTGGCGGGCGGCGCCCTCGGCAGCCAGGTTTCGAAGAACGAGCGCGGTCTTGGCACTGTCGCTGGCGCCGTGCTGGGCGGCGTGATCGGTAATCAGGTCGGCAAGAGCAATGACCGCTGCCTGAACGGCGAGTATTATTCCTACGAGAGCGGCTATTATCAGCCGGGCTATGCGCCGGACGATTATAACGTCGTCTATTACAAGAGCCGTCCCAACACCAAGATGTACGATGTCGTCTATTACGACAATCAACGCCGCACCACGCCGGGCTATGGCTATAATCAAGGCACCCAGGGCGGTTATAACAATGGCCAAAACGGGCAACCTTACAGCAATGGTCAGGTCTATAACCAGGGCGTACAGGGCTGGCGTGACAACACCGGCACATGGCGTGAAGGCCGTCCGGTCGCGTTTGGCTGGAAAGACAGCAGGGGGCGCTGGCACGAAGGTCAGCTTCAGGCCTATGGCTACAAGGACCGTAACGGCACATGGCGCGAAAGCAGCTCACAGAGCGGCTACAACAGCAATCGCTAAACTTTAGCGACCGATCTGAAAAGTCCTCCGGTTTGTACCGGAGGGCTTTTTATTGTGCGAATGACTTGCAATAGGCTTAACGGGATGTTACTTGAGACGTATTCGCATTGTCATCCAGCCGAGTTGCCCGTGTACGTCTGTAACTGTAACGCTATCCGTGAACGCGACGCCCGCAACGCCATTGAGTCTGGCGCCAGCACCGTCAAGGCCGTTTTCGATCACTGCGCCACGCGCCCTCAGTGCGCCAAGTGTGTGTGCGATATCCGCCAGATGATCGATGACGCGCAAATCTCCATGTCGATGGCGGCCGAATAGTCAGTCATTTCAGACTGTTAAATTTGCGAATATGTCTTATTGTCATTCGCAGCAAGTTTTTGATTTCATTCAAAAAAATACTTCACTTCCGCGAAGGCGGCCTTTATGATGCTCGCTACACTATACCACACACAGGAGCGCGCCATGAAGGGTCAACCCGAAATTATCAAGCTGTTGAACAAGGTGCTCACCAATGAGCTGACCGCCGTCAATCAGTACTTCCTGCATGCGCGCATGATTGAAAATTGGGGCATGTATCACCTCGGCCGCATCGTCTACAAAGAGTTGATCGAGGAGATGAAGCACGCCGATATGCTTATCAAGCGCATCCTGTTTCTCGATGGCCTGCCCAATCTGCAAGACCTCAACAAGCTGCGGATCGGTGAGACCATCACCGAGTGCATGACCTCTGATCTGGCTGTGGAAACCGGTGGTCACGCCACGCTGGTGGCCGGCGTTAAATACTGCGATGACCACATGGATTATGTCAGCCGCGAACTGCTGCGCCGTATTCTGGAAGACACAGAGCATCATATCGACTTCCTCGAAACTCAGCTTGGCCTCATCAAGCTGATGGGGGAGCCGAACTACATCCAGAGTGCCATGAAGGAAATTGAGGGCGAAGGGTAAAGTCCACAAGGCCTTCATTGTGGTAAGGGCAAGTGCCCGCCGGCGCTGTTGCGCCTTGGCTTGCGTAAAAAGTCCAATTCCTCTTTGACCTTTGAGATTGAACCTCCTAACCTGCCCTCGCGGTCACCACGAGTGATTTGCCATAAGCTGGGACCGGATGTTTGAGCCTTATTAGTCGCAGAAATTTTACCCGGCTCGGACTGGGCGCAACGCTTGCGCTCGGACTGGGTACAGGCCTGTCCGCTTGCGGGCGCAAACCGGGCAATAATGTCGCCATCGATCCGGATGCTGATCCGTCGGAAGTGATTGATCAGAAGTTGGCGCAGCAGGAAGGCACACTCGAATGGGCGGTCTCTGGCAACTGGCGCAACAGCGCCGACAAGGCGCGCGACAAATACCGTCATCCGCTCGAAACGCTGAATTTCTTCGAGGTCAAGCCGCGCGACAAGATCATCGATATGTGGCCGGGTGCAGGCTATACGACCGAGATTCTGGCGCCCTTCCTTGAGCACGGCAAGGGCCAGTATGTCGCCGCCCTGTTCGAGAGTCAGGCGCCGGAAGCCGCCGCCACCACCCTGATGGAGAAGTACAAGGCCCATCTCGACGGCAAC
The DNA here is from genome assembly GCF_964186625.1 of Asticcacaulis sp. MM231. Classification (NCBI taxonomy): domain Bacteria; kingdom Pseudomonadati; phylum Pseudomonadota; class Alphaproteobacteria; order Caulobacterales; family Caulobacteraceae; genus Asticcacaulis; species Asticcacaulis sp. MM231. The sequence goes on from NZ_OZ075108.1 coordinate 1,098,332, forward strand.
AAGAAACTCTATGGCACGCCGAAATACACCGCTTTCGGGCCGGAAAGCCCAGCCCTGACCGAGGCCGACAGCGCCGATTGTGTGCTGATGCTGCTGGTGATCCATGACTGGATCGCGCAGGGCATCGCCGAAAAAGCCTTTACTGACGCCTATGCGGCCTTGCGGCCCGGTGGTATACTGGGTGTTGAGCAGCATCGCGCTGATATCGGCAATGTGCAGGACCCCGGCGCCACCAATGGCTATGTGCAGGAACCTTTCGTCCGGCAACTTGCCACCGAGGCCGGATTCCAGTTCGTGGCCGCCAGCGAGATCAACGCCAATCCGAAAGATGACAAGGATCATCCGTTTGGGGTGTGGACCTTGCCACCACAGCGATTGACAGCGCCGCGCGGACAGGCGCCTAATCCGGAATTCGATGGCACCCTGTACGAATCAATCGGCGAAAGCGACCGGATGATTCTGAAATTCAGGAAGCCGCAATAATGGGGACCAGACCGACGTGAGCCGTATAGCCGCCCTTTCGACCAGCGCACCGCTTATGTTCACGCCGGAATCGCGTGTGCCTGAAGGCGGCGTGGGTGAATGGTTCCGCGGCGCGGGTGGCCTGCGCCTGCGCCTCGGCTTCTGGCATGTGTCGCACCACACCAATCGTCCGGCGCGCGGCACGGTGTTTATTTCGCCGGGACGTTCCGAGCCGATCGAAAAATATTATGAAGTTATCAGCGACCTTTTGAGCCGTGATTTCTGCGTCGTGGCGCATGACTGGCGCGGGCAGGGCCTTTCGGCGCGCCTGCTGCCGGATCGCCTGAAATGCCATGCGCGCTCGTTCGATGAATTCCTTGATGATTTTCAGCGCCTGCTCGATGCCTTTGAGGAGCGTGCGCCGAAACCCTGGGTCATGCTGGGGCATTCGATGGGCGCGGCGCTCAACCTCGCCACCCTGGTGAAGGGCGAGACGCGTATCGCCGGCGCTTGCTTCACCAACCCTATGCTGCGCGTCAAAACCGGCAAGCACAGCCTGTGGTCGGTCAATTTCCAGACCAACTGGCAGGTCAATCATGGCCGCGGCACCGACTATATCCCCGAACTGTTCGATGATCCGTTCATGAACACCTTCGAGGAAGACGCCCTGACTCACGATCCGGTACGCTATGATCTGTGGCGCGAACAACTGTTCGCCTGTCCGCACCTGGCGGTCGGCTCGCCGACCTGGGGCTGGCTGCAGTTTGCGCTAAAGCTGGGCGAGACCCTGCTGAAGGATAAGGACAAGGGCCTCAAGAAGATCAAGACGCCGATCACCATCATCTGTTCGGGTGATGACCATGTCATCAACAAGCAGCCGTCCAAGCTGTTCGCCAAGAAACTCGGCAAGGCGCAATATATCGAGATTGTCGGGGCCGAGCATGAACTGCTGATCGAGGCCGATACCTACCGTCAGCAGACGATAGAGGCGTTTGACGAACTGGCGGATTTCGTGGCACCGCGTATTCTTGAAGGGCAGGCGCGCAAGCTGGTTCAGGACAATATCGCGGTGGGTCTGCCAGCGGCAGACATCGCCGAGGTGGCTTCCGAGCTGCCCGAAGGCATCTCACCCGAGGCGCTAATTCCGGAAGAAGCACCGTTTTTGGATGATCCGGCGCCCCGGGATGATCACAAACTGGCTTAGAGCGCTTTCCGAAAAGTGTGACGCTCTAATCAGCCGCTACGCGCAGATGCGTCAGAGCCTCATTGATCAGGGCTTGCGAACCGGCGGCCAGCACCTGTCCGGCTTCGGGCCCCACCGGCTGGCCGTGCCAGTTGGTGACGACGCCACCGGCGTTTTCGATGACCGGAATAATGGCTTCGATATCCCAGGGTTTGAGGCCCGTTTCCAGCGCGATATCCATCGTACCCGCCGCCACCATGGCGAAGGCGTAGGCGTCGCAGCCATAGCGCACCAGCTTCGCTGTGGTGCGTAAGCGCGCATAGGCGTCGACCTCGGCGCCGGTGTAGAGATGCGGGTCGGTGGTGCCGATCACGGCGTCGGCAAGGCCCGAGCAGGCGCGGACGGCCAGCGGCGTGCTGCCCTTGGGCGTGATCAGGCGCGAACCGAGCGGCGAGCCGATATAGATCTCTTCGAGCACAGGCTGAGCGATGATACCGAGCACGGGGCGGCCTTGATAGCGCAGGCCAATCAGGGTGGTCCATAGCGGCAGGCCGGAAATGAAGGCACGAGTGCCATCGACCGGATCGAGCACCCAGATGTAGTCGGCGCCGGTGTTCTCGCTGCCGTATTCCTCGCCGATGATGCCGTGATCGGGATAGCAGGCGTTGATCAGTGCGCGGATGGCGCGTTCGGCGCCTTTGTCGGCTTCGGTGACCGGATCAAAGTCGACATCGGCGCGGCTGGCATTGCCTTTGTTGATTTCGCTCAAGTCGCGCAGGCGGAACAGGGGCAGGGCGGCGCTGGCGGCGGCGGCGGACAATTCGAGCGCAAAGGCTTCGAGGACGGCGTAATCGGGGGCATTTTGAGACATGAAACCCGCATAGCCTGAGCGGCCATGCGGGTCCAGAGGTTTGTAGCAGGTGTGCTTTGGTAAAGTCAGAAACCCCACCCCCACGAGCCATTCGTTGCGTGTCCTATTTCGAGTCAACTCGCGGTCCCCGGCACCGGCACCGGCACCGGCACCGGCACCGGCACCGGCACCGGCACCGGCACCGGCCGCCCGGCTCACCGACGAGCGGGGAGAACGCAAAGCGCGCCCGAGCCGTTGCGAGGTATCTCTTGCGAACAAGGCTTAAGCTGAAATGCCAAGCATTTCGGCTTAAGCCGCTTGCTCATTCTCGCCATTGAGCGATTTCGCCAGATCGAGCAGACGACGGCGCGGACGCTCTGACAGGCGGTAATAGGCCTGGATCAGGTCTAGCGTTTCCTTGCGCGAAAACACCTCGATGCCTTCGTTGTTCACGGCGGCGACTTCGGTCTTCTCGTCGGTCAGGCCGTCGTAGAAATAGTTGATCGGGGTTTCCAGCGCCTTGGCCAGTTGGAACAGGCGGGCGGCCGAGATGCGGTTGGCGCCGCATTCGTACTTCTGGATCTGCTGGAAGCGGATGCCGACAGCGAGGGCGAGTTGTTGTTGCGTCAAACCGAGCAGGCGACGGCGACGACGCAGACGCTTACCCAGATGCAGATCGATATCGGTAGCCATGATTTCAAACCCCTGGTTCGTGTGTGGCGCTGTGTCGAAGTGAGACAGCTCGCCTTATGGGTTTCAAACCTCATGCCATAAGCGACTTTGTGTCCAAAAGGACTCGCTTAAACGGGGAGAAGTCCTTGCGGAACAAGGCTTTGCGAACATTGTTACGGTGGGCGCATGAAAAAGGCGTGCACCGGAATGCACGCCTCAAACTTCAGAATGGAACGCCTGGGTTACGCTTCGAGACCGGAGAACTTTTCAGCGCCAAAAGCGTTTTGCAACATGGCCATCTGGCTGATGACCTGATTGACCTTGGGCTCGTCGTCTTCGCCATCGATAAACATGCGCTTGTCCATGTGGGAGATGCGCTCGTACAGGCGGTTGGAACGGTCAAGCAGGTTGAGCAGGCCGCCGGGCAGGGCAGGGGCCTTGTCGCCGGCTTCGAGCGCCAGGGCGGCGACGCGGTACTTGTCGTCGCAGGCGTCATTGGCATCCATATCGCCTTCGCGGACGGCGCGCTGCACCAGGAGCCACGAGGCGATCTGCATCAGGCGGGTGGTCAGGCGCATGCTTTCGCCGGCGTAGAGCAGGGCATCTTCGCGGCTGAGCAGGCGGGAATCGCGGCGGCCATCGCCATCGAGATAGGCGGCGGTTTCCTCGACGAGCGCCATGCCCTCCTTGAACGTCCGGTCGAACAGATCGGAAGAAGCGAAATCGCGCACAATGGAGACGCGTGCGTTCAGGGTGGGGGCCGTGCTGTCGGACATACTATGGAGCCTTATGCTAAAACTATATCGGCGAAGTCTGTTCTGACCCGCTTTTGCACCATCTGGTGCGCGTGCCATCATGAAAACGTCTCACCCGGCCCTGCAACGCTTGTGCCATTCGTGCTGAACCCATGACGTTGAGTTATCGTTAAGTATCCTTAAAAGAGAATAAAGCGTCGGCCGCCGACCGGCGATTTTTTTTACGCTCCATGATCTCGCGCACCCGCACGATCTCGCTCTCCAGGGTCTGTATACGCACCTGCAAGTCCTCGACACTGTAAGGATCAAGGTCTTCGTGAACCAGAGTGTGCAACGGACCGCCATTGCGCAGCGCCAGCGCCTCATTGTCGTCTAAGATCGCCATCCTATATATCCCGTGTAGACAGTCATTCACGTTCCGGGCCATCGTCCGGTCAAAGATGAAACGCCTCTTACGCGAAGAAATCAAGGAAAACGAATCAGCCATGAAAGTCATTTCGATACGCGGCGGCGGCCAGAGTGCTGCCGATCTTTACCTTGACGACAAGCCGCGTCCCGAAGTCGCGCCTGGGCATGTGCTAATTCGGACCAGCTTCGCCGGCGTCAACCGCCCGGATATCCTGCAGCGGCGAGGTGTCTATCCGCCACCACCGGGGGCATCGGAGGTCCTGGGACTTGAGATTTCGGGTGTGATTGAAAGCATAAATCTTCCGGCGGACTATGGTGACGATATCGGCTGGAAAATCGGTGATCCGGCTTGCGCACTCGTCAATGGCGGGGGCTATGCTGAGTTCGTGGCGGTCGATATCCGCCACCTGCTGCCGATCCCGAAAGGGCTCGATCTGGCGCAGGCGGCGTCCCTGCCGGAAAACATCCTGACCGTCTACGCCAACCTGATGGAACATGGCGCCTTGCAGGCGGGTGAAACCGTGCTGGTGCATGGCGGCAATTCCGGCATTGGCGCGATGACGATCCAGATGGCCAAGGCGATGTTTAAGGACATTGGTGGCGCTAAGGTCATCGCCACGGCGCGCGGGGCGGATAAATGCGCTTTTGCAAAATCCCTGGGCGCCGATCTGGTCATCGATACCGATACGGAAGATTTCGTGGCGGCGGTAAAGGCTTTTGGCGGCGCCGATGTGGTGCTGGATATCGTGGCCGGTGATTTTTTTGGCAAGAACCTGGCCTGTCTCAATATGCGCGGCCGCATTGTTCAGGTTGGCTTCGGCAAGGACGCAACGGTAGAGATTGACCTGCGCCGCATCATGGCGAAACAGGCGATCGTGACCGGATCCATGCTGCGGCCCCGTTCCGCCGATGAAAAGGCGCGGATCACCGCCAAGGTGCATGAGCGCGTGTGGCCGCTGATCGAACAGGGTCTGATCAGGCCGATCCTTGCGGAGCGCTTTGCCTTCGCGGATGCCGCGGTCGCGCATGCGTGGATGGATAAGGGGGATCACAAAGGAAAGGTTGTGCTGGACTTACAGGCATGATATTGAATTGAACATTGTTCAAAACTGGTGATCTTATGAAAAAGTGGATGATCTGGCTGGGTCTGGCCGTCGTTATCGTGGTGGGCGCCGTCCTGGGTGTGGGCAAGTGGTTCGATCCGCATGACGCTTGCGTTGATAGCGGTGGGCGGTGGACAGAGCAGCATTGCGAGTATTGAGCCACGGGGCTTACTCTTTGGCTGGGTCTTCTTAAATCCGTGCGTGCCCTTCCCAAACCGGCCGCGCCATTGTAGACCCCTGCCAAATGTCGCAGCCAGGATGCCATAAGCCTGACGGTCGCGCCTAAATCCCTGTTGTCAGTAGTAGAACCGCATGATCCGTCTCGATAATATCAGCAAGCAGAATGGCCACCAGATCCTGTTCATCGACGCCTCGATGGGGATTCAGAAGGGCGAGAAGGTCGGACTTGTGGGGCCAAATGGCGCCGGCAAGACGACGCTTTTCCGCATGATCACCGGCCAGGAGCAACCCGATGACGGGCAGGTCGGCATCGATGCCGGCATGACGATCGGCTATTTCAGCCAGGATGTCGGCGAGATGTCGGGTCAGAGCGCGGTCGCGGCGGTGATGGATGGCGTGGGGCCCGTGAGCGCGCTCGCCACCGAAATGGCGAAGCTGGAGGCGGCCATGGTCGATCCGGATCAGGCCGACGACCTGGACGCCACCATGGAACGCTATGGCGATGTGCTGGAGCGTTTTCAGGAGCTGGACGGCTATGCGCTGGAGGCGCGGGCGCGCGAGGTTTTGGCGGGACTGAGCTTCTCGCAGGCCCGCATGGATGGCGATGTTGGACTTCTGTCGGGCGGCTGGAAGATGCGCGTGGCCCTGGCCCGCATCCTGCTGATGCGACCCGACGGCATGCTGCTCGACGAACCCTCCAACCACCTGGATCTCGAAAGCCTGATCTGGCTTGAGGCCTTCCTCAAAAACTATGACGGCGCCCTGCTAATGACCTCGCACGATCGCGCCTTCATGAACCGCATTATTGGCAAGGTCGTCGAGATCGACGGCGGCTCGCTCATCACCTATTCGGGCGACCTCGATTTCTACGAGCAACAGCGGGCGCTCACCGTGAAGCAGCGCCAGGCGCAATTCGAGCGCCAGCAGGCCATGCTCGCCAAGGAAATCAAGTTTATCGAGCGCTTCAAGGCGCGGGCTTCGCACGCGGCTCAGGTCCAGAGCCGGGTGAAGAAGCTCGACAAGATCGAACGCGTCGAGGCCCCCCGGCGCCGTCAGTCGGTTCATTTCGAGTTTCGCAGCCCGCCGCGCTCGGGAGATGACGTTCTCAACCTGCGCAATGTCCATAAGGGCTACGGCAGCCAGCCGATCTATTCCGGGCTGGATTTTCTGGTGCGCCGCAAGGAGCGCTGGTGTGTGCTGGGCGCCAACGGCGCCGGCAAATCCACGCTGCTGAAGCTGGTGGCCGGCGATACGACGCCCGATCAGGGAACGGTCAGCATCGGCGCCAGTGTCAGGATGGGCTATTTCGCGCAGCACTCCATGGACCTGCTCGATGGCGAAGAAACGATTTTCGAGTTGCTCGACAGCTCGTTCCCGCAGGCCGGTCAGGGGGCACTACGCACATTAGCGGGTTGTTTTGGCTTCTCAGGCGACGATGTCGAAAAACCCTGCCGCGTGCTCTCCGGTGGCGAGAAGGCGCGTTTGGTGATGGCCAAGATGCTGTTCGATCCGCCGAATCTGCTGGTGCTTGACGAACCGACGAACCACCTCGACATGGCGACCAAGGAAATGCTGGTCGCAGCCCTTGCCGATTTCGAAGGCACCATGCTCTTTGTTTCGCACGATCGCCATTTCCTGTCGGCGCTCTCGAATCGCGTTCTGGAACTGACGCCCGAGGGCGTGCATCGCTACGATGGGGGCTATAGCGAATATGTGGCCCGTACGGGTCAGGAAGCGCCGGGCCTGCATCCGGGCGGCTAGTTAAAAGAATAAAGCGTCGTGTCTGTCTACGCTTGAGTTCGCCTCTTCCCTTCCGCTCGAAATCGCTCTATACCATCCTCACAACACACGCGCCCGGCCGAAAAGGCCGGGCGTAGCCATTTCTGGAGGGTCGCTACGGCCGTCCATCCAACCAAGGATACACACCATGTCCGACATCCTGATGCCCAAGGCGACCGCCGTCTGGCTCGTTGACAACACCTCGCTCGGTTTCGACCAGATCGCCGATTTCTGCGGCCTGCACCTGCTCGAAGTGAAGGGCATCGCTGACGGCGAAGTGGCGCGCGACATCCGCGGCGCCGATCCGATCGCCAATGGCCAGTTGACCCGCGAAGAACTGACCAAGGCCGAGACGACCCCGACCTACCGCATGAAGGCTCTCGTGTCGCGTCACGCCGAACTGCTGAAGCCGACCAAGAAGGCTCCGCGCTACACGCCGGTGTCGCGTCGTCAGGATCGCCCTGACGCGATCCTTTGGTTCGTAAAGAACCACCCGGAAATCACCGATGCGCAAATCTCCAAGCTGCTCGGCACCACCAAGTCGACCATCGAGCAGGTCCGTTCGCGCGGCCACTGGAACTCGGCCAATATCAAGCCGGTCGATCCGGTGACGCTCGGCCTGATCGGCCAGATCGAACTGGACGCCGCCGTCAAGAAGGGCGCCGACGCCAAGCGCAAGCAGGCTGAAAAGCTCGGCATCCCGCTCGATGATCCGTCGCTCAAGCCGGCCGTCACCGTGCAGCCTGCCTTTGAGGAAGAAGACGACAGCCCCTATGCCAAGAAGAACGACCTGTCGCTCGAAGACGTCTTCGGCAAGGGCGGTGGCAAGTTGTCCGAACCGGAAGACGACGACGACTTCTAAGCTTCGCCATAGCAGACATAAAGAAAGCCCGTCGTAGTTCCGGCGGGCTTTTTAAGTTTCAGGGGGGGGGACTTGGTCAGGAAATTTCCAAATCGTCTTAGATTTGGCCAGGGTGCATTAGGTCTTGATGTCCAGCAGTTTGCCAAGCATGGCGTCGGCGGTTTTGAAGACGCTGATATTGGCTTCAAAGGCTGTACGTGAATCGATCTGTTCAACCAGGTCGCTCAGGATATCCTTGCCGTCACTGGCATTTTTTACCGTGCTGCTGGCCGCCTTGTCGAAGCGGTTGCTGGCGGAAACGATGCCCTGATATGCTGTACTGATCGCGTTCATGTGGATAAGTATGCGCGCGAAAGTTTAATGCCGTTTTTAAGGAATGGGTTAACAGCGATTAGGCATGTCAGGCCATAAAGCCGAGGTTGGACGTGGCGAAGCGGCCGATATTGGGGAGCACGGTCGGCAATTCCGAGGCGGAAACACCGAACCAGGTTGCCAGGGTTGCCGCCAACTGATCCACAGAGGTCGAGGGCAGCAGACGGCCCTGACCGACCTGATCATCCGTGTTAATGGCTACGTGCGGCGCGGTGCCATAGAACTGGCCGCCCTTGACCGCGCCGCCCATGACGAAGTGATGGCCGCCCCAGCCGTGATCGGTGCCGTCGCCATTATAGGACAGGGTGCGGCCGAAATCGGAGGCGGTGAAGGTGGTCACCTTGCTGGCGACACCCAGTTCCACGGTTGCCTGATAGAACTGACCCATGGCCTCATTAAGCAGCCCCATCAGCCTCGGGTGATTGGTCATCAGCCCATCATGGTTGTCGAAGCCGCCGAGCGAGACAAAGAAAACCTGCCGTTTCACCCCCAGGGCTGTGCGGGCGCCGATCAGGCGCGCTACGATCTTCAACTGGTCCGCCAGTTTGTTGGCGCCACCATTGGGGTGGAAGTTGGTGGTCAGATTGACTCCGCTCAGCGCTGACGTGACGACGCTTTGCAAGGCGATGGAGCGTGTCGTTACCTTATTGTATTCATTCTCCATAAGGTTGGCGCTGGAGCTGGTGATCATGGTTCTGAGCGCGTTTGACAGATCCGAGCGACCAAACTTTGGCCCAACGATGCCGTTGATGGCCGTGGCGCCGCCTGTGCCGATTTCGTACTGAACCGCCGTTTTACCGGACAGATAGACGGCGTTTCCCGAGGCGCTGATGCAGGTCAGGCTGCTGGTGCTGTTACCGGACAAGGCGAGGTCGGCGAGGCGGCCACCCCATCCGGCCCTGGCGCCTTCGCTGGCCAGGGACTGCCATATCGATTGCTGGTCGTTATGCGAGAAGAGTTTAGGCGGCAGAGGATAGGCGGTGCGGTTTGAGCTATTGTATTGCGCTAAGGTCAAAGGCGTCAGGAGCGGCCCGACATTGAGCTGGACGGCGAGCTTGCCCGCCGAGAACAGCGACTTGAGGGAGGTAAGTTCCGGCGCCAGAGCATACTGCATATTGTCGGTCAGGGTCTGGGCGGTGAGCGGCGTCAGGGCCGTGGCCGCCAGATCGGCACGTGCAAGGGCTGCCCCGCCCTGGGTGCGACCGCTGCCACCGCCGCGAATGGCGCTGTAAAGATCGTAGTTTGTGGTGTCGTAGGGGACAACCGTATTGGCGTGGTCGTTGCCGCCGTTGAGGAAAACGCAGACAAGCGCCTTATAGTCACTGGTGTCGAAGGCGGCGGCTTCCCCAAAAGCGGCCAAATTCATGGCAAGGGGGGCGGCTGTTCCGAGGAAGGACAGTTGTGCCGCGCGCTGCAGGAAAGCGCGGCGGCTGAGTAGATTAGCTTTTCCGATAAATGCCATGGAGTTACGCCTATTTCTGGATCAGGTATTCGGGGCTGGCCATGACCAGAAAGAGAGCGGACAGGGCGCGATCATATTTGTAGGCATCCTGACGGTCGACTTCATACTGTGCCGGATCGAGCGCCGCCTTGATGGTCGCCACCGTCCCGGAGGAAAGTTGGTTGGCGCACAGATTCAGGTTCAGCTTCGCCAACAGAGCGGCGCTGTCGCTGACCGTGGGTTGAATTTGAGAGTAGTCCGGCATGAGGTCGTAATAGCCGTAGCGCATGAAATTCATCATAAAATTGAGATAACCGGCAACGGTACTCTCATTGACGAGCTGGAATTCCGGCGCCACCAGGCTGTTGTTGGCCAGATCCGTGTTGGGGGGCACATAGCCCGGTCGGAAGAAATTGAAAACCGATGGAGATCGTAAAGGGCTCTGTCCGAGAACTCGTCGGCAGAACGAGATCCCAGCTATAGAGTGTCCACTTATCGCTGCTGTTGGTGACGCCAATGGTCCGGCAGAACTGGATGAAGCGGATCATGGGTTCACGCAGCTTGCCGGCGGTTGCGGCACCCGAAACCGTCGTGGCCTCAGAATCTGTAAAGATGGCGGTCCAGACCGCCTTCAGGTCACCCCGCACGCCTGAGCCATTGTTGTTAAACTTGGCAGCGACCCGGCCAATATAAGCAGGGCTGGGGTTTGAGGTCACCAGCCGCTGAATCATCTGACGGGCAAAAAACGGCCCGACATTGGCATGATTGAACAGGGTGTCCAGTGCCGTTTTGAGAGCGGCCTTCGAGTCCGTGCCTGCCGCGATGGTTGTGCCCAGAAAGGTCGCTGCCAGAGTCGAATGGTTGCTTTCCGTGACTGACATGGGTTTGCGGCAGTAATCTGGTGCCGGAATAGGATAGCTTACCCAGCTAACATTTGTCCGGGCAACGCCTGCCATGTCGTCATTATAGCCAGTAAAGACTCGTGCCAGATTGGAAATATCGCTCTGGGTGTAGGTCTCCAGGGGATTGCCGGAACTGTCCGTCTTGTAACTGCCATCGACATTAAGCTGATAGAGTCCGATGGTCATAAGCTGCATGACTTCACGGGCGTAGTTTTCATCGGGCTCACGCCCTTTGCCGTCTTCTTTCAGGTTCCCGCGGGAGTTGAGAAACTGTCCTATCGCCGGGTTCAGCGTTACGGCTTCCAGCAAGGTGCGGAAATTGCCGAAGACATTGGCCATCAGCATATCCCAATAGCCTGCCGCCTTGTAGGACGGCCAGAAGCCATCCAGGTTATCAAGCGACATGACGAACATTTCAGACAAGGCCAGCGAGAGGCGTTTGCGGCACTGATTGTTCCCCGACAGGAGTTGATTCCAGATCATGAAATCGCCCTGATAACTGTCGAAATAGTGCTCTTCGGCGGTAATGGCGTTGTGGCCTTTCGCGTTCAGCCAATCCCAGCCGGTCTGGCCAACCGGCGTGTTGTATTCCTGATTGAGCCATCCAATGATGCCGAGGGGCATGGCGGCGGAGATTTCCGCATCCGTGGAGGAGAACTGGGCCTGTTGCAGAAACCGCGCGGCCTGAACATTGCTCAGAGGGATGGCAGGCGCAACTGTTACGCCGCCCGTGCCGCCGCTTGAGGTTCCGCCTCCGCTGGAACTGCCGCCACCACAGGCGCTCAGGGCAATGGCCGCCAGAGCGATCGCCCCTGCGGCTGCGGGTTTTACTTCGGGAATGCGGGAAGTGTTGTTTGGCAAATCATCAGCCTCGTCCGTCACGGTTGAGGGCAGGATGCGTTCATCGCTTGGGTTATGAAAATCCACGTGCCGGTCCATCGCCAATTTAACTATCTGACAAGCTATGTTGGCAAGGTGTTAACGATTTCCTAATGCGGAGAAGAGGGGCGTCGACAGGCACATAATCGCGAAACGAGACGCCATTTGCGTGAGCATATTGTGCGCAAATGGCGTCTCTGTCTGGTCTAGGTGCGGAGGGTGGCCCCGATTTTTTGCGCGGCAGCGATGATTTTGCTGCTGATCGCTTCGATTTCAGGCTCGGTCAGGGTCTTGTCGGTCGGGGTGAGGGTCACTTCGATGGCGAGCGATTTCTGACCTTCGGGCACACCCTGGCCGCGATAGACGTCGAAGACCTGCGCCTCGCCGATCAGGGTTTTGTCAGCCCCCTTGATGGCGCGGACCAGATCCCCGGCGGCCAGCTTTTCATCGCTGAGGAAGGCGAAATCGCGGGTGAGGGGCATCAGGTTCGACAGGCTGAGCGCACCCTTCGATTTGCCGGACTTAGCCTTAGGCGCCGGCAGATTATCGATGCGGATTTCAAACCCGACGTAAGCGCCGCTCAGGTCCATGGCCTTGAGCACGGCCGGATGCGGTTCGCCAAATTCGGCAACGATCTGCTTGGGGCCAAGTTGCAGGCGCGCCGAACGGCCGGGGTGCCAGTGCGCGGCGTTTGAGCCCTGCACCAGTTGCAGCGAGGCGACGGGGGCGCCAATGGCGTCGAGCAGGGCCATCAGGTCGCCCTTGAGCGCGAACAGGGCGTCTTCGCCAGGCGCTTGCCAGCTCCGCGCCTTGCCAGGCGCTTTCAGTACGGTGATGGTCGGCTTCTGGTCATTGGGCTCCAGACCGAGATAGATCGGCCCGATTTCGAACAGTTGCGCGCCGGTATGACCGCGGGCGGCATTGCGGCCGGCGGCTTCGAGCAGGTTCGGCAAGGCCGAGGGACGCATGCAGTTCAGTTCGGAGGCGATGGGGTTGGCCAGCACCAGTTTGTCATCACCGCCGCCGAACAGTTTTGCCCAGTCCTGCCGCATAAACGACCAGGTGACGGCTTCGGAATAGCCATAGGCGGCGAGGGCGCGACGGGCGGTGCGTGCCTTGGCCTGCTGTGCTGTCAGCACGCCACCGGGACGCAAACCGACCGAAGGCAGGGGCGTGGCGGGGATATGGTTGAAACCGTAGATGCGGGCGACTTCTTCGACGAGATCGGCCTTGCCCTCCACGTCACGACGCCACGACGGCACATTGACGGTCCAGCTTGCGCCGGTGGTGACACCAAAGCCGAGCGCGGTCAGGATGTGCTCGATCTTGTCGGTCGGCACGTCGAGGCCAGTTAGTTGCGCCACATAGGCCGGATCAAAGGCGACATCGGGACGGCCTTCGATGGCGGCGCCTACTTCCACGACGTCGGAGGCTTCACCACCACAGAGATCGAGGATCAGTTGTGTCGCCAGTTCGAGACCGGGGCGGGTGGATTGCGGATCGACTCCGCGCGCGAAGCGATATTGAGCGTCGGAATTGAGGCTTAGGGTGCGGCCCGTCTGAGCGATGCGGATGGGCTCGAACCAGGCACATTCCAGGAAGACCTCAGTCGTGTCGTCCGATACACCGGTGCTTTCGCCGCCCATGACGCCGCCAAGACCGATGGGGCGCTGGCCCCCGGCATCGGCGATGACGCACATGTCGGGACCAATGTCGTAGGTCTTGCCGTCAAGCGCGATCAGTTGCTCATCGTTTGCGCCCTTATGATGACCAAGGCGGGCTTCCAGCGTGGTGCCGACGAGCTTGGCGACGTCATAGACGTGTAGCGGGCGAGCGCGGTCGAACGACAGATAGTTGGTGATATCGACCAGCGCGCTGATCGGCTTGAGACCGATCGATTTCAGCTTGTCTTGCAGCCACTTCGGCGACGGGCCGTTCTTCACGCCGCGGATAACGCGGCCGGTGAAGTGGCGGCAGGCGTCGCCATCGATCTTGACTGTGATCGATGAGGGGAAGCTGCCCTTGACCGGGGGGGGCGTCGTTTCGGTGAAAGTGCCAAGGCCGGTGGCGGCGAGATCGCGGGCGATCCCGTGAACGCCCAGCCAGTCGGGGCGGTTGGGGGTCACTTCAAAGTCGATGACAGGCTCGGCGCCGAAAACCTGGGCTGCGGGTGTGCCGACGGCCAGATCATCGGAGAGCTCCAGAATGCCGTCGGAGTCGCTGTCGATCTCCAATTCGGCGCCGGAGCACATCATGCCGTTGGAGACGACGCCGCGCACCGGCTTTTCAACGAGGGTGACGCCGAGGCCGGGCACATAGGCACCGATCGGGGCGTAGATGGTGGTCAGGCCGGCACGGGCATTGGGGGCGCCGCAGACGATTTCCTTGAGGCCGTCAACCGTATCGACCTGCAGTACCTGCAGGCGGTCCGCATTGGGGTGCTGGGCGGCGGAGATCACCTTGGCGACGGTGAAGGGCTTGAGCGCCTTGGCGGGATCGTGGATGTCCTCGACTTCGAGGCCGGCCATGGTCATGGCGGCGGCCACCGCGTCGATATCGGCGCTGGTCTTGAGGTGAGCTTTAAGCCAGGAGAGCGAGAATTTCATGTTCTTATCTTTATCATGAGGTCAAGGAGCCAATTTTTCCTAAGAAATAATGGGCCTCCTTGTCTTGTTTTGTTGCATCAGCATCAGGAAACGCGGCCGTATTTTTCGATCCGCTCATCAATTGCTGTTTTCAGTTCAGGATAAGCTGTAAACGCCCAGTGATTGATTTCATTCATCTCGCCCAGTGTCGTTGCCACTTTTGATTGCAGATCATCATAGTTTGCTTCAGAACAATGTGCGCGGGCTGTGTCTAATAAGCTTATTAGTTCGCGTGATGCCCGATAGGCGGCAATGACCGCAAACTCTGCAATCTGCTTGTCCATGTTAATATCCTAAAAATTCAGCTCAACCCACTGCCGCTGTTCGGGGCGCTAAAACCACTAAAGCCGTAGTGGCCAAGCCAGCGCGTATCGGCGGCGAACATGTCGCGCAGATCGGGCACGCCGTATTTCAGCATGGCCAGACGATCGACGCCCATGCCCCAGGCGAAGCCCTGATATTCATCGGGATCAATGCCGCAGGCGCGCAGCACGTTCGGATGGACCATGCCGCAGCCGAGCACTTCGAGCCACGAGTTGCCGGAGCCGACTTTAAGTTCACCCTTTTCCCACGAGCAGCGCACATCGAGTTCGGCCGAGGGTTCGGTGAACGGGAAGTGGTGCGGGCGGAACTGGGTGGTGACGTCGTTGGTCTCGAAGAAGCGCGAGATAAAGGTTTCCAGCACCCATTTCAGATGGCCCATATGCGCCGTTTTGTCGATCACCAGACCTTCGATCTGGTGGAACATCGGCGTGTGGGTTTGATCTGAGTCGCAGCGGAAGACGCGGCCGGGCACGATCAGACGGAACGGCGGCTTACCGGATATCATAGAGCGGATCTGCACCGGCGAGGTATGGGTGCGCAGCAGCTTGCGAACCCCATTCTCGTCGGGGTTGAAGAAGAAGGTGTCGTGCATTTCGCGCGCCGGATGCTTCTCGGGGAAGTTCAGGGCGGTGAAGTTGTGGAAGTCGTCCTCGATATCCGGCCCTTCGGCGACCTCGAAGCCCATGTCGGCGAAGATGGCGATCATCTCGTCCATGACCTGAAGCGTTGGGTGAACGCCGCCTTTCGGGCGCGGTGCGGAGGGCAGGGAGAGGTCGATATGTTCCCTGGCCAGACGCTCGGCCAGATGAGCGGCTTCAAGCGTCGCCTTGCGGTCATCAAGCGCCGACTGAATGACATCGCGCACGGCGTTGATGGCGGCGCCGGTGGTTTTGCGCTCTTCCGGTGGCAGGGCGCCCAGGGTCTTGAGCAGGCCAGAAATGCGGCCGGTCTTGCCCAGCGCCGATACGCGCACGGCGTCGAGCGCGGCCAGATCGGTGGCGGCGGTGATTTCAGCGGCGATTTCGCTCTGGAGTTCGGCGTAAACGGTCATTTTGCGTGTCTTTGAGTGGAGAAGCTTTGGCGAGTGTTTAGGCGATGTTGCGAGGCGCGGAAAGCGGAAATTTGGACAATAAAAAAGCCCCGCGACCGGTGAAGGTGCGGGGCTTTTTCGTCAACTTGAAAAGCCTTAGGCAGCCAAGGCTGCGCGCACCTTAGCGGCGATGGCGCTAAAGCCCGGCATGTCGTGCATGGCGATGTCGGACAGAACCTTGCGGTCCATGTCGATGCCAGCAACGTTCAGGCCGTGGATGAACTGCGAGTAGGTGTAGCCTTCGATGCGGGCAGCCGCATTGATGCGTTGAATCCACAGGGCGCGGAACGAACGCTTCTTGTTGCGACGGTCGCGGTAGGCGTATTGACCCGAACGGTCAACGGCCGCCTTGGCGGTGCGGATGGTGTTCTTGCGGCGGCCGTAGAAGCCCTTGGCAAGTTTCAGAACTTTTTTGTGACGGGCGTGGGAAGTTACGCCTCTTTTAACACGAGCCATATGTGTCTGTTCCTCTTAGGCGTAAGGCATGTAGGATTTGATCTTCACGATGTCCGGCTTGGACATCACTTCGGTACCCCGGTTTTGACGGATGTACTTGGCGTTGTGAGAGATCAAACGGTGACGCTTACCGGCAACGCCGGCCTTTACCTTGCCTGAGGCAGTGATGCGGAAACGCTTTTTAGCGCCCGACTTGGTCTTCAACTTGGGCATTTCATGTACGGCTTGGTTAAAGCCGCCCTCTATAGGAAATTAAGACCCGCCTAGGCATGCCTTTAGCCTGTCGGGTCAATAAGAACGGCGGGTGTTACAGGAAAAGGGTTGGAAGCGCAAGGGCTAAATCGGTACAAGGGTTTGCTCAATCCAGGAGATATATCATGCCCTTGGTCAAGTTGCCGCGATTCCCAGTCCATGGCGCCTGCCAATGTGGACACATTCGCTATCGTCTGTATGCCGCGCCGGTGGTCTTTTATCTATGTCACTGCACGCATTGTCAAAAGCAGTCCTCTTCGGCGTTCGGTGAATCCGTAAAGGTGCGTGCCAGCGATGTCGAAGTTTTTGGGGAACCGGCTGTTTTCATGGTGACCGCAGACAGTGGTAAAACCAAGCGCTGCGAATTTTGTCCGGAATGCGGAACACGATTGTTTCATGGGCGGTTCGTAGGTGCCGAGACCTTCAATATCAAAGGCGGTACGCTGGACGACGCCTCATGGCTCCGACCCGCCGGACATATCTGGACAGCCTCGAAACAAGCGTTTTTCGTTATCAGTCCGGATGAACTGGCTTATCCTGCTGATCCGGATTATGCGAAGCTAAGTGAAAGATGGCGTGAGATGATCGGGACATAGAGTTATTTCTGCTGCGCCGCGATGACCTTCTGGATGGCCTCGGCGCAAGGCTTGGTGACCTGAAACTTCGCCGTCGCCATCTGCGCCTGATTGAAGCGGATGAAGCCCAGGCCGTTTTGCGGCATCCAGCCATAGAAGGACGAGATGCGCGCGATCAGGTCGTTCGGCGTCGGCTGCGATATATCGGCGCCGGCGTCATAGGGGCGGAAAACCGCGCCGGTGGCCTTGTTCATCCAGATCACGTCCCACAGGTCGGTCTGGTAGATATGGAGCAGAATGCGGTTGAAGCCGTTGGTCTTCCACGTCACGTCGCCGCTGCACACCGTATAGGTCAGGTTGTCGCTGGCCTGATGGAATTCCCAGCCGGGCGTCAGACTATAGCGCGATTTCAGGCGCTCGAAGCGCTGGCGATGGCGGGCGTCCTGATTGGGCGATTGCAGCGCGATCAGATAGCAAGGCGCATCCTCGCCCAGCGTGGCCGTGGCGATGGTATTGAAGCGCTTGAGCAGGCTGTGCAGTTCGTCACGGTTGTGCGCCGTTTTGCGGCCATCCGGCAGCAGGTGAAAGCGCGTGACATTCCAGCCTTCGGCGTCGCGCAGCAGATGCCCGACCGGGGTGGTGCGCGGGTGAAAGCTTTGCCAGTCCGACTGAAATCTATCCATGGGCGTGACGCTTCTGTTGTTTGCCGACCTGCAAGGCCAGGAGAGCGGCGGGCAGGGTGAGGCCGGCTCCCATCCACAAGGCCGCATCGGGGCCGAGCCAACTAAACAGGTAGCCGGCCAGCATCGGGCCGGTGATGCGGGCGATGGCGCCGGTCGACATGTTGAGGCCGAGCATGGCGCCTTGCTTGTCGGGGGAGGTCGACATGGCAATAATGGCGCAGATCGATGAGAAGATGACTGCCTGACCGAGCGTGCCCAGCATGACAATGGGCGTGATCAGCCAGTTGATGTGGTTGATGCCTTGCAGCGCGAAGCTGAGGCCGAAGACGAACAGCCCGCCGGCCAGCACCTTGCTTTCGCCATAGCGGCGGGTGAGGGGGCGCATGAAGACCATCTGCATCAGAGCGGCGGCGAGACCGATGAACAGGAAGATAGCGCCGATCTCTTTTGGACCCCAGTGGAAGCGCGATTCCGCCCACAGGCCGAAGGTGGATTCCAGACCCGCGAAGGCCGCCATATAACAGAGCGTGGCGAGGATCAGGCGCACCATTACCGGATTGCGCCAGGCTTCCTGAGCGGTTTTCAGGATGTTGGGCTGGGCGGCTTCGACCTTGCTGCGGCGCTGACGGCTTTCGCTGATGAACAGCATAACGCCCAGACACGCGATACCCGAAAGCACGGCCGCACCGATCAGCGGCAGGCGAAATTCGTTGCCACCACCACCTTCATGGCTCAGCATCCCGCCGATAAACGGGCCGATGACGAAGCCTAGCGAGAAGGCGCCGCCGATCAGGCTCATGCGGCCGGAGCGCTTTTCCGGCGGGGAAACATCCGAGACATAGCCCTGAATGGTCGAGATATTACCGGAGCTCAGGCCGCCGAAAAAGCGGATCAGGATGGCGATCCAGATATTGGGCGAAAAGGCCAGCAGCATATAGAAGAGCACGCTCAGCGCCGTGGTGACGATCAGGATCGGCTTGCGGCCGATGCGATCGCTCAGGCGGCCGCAATAAGGTTCGGCGAAGAACTGACCGAGCGAATAGGTGGTGAACATCAGGGTCACCTGCCAGGCCTGGGCGTGCAGGCTTTGCGCGAAGAACGGCATCAGCGGCACGACGATGCCGAAGCCAACCAGGTTGACGAACACCACGGCGAACATGGCCGCCAGAGGGCCGTTTTCGTTCATGAAATGGCGGATTTTACGTAACAGCTTGCCGCGAAAAAAGGTGCGCTCGTTACGCGGATCGTCGGCCTCGGGCGGGATTACCGGTTCCGCTTCGGACAGCAGGGCTTCGTCCGTGGACGCAACAGAGGTATCGGCTTTTGACATGCGCGGTTTTATAACTGATTTGCGACCGATTGCGACAGTTTCTTTATCGCAAGTGCGTAATGGCCCTGAGGGGTTGACTCGGCAAGAATGTTCTTGTTATGTTCTTTGCATGGCGCAGAATGCAGACACGACAGAACTCGACGAACGCTGGCGCGACGGTGCGGAACTGCGCTGGCTCTACCTCGATATGAACTCTTATTTCGCCAGTTGCGCCCAGCAGGACGAACCGGCGATACGCGGGAGGCCGGTAATCGTGGTGCCGGTGATGTCGGATTACACCTGCGCCATTGCCGCCAGCTATCAGGCCAAGGCGCTCGGCGTCAAAACCGGCACCCAGGTCAAGGAGGCGAGGGAGAAGATTCCGGGGCTAATTGTCCGTGAGGCCCGACCGGATCGTTATGTCGACCTGCACAACAAGATCCTGGAGCAGATCGACCACGTCATTCCGGTCGAAAAGGTGTGTTCGATCGATGAGGTCGTGTGCCGGCTGATGGGGCCGCAGTGTCTGGAAGCGCCGGCACGCGCGCTCGGCCATCGCATCCAGCGGCGCATATTGGAGAATGTCGGCGAGTGCCTGACCTCTTCCATCGGCATCGCGCCGTCGCGCCTGCTGGCCAAGACGGCGGCCGATATGAAAAAGCCGCTGGGCTTGACCGTGCTGCGGCAGGATCAACTGCCCGGCGCGCTTCTTGGTCTCGATATTGATGAGTTCGCCGGTATCGGACGCTCGATGAAGTTGCGGCTGAACAAGGTGGGCGTCGAGACGGTGCGGGAGTTGTGGGATATGAGCCCGTCACGGATGCGCCAGGTGTGGCGCGGCATCATGGGGGAAAACTTCTGGTATGCCCTCCATGGCACCGATCCACCCGAGATCGAAACCCAGCGCGCCAGCATCACCCACGGTCATGTTCTGGCGCAGGAACTGCGTCCGGTGGAGCACGCGCGCGGCGTTGCACGGCGGTTGACGGCCAAGTGCGGTTCGCGGCTGCGGCGCATGGGCTATAAGTGCGGCGGTTTGCATATCTACCTGCGCGGCGCGGATGGCGAAAAGCTGGAGGCGGCGACGCGCTTTTCCGTCACCTCGGACAGTTTCCGTATGCTGCAGGCCTGCGATGAGTTGTGGGCGCAATGCGCGCGTAAACTTAAAGGCCCGCGGGTGAAGCAGATCGTTGTCACCTGTCTCCATCTCCTTGAAGCGGGCATGAAGCCGGACCTTTTTGGCTGGAGACCGGAAGGCGAGGAAGATGGCCGCCATATGAACCTGCTGTCGGCGCTCGATGGTATAAATCAGAGGTTTGGCAAGGATAAGGTGACCATCGGCCCGCCCACAAAGATGCACGGCTTTGTCGGGGCCAAGATCGCTTTCAACCGCATCCCGGAACAACCGGAATTTTGGGAGTAGGAAGCGAAACTGCCAACCGCCGTAACGATCCTGACAAACTCATAGTGACAACAAGAAACGGAGGGACGCCAGACCTATCTCATGGCATATCGCCGATCGATCTCAGGAGTTACGCCATGCCCTTGTCCAGTCTGTTGAAATTGTTCGGGCTTGCCGCCATCTGGGGCGGGTCGTTCCTGTTCATGCGTATCGCGGCGCCGGTTCTGGGGCCGGTGCTGCTGATCGAACTGCGTGTCGCGCTGGCGGCGGTCTTCCTGCTCGGGCTGGCGCTGCTGTGGAAGAAGAAGCTGGATATCAAGGCCGACTGGAAGCACTTCGTCATTCTGGGCCTGTTCAATACGGCCGTACCGTTTCTGCTGTTCGCCTGGGCGGCCAAGAGCCTGCCGGCGTCTCTGATGTCGGTTCTGAACGCCACCACGCCGATCTGGGGCGCGCTCTTCGGGGCCATCTGGATGCGCAACCGGCTATCGGTGAAAACGATCATCGGTCTGGCGCTTGGTGTGTCCGGCGTGGCGGTTCTGGTCGGTCTTGATGGCGCGCACCTGTCGCCGCTGGCTTTACTCGGCGTTGGGGCAGGTCTGATCGCCGCCGCCTGTTACGCCATCGCCGCGCTCTATTCCAAGGTAGCCAAGAGCGTCGATGCCTTCTCGAACGCGCACGGCAGCATGTGGGCTGCCACGCTTATGGTGCTGCCCGCCGCGCCGTTTTTTCCCGCCGCCGCCATGCCGGATGTGTGGGTGATGATCTGTGTGGCCATGCTCGGCATCGTCTGCAGTGGCATCGCCTATATTCTTTATTTCAAGCTGATCGACGAGGTGGGGGCGGCCTCGGCCACGACGGTCACCTTCCTGGTGCCGATCTTCGGCACCCTTTGGGGCCGTCTGGTGCTGCATGAGCATGTCGGCCTGGTCAGCCTTGTCGGCGGTGCGCTGATCATTGCGGGCGTGGCCCTGATCACCGGCTTTTCGCCATCGGCCTTGATGAAGCGCCGCGCGGTTACGGCAGAATGATCACGAAGGTTTTCAGCACCGGCGCGATCACCTGCCACTGCCCCTGATAGCCGGCACGGAAGATGATGTGGTCACCGGCTGTCAAGGTGACCGGCGCCTTGCCGTTTTCCGTGACGACCGCATGACCTTCGAGGATCGTGCAATATTCCCACTCGTCGTAGCTGACCCGCCAAGTGCCGGGTGTGGCGGCCCAATAACCGGCATAGGTTTTCTCGTCCGGCGTTGTTTCCAGCAGCCATGTGGTGAAAACCGGGTCGCCGTCGATCACCCGTTCCGGCACGGGGCGCTCCTGTTCGGGGGTGACCAGTGAACGGTCGAAGTGAAGAAAACGGGACATGACGAGCTTTCGGGGCGTTGAATAACAAAAAAGCCCCGCGCGGGCGGGGCTTCTTATGAGGCTGGCGACCTATTTGGGCGCCAAAATCATGATCATCTGCTTGCCTTCCATCCTCGGTTCGTATTCGACCTTGGTGGTGGGCTCGAAATCGGCTTTCACCTTGTTGAGCAGTTTCATGCCCAGTTCGGGGTGCGCCATTTCGCGGCCGCGGAAGCGGAGCGTCACCTTGACCTTGTCGCCTTCTTCAAAGAAGCGCGTCATGGCCTTGGCCTTCACCTCGTAATCGTGGATATCGATATTGGGGCGAAGCTTGATTTCCTTGATTTCAACGACCTTCTGCTTCTTGCGCGCCTCGGCCTTTTTCTTTTGCTCCTGGAAACGGTACTTGCCGTAATCGAGGATCTTGCAAACAGGCGGGTCAGCGGTAGGAGAGACTTCGACGAGGTCCAATCCAGCTTCTTCAGCGGCTTCCAGGGCGGACGAAGTCGGCATGATGCCTTGTTTTTCGCCGGCGGCGTCGATTAACAGGACGCGAGGGACTTTGATGTCCTGATTGATGCGGGGGCCGTCTTTGGGAGGCGGGGTTTGGATTGGGCGACGAATAGGTCGTTCTCCTTGAGTTTGTTAAAAGTGCGCGGATTATGCCGAAAGGGGCGTTAACTAGCAATCCCCAATAGGGCAGATCGGTTAAAATTTCAGGAATTTACAAAGCTATGGCGCTTTTAACCGCGAATTTGCCGTGCGCCTGAGATAAGCAGCGCGCGATAAACATCAAGGGTGCGTTCGCACATCAGCGGCAAACCGAACAAGGCCTTCACATGTTCGCGCCCGCGCTGGCCCATGGCGAAGCGCGCTTTCTCCGGCATATCGATGGCTTCTTTCAGCGCATCTGCCCATTTTTGCGCATCGCCCGCTGTCACCAGCCAGCCGGTATCGCCGGGCAGAACGGTCTCGACCGTAGCGCCATGGGCGGCGGCTAAAGGCGGGCGCTGCATGGCCTGCGGCTCCACCGCCGTGCGGCCGAACGCTTCCGGATCGAGCGAGGGCGCCAGCGCGAAATGGCAGGCGCTGTAGGCTGAGGGCATGTCGGCGCAGTGTCCTACCAGCCGGACATGGTCGCCCAGACCGTAAGTCTCGATGCTGGCTTGCAGGCCTTGAGTGTAATCGCAGCGGCCCTGATCGTCACCGGCCAGCAGGATCACGAAATTATCCGTCCCTTGCGTTTTCAGCAGATGCGCGGCCTCGATGATGAAGGCTTGCCCTTTCCAGCGCGTCAGGCGCGCCGCCAGCAGAAAGCGGATGCGCTGATCTTTTTCCGGCAGCCCCCAGGCCTCTTCCAGCTCCATGATCTTGCGCACATCGAAGGCTTCGGGATCGAAACGCTTGAGATCGACCCCGCGCGGGATGCTGATGATGCGCTCTGACGGCACGTCAGGATAGGTTTGCAGGATATGGGCGCGTGTAAAGTCGGAATTGGCGATGGTCATGTCGGCGCGCGTCATCTGGCTGTTGTACCAGCGCTTGAGGGCCGATTTCGCATTATAGATGCCGTGGTAGGTGGCCACGCTGCGGATGCCCTCGGCTCTGGCGGCGCCGATCGCGGCCATGGCGGGGGCGCGCGAACGGACATGGACGATATTGACGTGCTCGGTGCGGATGATCTTGCGTAAGGCCTGATAGTTTTGCCATTGCACCAGCGGACTTTTGCTGTGGACCGGCAGGTGGATGACCTGAGCGCCGCCGCGTTCCAGCCGTTTTTCCAGCCGTCCGCCCCTAGTCGCCACGATCGAGCGCCCGCCGGCTGAGATGATCGCTTCGCTGACATCCACCACGGTCTGCTCGACGCCGCCGGTATCGAGTTCGGGGACGACCTGCAAAACGCACGCGGTGAAGGGGGAAGGCGACATGTTGACTTGTACGAAGGGTTTAGGAAAGGTAGCATGGTGCAATGACCATGGAAGCTGTGCCAAATCAAGAGCCTGCGTCTTCTCTCGAGGTGCCCGGTGGCGACCGCATCGCGTATCGTCATGTGCGCGGCGATGGCCCGACCGTGCTGTGGCTGGGTGGTTTCCTGTCGGATATGACCGGCGCAAAAATCACCCGCCTGACCCGCGAAGCGCAAACGCGCGGCTGGGATTTCCTCTGTTTCGACTATTTCGCTCATGGCGAGACCGGCGGCGCTTTCGATGAGGCGCGTGTCGGCAGGTGGTTTGATAATGTGCTGGCGGTGGTCGATCATTTGACGCAGGGCCCTCTTGTGGGCGTGGGTTCGTCCATGGGCGGGCACATGTTGTCGCTGCTGAGTAAGGCGCGTCCGCTGCGCCTCAAGGCGGCCGGTTTTCTGGCGCCGGCGGCCGACTTCGTCACCGCACTGATGCTGCCGGGCCTCTTACCCGAAGACCGCCGCCAACTGGAGGTGTCGGGCGTCTGGATGATGCCGGGCTATGACCGTCCGGTGCCGTTGTCGCAGGCGTTTTTTGATGAGGCGACGCAGCATGAGGTGCTGGGTGGGCCGATACTGTTCGACGGCCCGGTGCGTATCCTGCACGGAATGAAGGATACTGTGGTGCCATGGCGGCACGGCGTGCGGCTGCTGGAAGCCTTCACCACGCCGGATGCCCATATGCACCTGATCAAGGACGGCGATCACCGCCTGTCACGGTCGGAGGACCTCGACCTGCTGGTGAATATGGTGGCAGAGTTACTTGTGACATGACAACTCTGTCCACCGCTGAGGCAGGCAGACGTGTCCTGCTGGTCTTTGCTACCGCCGCCTTTCTGGCGGTTGCGGCGGGCGCCTGGGGCATGTCGCAATCCGATCTCCCTCCGTCTTTGTGGCTGCGCAATCTGCTGGCCTGGTTTATCGCTGGAATGACGGGCTTAGGGATGGTGCGCTGGGGCAGATTTTCCCTCTGGGGCAAGCCAGCTTCGCTTGTCATCATCCCCATATCTCTTGTTTTGCTCATGGCGTGTTTTGCCAGTGCGGGCCAGGCCGGCGTCCATCGCTGGCTTGGCATAGGGCCGATCCAGTTTAACGCTGCCGCCTTGATCCTGCCTGTGGTGATCGCCACAACCCGCAGGGATAGCCATCTTATCGCATTCATCGGTTTGGCCTTATTGTCCATCCTGTTGGCTATCCAGCCGGATGCATCGCAACTGGGGGCTTTTGGTGTGGCCTTTGTTGTTCTGTGTGTATCGAAATTTGGCGTGAAGGGATGGGCGGCCGCTCTATGGTGTCTGGCGGCGGCGATCATCTGTTTATCACGGGCCGATCCCTTGCAGGCTGTCGGCCATGTCGAAGGCATCGCGTCCATGGTTTGGGCGCACCAGCCGGCGATAGCCGTCCTTATGGTGGCTGCCATCGTCATGGCGGCGCTAAGCCCCTTGGCGCTATGGCCCGTCAGGGAGGCGCGGACCTCTGCCGTGGCGCTCAGCCTCTATGGGCTGGTGTCGCTGCTCGCCTGCTTGTCGGGCAAATTCCCGGTCCCCTTGGCGGGATACGGGTTAAGCTATGTCATCGGCTGGTGGTGGGGTGTCGCTGCGCTTGTCGCGTCGGCGAAGCGGACAGACGGGGCTGCGCCGTCGGGTTGCTAAAGACTACTGTGTTGTGTCACGTTGCAGAGACCGATAGATATCCGCAAGGCCCTCGCGGTAGGTCGGGTAACGCAATTGCCAGCCGAGTTCCGCCTTGGCACGCGCATTGGAGACGCGCTTATTGTCCTGATAAAACCGCTTCATGTTCGGACTAAGGCCGGGATCATCGAAGGTGATTGAAGGTGGCAACGGCAGGCCGCAAAGCTCTGCCGCCCAGGCCAGAACCGTATCGCCCGGCGCGGGCTCATCATCGCAGAGATTATAGACGCCACCGGCACGCGGACGCGCCAGGCTGGCCAGCAGGGCCGAAGCGCAATCATCATGATGGAGGCGGGAAAAGACGTGGTCGGGCTTGTGGATACGTCGTGCCGTGCCGTCCATCAGACGCTCGATCACGTTGCGGCCGGGGCCGTAAAGTCCCGGCAGACGAAAGATCTGCGCGCCGACGCTTAGCCACTGGCTTTCGGCCAGTGCGCGCCGGCGACCCTCGGCCGATGTGGGGGTAAGCGCTGAATCCTCGAACACCCAGCCGCCGCCGCGATCGCCATAGACGCCGGTGGTGGAAAGATAGCCGATCCATTTTTGCTGACCGGCTGAAGGTTTGAGCGCGGCAAAGGCCGGGCAACCGTCATCGCCGGGCGCAGGCGTGATCAGGACGGCGTCAGCCCCGGCAAAAGCCCGCTGCAGGTGTTCTGCATCGGTGGGATCGACGGGGATAACGCCCAAAGCGCCAAGATCTTCGCGTTTTTCAGCCGCGCGCGCGGTGGCGGAGATAGCATAACCGGCATGGCGGGCGGATCTGGCGAAGGCGTCGCCGATAAAACCGTAGCCAAAGATCAGGGCCTTGGGTTTCAAGGGGCGGCGGAGGCGGAGGCTTCGGCCGCCGCGGCGCTGGCATCGTCGGCTTCCGCCTGACGTCTGGCCTCATCTTCCGCCTTTTTCTTCTGGCGCGCGTCGCGTTCCTTTACCATGCGGAAATAGTCGGGTTTTTCAATAGCGTGGCCAAAGGGCGCCGGCGAGCGTGCGCCTTGACCCTGTGGCCAGACAAAGCTCAGGCCAATCAGCAGGAGGGCGATCAGGGCCGCGGCGGGATAGAAGATTTTGGCGTTCATGACGGCTTTTATAGGCAATTCGGCGCAGAGGCGCCAGCCCCTTTTCCAGTTCCTTTTATTCTCGAAGTCGCCCCCTTGTGTGATGCAAAGGTCACACCATATCGGTGCTATCAGGCCGTTGCCTTGTGAGGGGCGGCCGGACATTCAATCCGCCGAAATGGGGAACCCTACACCATGAATATCGAAAAATATTCCGAAAAGACTCAAAAGCTTATCCAAAGCGCCCAAGGTATCGCGCAGGCGCGCAATCATCAGTATTTCAGCCCGATCCATGTGCTCAAGGCGCTGACCGAGGACAAGGAGTTGCTTTCCAGCCAACTGATCTCGCTGGCTGGCGGCCGCGCCGATGCTTTCGCCGCCTCCGTCGATCTGGCGCTTGGCAAGCTGCCCGCCGTCACCGGTGGCGCGCAGCTCTATATGGCCAACGAAACCAACAAGCTTTTCAACGACGCCGAGAACGATGCCAACAAGGCGGGCGACAGCTTTGTCACCGCCGACCGCCTGCTGATCGCCGCCGTCGATAACAAGGAAGGCGCCGAAGCGCTGAAAGCCGCCGGCATTTCGCTCGGCAAGCTGAAGGACGCACAAGCCGCCTTCCGCAAAGGCAAGCCCGCCGATAGCGCCTCGGCTGAAAATGGCTTTGACGCGCTCAAGAAGTATGCACGCGACCTAACCCAGGCTGCGCTCGATGGCAAGATCGATCCGGTCATTGGCCGTGACGAAGAAATTCGCCGTACCATTCAGGTTCTGGCGCGCCGCACCAAGAACAATCCCGTCCTGATCGGTGAACCCGGCGTCGGCAAGACCGCCATCGTCGAAGGCCTGGCGCAGCGCATCATCAATGGCGATGTGCCGGAAAGCCTGAAAGACAAGAAGCTCTATTCGCTCGACATGGGCTCACTGATCGCCGGTGCGAAATATCGCGGCGAGTTCGAGGAACGCCTCAAAGGCGTGCTCAACGAGGTGACGCAGGCCGAAGGCCAGATCGTGCTGTTCATCGATGAGATGCACACGCTCGTCGGTGCCGGCAAGGGCGATGGCGCCATGGATGCGTCTAACCTGCTCAAGCCGGCGCTGGCGCGTGGCGAACTGCACTGCGTCGGTGCCACCACGCTCGATGAATACCGCAAGCACGTTGAAAAGGACCCGGCTCTGGCGCGGCGTTTCCAGCCGGTGTTCGTGACCGAACCGACCGTGGAGGACACCATCTCGATCCTGCGCGGCCTGAAGGAAAAGTATGAGGTCCACCACGGCGTCCGTATTTCGGACAGCGCCATCGTGTCGGCCGCCACGCTTTCCAACCGCTACATCGCCGACCGCTTCCTGCCGGATAAAGCCATTGATCTGATCGATGAGGCCGCGTCACGCGTGCGCATGGCGGTCGATTCCAAGCCGGAAGAACTCGATGAACTCGATCGCCGCATTGTGCAGTTGAAGATCGAGCGCGAAGCCCTGCAAAAGGAAACCGATGCCGGATCGAAAACGCGCCTGGAAAAGCTTTCCGAAGAACTGGAAGATCTGGAAGAAAAGTCGCTTAGCCTGACCACGCGCTGGAAGGCAGAAAAAGACAAGGTCGGCTCGGCCGCCCGGTCCCGTGAGGCGCTTGAGCGTGCCCGTATCGACCTGGCCAATGCTCAGCGCGCCGGCGATCTGCAAAAGGCGTCCGAGATTATGTACGGCATCATTCCGGCGCTCGAAAAGGCGCTGGAACGCGCTGAAAACGCGCCGCAGGGCGAGCAATCGCCGCTGACCCCGGAAGTGGTCAATTCGGCGCAGATCGCGCAGGTCGTGTCGCGCTGGACCGGTATTCCCGTCGACAAGATGCTGGAAGGCGAGCGCGACAAGCTGTTGCGCATGGAAGACGTGCTGCGCGGCCGTGTGGTGGGTCAGGATGAAGCCCTGACTGCCGTGGCCGATGCCGTGCGCCGTGCGCGGGCGGGTTTGAAAGATCCTAACCGCCCGATCGGTTCGTTCCTGTTCCTGGGGCCTACGGGCGTTGGCAAGACCGAGCTGAACAAGGCCCTGGCGGAGTTCCTGTTCGATGACGAGACGGCGATTACGCGCCTCGACATGTCGGAATATATGGAGAAGCACTCCGTTTCGCGCATGATCGGCGCGCCTCCGGGCTATGTCGGTTATGACGAAGGCGGGGCTCTGACTGAAGCTGTGCGGCGCCGGCCCTATCAGGTCGTGCTGTTCGATGAGGTCGAGAAGGCGCATCCAGACGTGTTCAACATCCTGTTGCAGGTGCTGGATGACGGCCGCCTGACCGATGGGCAGGGGCGTGTGGTCGATTTCCGCAACACCCTGATCGTCATGACGTCGAATCTCGGCTCGGATATCCTGGTCAATATCGATGATGCCACGCCGGTCGAGACCGTGCGCCCGCTGGTGATGGAGGTGGTGCGCCGGCATTTCCGGCCGGAATTCCTCAACCGTATCGACGAGACGATCCTGTTCCATCGCCTCGACAAGGTGCACATGCACGACATCGTCCGCATCCAGCTCAAGGGGCTGGAAAAGCTGATGAAAGACCGCGACATGACGCTCAGCATCGATGACGCGGCGCTGACCTATCTGGCCGACAAGGGCTATGATCCGGCCTATGGCGCACGGCCCCTGAAGCGGGTGATCCAGAAGCTGCTGGTTGACGGCATCGCTCGCCAGATTCTTAGCGGCACGGTCACGGATGGCGACGTCATCCATGTCGGCTTCGATGGCGAGGAACTGGCGATCGGCAAGCCAACCGTGAACTAGGGGCAAGCCCCTAGGACCATAACTCGACAATGCTAAGTAACGCCTCTTCGAACATGGAGAGGCGTTTTCTTTTGTCCGGAGTGTGCTAGCCTGTGTGCAGGGGGCTTTATGAAATATAGATTGACCAAGCGTATATTGCCTTTCATCGTCGTTTTATAAGCGATGGTGTCTATGTGGCGCTGGTTATCTTTTGCACCGGTGTTACAGGACGGTGACCTGATCTTCCAGACTTCCCGCAGCCGTCAATCGACAGCCATCGGCGTGGCCAGTCTTAGCCTCTATACGCATATGGGGATTATCAAACGGACAGGCGACGGCACATTTGTTATTGAAGCCGTAGGCCCCGTCAAAGAAACGCCGCTAAAAAGCTGGATTAAGCGAGGGCGGTTCGGCCGCTACGCTGTTTATCGATTGCCCAAACTGCAAAGGTCTCAGACAGACAAAGTCTTTTCAGCCTCCCGCGGGCTCTACGGCAGGCCCTATGATCCCTATTTTTCGTTTGATAATTCCGCCATCTATTGTAGCGAACTCGCCGAGTACGCCTTTAGTGCCGCTAAGATTAAGCTAGGCAAAAGACAACGAGTTCGATGAGTTGATCATGCTGACGGGGCCGGCAAAAAAATTGTTGAAGAGGCGCGCCTTATCCGATCCGCAATGCCGGACGAAGGGATTGCTGGGGGCGGATTGTGTTGATCTGATCATGAAGCGTCAGTTGGTTACTCCGATCAGTATTGCTCAGGACCCAAAAGTGCAGCAGGTCTATTCGAACTATCCATTTTAATATGGCAGATTGGCATGGCGTCGAGCCTCGGCCTGAAGGCTGTACCATGGGGCCGAAGCCTGCTCGTGCTGGGAGCACTCGGCCTAACGGTCTTAAGGCATCGCTCGACACGCATCGCAGTACGGCAGGACAAACTATGTGTGAGGGGGGAGATCCGATGGCAGTCCCTAGCGGAGTCGAACCGCTCTTTTCAGGATGAAAACCTGACGTCCTAACCGATAGACGAAGGGACCGTAATCGGGAGAGGAGCCTTTGACCGATTATTTCGCTTCGGTCAAGGCTCCTCGTGGAATTTCCACAGCTTAGTCTCTCAAAAGCTCGTTGATACCGGTTTTGGAGCGCGTCTGGGCATCGACGCGCTTGACGATGACGGCGCAATAGAGGTGCGGCGCGTTAGGGGCCGCATTGGCGGAGGGCATAGAGCCCGCCACGACCACCGAATAGGGCGGCACTTCGCCGTAGAAGACCTCGCCGGTGGCGCGGTCGACGATGCGGGTGGACTTGCCGATATAGACGCCCATGCCGAGCACCGAGCCCTCACGGATGATGCAGCCTTCGACTACTTCCGAGCGCGCGCCGATGAAGCAGTTGTCCTCGATAATGGTGGGGCTGGCCTGCAGGGGTTCCAGCACGCCGCCGATGCCGACGCCGCCTGAGAGGTGCACGTTCTTGCCGATTTGCGCACAGGAACCGACCGTGGCCCAGGCATCGACCATGGTGCCTTCATCGACATAGGCGCCGATATTGACGAAGGACGGCATCAGCACGACGTTCTTGCCGATAAAGGCGCCGGCGCGGACGATGGCGCCCGGCACCGAGCGGAAGCCGGCTTCGGTATATTCCTTCTCGCCCCACTTGGCGAACTTGTTCGGCACCTTGTCCCAGAAAGGACCGATCGGTGCCTGCTCGAACAGGCCGCGGCCGGTATGCATCAGTTCGTTGCCATTGAGGCGGAAGGACAGCAGGACGGCTTTTTTCAGCCAGTCGTGTGTGATCCACTGGCCGTCCTTCTTTTCGGCGACGCGAAAACGACCGCTGTCGATCAGCTCGATGGCGCCCATGACGGCTTCACGGTAGGGGCCGTGATAGGCAGGATTGAGCGTGTCGCGAACCTCCCAGGCGGCTTCGATATCATCTTTGAAGGCGGCGAGATCGGACATGGGTTTGCTCATCTGGAAGGGAGAAAGATGGGCTAGGCCTTAAGGCGCGAAGGCTTTCCGATCAAGCGTTAATTCTGGCGCGGGATCACATAGGCGGTCTGTAACAGGTGATTGTCGCTCATGAAGACGCGGATGCTTTCATAGGTAACGGTTTCGATGCGGCCCGGCTGGTCATCCAGGCGCAGACGCGGGTTGATCATGGGGCCGAAGGTGCGCGCGAAGATATTAGCGCGGATCACGGTGGGTTTGAAATGGGCGCCAAGATCGGCCTTGATCTGCGTGTAGTCGCTGGTCTCCCAAGCTGCCGAAGCGATGACATCGAGCAGGAATTCGGTGCAGTTCTGGTGCTCTGAGGAAAACGGATTGGACACCAGCGAATAGCTGGGCACATGCAGGCGCTCATAGGTCGGCGAGGCGATCAGGGCCAGCAGACGGCGCTGCATCTCCGGCGACGGGATAATGACGCCGACATCATCGACCTGATTGGCGCTGATGAAATCGAGCGGGAAATCCTGCGCCAGATAGGACTGGTCAAGCGGGGCTGAAACGCCGTCACCCTGATAGAGGTTGTACGAGCTGTAGCCCTTATAGATCTTGCCATCCGGTCCCTTGATATCGCCATAGACCCAGAAGGCGCCATGGGTATAGGGCACATTGTCGGGCAACTGATCGCGCGGTTTGCCGGCGCGGAAGACGAGCGCTACACGGGCCTGACGGCTGGCCAAGTCGCGCTCGATCTGTTTGGCGAAGCTGGCGGCTTCCACCGGCGTATAGTGCGCCTTGGGTGCCCGGCCGCTTTGGCCGGAATCCGCCACGGGCTTGGGGACATCGGTCGCTTGCGGTGCCGCCATCACCGGCGTCGCCATCAGGCAGGCCGCCAGGCTCACGAATGCAAGGTGGCGCATCACTGCCCCGTATTATCGCGCCGGCGACCGGTATCGTACGGCACCTGCGGCGCGGGCTGGGCCACCACGGTTTCCGGTGAAATCTCCAGCGGGCCATTGGCTTCGTCCCACACAGCGCCTGCGGAATCGCGCACCACCCTGCCGGAACCTTCGATGACGGCGCCGGCGGCCACGAAGGGCAGGGCGACCGCGCCGGCCACGACCTTGACGCCGGCTTCGGACAGGCGTGCGGTGGATACAAGCGACTCAGCCGAAGCCTGCGAGGCGTTGGCGAGGCTGTCCTGCGCATGAACGCCGTTGGCGGCAGCGGCTGTCAGCAGGGACGCGGTAAGGAAAAGGGCCTTGGGCATGTGTCTCTCCATTTTTGAACCATGTTCAATATGAACATCGTTCAAAAATGGGCCGTCGTCAAGTCTGTATCTGCTGCCTGTGGAAACTTTTAGGTAAGGGCGGAGAGGAAGGCTTTCAACGACGGGCTGCGGAAATCGACGTGGTTGTCGCTGTTGGTCAGGGCGGTGGGGCCGACAAGGATGGTCTTCATGCCCAGCGCCTGCGCCGGCTTGAGGTTTTTTGAGCTGTCTTCGAAGAAGGCGGCAGTTTCGGGGCGCACCGCATGGACCGCCATCATCTTCTCGAAGGTGGCCAGGGCGGGCTTGGGAATCCAGCTGGCGTGTTCGAGATGGAAAACGCCGTGGAACAGGTCCGCCATGTCCATATGGGCCAGCAGGCGGATGGCGTGGCGTTCATCGCCATTGGTGAAGACCAGCTTGCGGCCGGGCAGGTCGTGGATCAGGCGGTTCAGGTCTTCATCGGGCGCCAGCGTGTCGAGCGAGACGTCATGCACCTCGTTGAGGAAGCTATAGGGATCGATGTTGTGATAGGCGACGAGGCCGGCCAGGGTGGTGCCGTGTTCATGGAGATACTGGTCGCGCAGGCGGGCAGCTTCGATGGGCGGCAGACCGGTTTCGCGGATCATGTAGGCGGCCATCTTCTCTTCCACCTGCGACATGATGTTCGCCTCATGCGGATAGAGCGTCTGGTCGAGATCGAAGATCCAGGTATCGATGTGGGCGAGGGCGAGAATCATTGGGAGCCTTATGAGTAGCACCCTTCGCCCCGCTTATTGCGGGGAGAAGGTGGCCCGGAGGGCCGGATGAGGGGCAGTACGACCGTTAGAAAAAGCCCCTCACCCGCCGCTGAAGCGGCACCCTCTCCCCGTAAACAGGGAGAGGGGAAGAGAGGTTTACGGTTCCGGATCGGCCTGAATAAGCGTACCAGCGCCGTGTTCGGTGAAGAGCTCGACCAGCATGGCGTGCGGACGGCGACCATCGAGAATGACCACGGCCTCGACGCCGGCTTCCACTGCCATGATGGCGGTTTCCAGCTTGGGGATCATGCCGCCAACGGCGACGCCCAATTCGATCAGCCCCTTGGCTTCCGAAATGGTCATCTGGCGGATCAGGTTCTTGTTTTCGTCCATGACACCGGCGATATCGGTCAGCAGCAGCATGCGCTTGGCGCTGAGCTTGCCGGCGACGGCGCCCGCCACGGTATCGGCGTTGATATTGAAGGTATGGCCGTCATCCGACACACCGATCGGGGCGATGACCGGCACGTAGTCGTGGTTCGGATCGTCGATCAGGGTGCGCAGCAGCTTGTCATCGACATTCTTGGGCTCACCCACGAAGCCGAGATCGACGACCTGTTCGATCATCGAATCCGGATCGCGCTTGATACGGGTGGCCTTTTCGACCGTGATCAGGCCGGCGTCCTTACCAGACAGTCCGACGCCACGCACATCGGCCTCGCGACCGGCCTGGGTGATCCAGTTGGCGATCTCCTTGTTGACGGCGCCGGAGAGCACCATCTCGGCGATCTCCATGGTGGCGTCGTCGGTGACGCGCAGGCCATCGATGAAGGTCGATTTGACTCCGGCGCGGCCGAGCATGGCCGAGATCTGAGGCCCACCGCCATGCACTACCACCGGATGGATGCCGAGCAGTTTGAGCAGCACGATATCCGAAGCGAAAATCCGCGCCGTTTCGGCCTCGCCCATGGCATGGCCGCCGTACTTGATCGTCACGATCTCACGGTCGTAGATCTGGATATAGGGCAGGGCTTCAGCGAGCTGTTTCGCCGTGGCCCAGCCGCGTTCTTCGGAGGAGTTGATTTCAGTTTGAATGATCATCAGTTAAGCATTTCAGAGAAAAGTGGCTGCCACTTTTCTCGCTCGAAATGCGACAAAAGACAGCCCCTGCGCATTAGCGGATATGTGTGTCGCTGTCATGAATTTTTTCGGCCTAACGCGCTTTACGCAGGGAAAAGCGCGTGGCGGTCAGCCTATCCGAGACGGCGCTGCTCTTGGTGTCGATAAGGTTCAGCGCGTGCATGTGGGTGCGGACGGTGGAATCGGGCAGGGGCGATTTCGGGCCTTTGGGGTAGACGACCCAGATCGGCGCGTGCGGCAGGCGTTGTGTCACCTCGGCCAGGGCAGCGCTCAGTTCATCGGGTGCGCGGGCGATGATGACGGAAACGGCGGCTTGCAAGGGATCGGTGGTGACGGCGTCCAGCAAGGCTTCCTCGAGCGCGGCATCATCGACATGGCCCGTAACAAACGCCCTGTGATCGCTGTCGATGCCGAGCTTGGCGGCCAGGGTCGGTGGTGCGGTGGTGAGCTTTTTCAACCATTTCGACGCCTGTCCGGCGGGCAGGGCGAGGGCATACGACAAGTCTTCGTGCTCGAATAACAACGCGTCATTGACGATGCGCGGGTCTTTCAGGTCGGCTATGGGCAGGGTCTTGCGGAAGGCACCGCGGAAGATCAGGTCCCGGCTTTCGAGCAGCGCCTTGACGTAGTGGCTTTCGCGCCCGACCCGTACTTCGCTTTCGGCTTCAAGACCCATGTCGGCACCTGATAAAGAACCTCCCCTGGTATCAGGGGAGGGTGGCGCGCAGCGCCGGGTGGGGTTAATTTCTGTCAGTCAATATGGTACGCCTGTCCTATGGTTAGGCAACCCGGAATTCAATTTGCACGGCAATTGCGGCATGAGATGACGCTGCATGAAATCTTGTTATGGAGCCGTATCAAAAAGCGATATCCGAATGGCCCTGTCTTTCGCCGCCAGTATCCCTATGCGCCGTATGTCTTTGATTTCTACTGTGCACGCATAAAGCTGGTTATTGAGATTGATGGTATGGGCCACGATATTTCTGATCAAGCACGCAAGGACGAGGCACGTGATCAATATCTGCGCTTGAGAGGATTTGAGGTATTGAGGATAGCAGCGGCCGAAGTTCTTGCTGATCCGGATGATGTCGCAGATGGCGTGATCAGATTAGCAACAGAACGTATGCGGCAAGCCATCTAACCTCACCCGGCGCTGCGCGCCACCCTCCCCTGAGATCAGGGGAGGTTCATGTCTTTACAAAGTGATCCCGCAGGTCTGCATGATCTCAAGGCGCAATTCCGGGATGCCGAAGCCGACCTCGGACGAGGTGGGCAGCACGATCGGGTGGGCGGCAGGGCGCTTCTTGATGCCGGCCTGCGTGGCGGCGATCACCTTCGCCAGTTCGGCCGGCTTGATCTTGTCGGCCTTGGTCAGCACGATCTGGTAGCTGACGGCGGCCTTGTCGAGCGCGTCCATTGGCTCGTTATCGACGTCTTTCAGGCCGTGGCGCGCATCGATCAGAAGATAGGCGCGCTTGAGGTTAGGCCGGCCGCGCAGGTAATCGCGGCCCAGATTCTGGAACTTCTTGACCGCCACCTTGGACGCGCGCGCCCAGCCATAGCCGGGCAGATCGACCATGTGCATGGCGTCGTTGAGGCGGAAAAAGTTCAGCTCGCGGGTACGGCCGGGTTCATTGGAGGCGCGCGCCAGATGCTTATGGCTCACCAGCGCGTTGATCAGCGACGACTTGCCGACATTGGAGCGGCCGGCGAAGGCCACTTCAGGCAATTCGTCGGACGGCAACTGATCGACCGAGACCGCGCCCATGACGAAGGACACCGGGCGGGCAAACAGCACCCGCGCGGTTTCGATCGCTTCGGCCTGCAGTTCGGCTTCGGTCTTTACAGAGTTGGTCACGCCGCCTTCTTTCCCTTATCCATCATTTCGCGCACCTTCTTGATGCCGGTATCGATCGGGTTTTCGACCTTGAGGCGGTGCATGATGGAGTATTGTTGCAGGATGGTCAGGATGTTCGACCAGATCCAGTAGATGATCAGGCCGACAGCAACCTGGGTCATGAAGAAGGTCAGCATGATGGGCATAAAGCTCATCATCTTCTTTTGCATCGGGTCAACGCCGGTCATCGGCGTCATTTGCTGGCTGAGCCACATCGAGGCGCCGTAGAGGATGGCGATGATGCCGATATGTAGCGGGCCATCGAGCACGGTACCGATCAGGGGCACGGTTGCGGGGTTGTAATTTATAGCGCCGAACAGGTTGAAGATCGTGGTGCTGTCGCGTGCCGACAGATCTCTGATCCAGCCGAAGAAGGGGGCGTGGCGCATTTCGATGGCGAGCATCAGCACCTTATAGAGCGCCCAGAAAACCGGCAATTGCAGGAGCATGGGCAGACAGCCGCCAAGACCGGCCATCGGGTTGACTTTTTCCTCCTGATAGAGGGCCATGGTCGCTTCCTGCGTCTTTTGCGGATCGCCTTCGTGACGCTTCTTGATGGCGTCGAGCTTCGGCTTCAGGCGCTCCTGCACCTGCTTCATCTTGGTCATCGAACTCGTAGGACTTGTGAGCCAGCGGGTAGAAGACCAGCTTGACGATGACGGTGAGCGACAGGATGGCAAGGCCGAAGTTACCAACCAGGGCATAAAGCTTATCAAGCAGCCAGTACATCGGATAGGTCAGGACGCTGAGCATACCCCAGTCCACCGCCCAGTGGAAACGCGGGATATGCAGGGTGTCTTCGTAGACCTGGAGCTGGGTGTTTTGCTTGGCACCGGCGAAGACATGCGATTCCGCTTTCCAGGTCTGGCCGGGCGCCAGGGTGACGGCGTTATCGACATAACCGCTGCGGAATACAGGCACGCCATCGAGCAGATCGGCGCGTGCGGTATACTGCACGGCTTGCGACTGATTGGGGATAACGGCCGCCATCCAGTACTTGTCGGTGATGCCGTACCAGCCACCGATGGAATCCTTCTTCTCCAGCTTCTTGCCGTCTTTCGGCTTGGCCATATCCTTGTACTTCAAGGAGTTGGTGCGGTAGTCGCCCATCTTCGGGCTGGCCAGGGTCTTGGAGGAGGTGGCGATGGCGCCTTCATGGACCACGGCTTCCTTGCCGGCGTGTTCGGGCATGCCGTTGCGCACGACCATCGAATAGGGGGCGAAGGCGATGGCCTGCGGCGTCGCATTGGCCACCGCATTGTCCTCGGTGATCATGTAGTTGGCGTCGATGCTCAGGGTGCGCGTGAAGGTCAGGCCGGCACCGTTGTTATAGGTCAGCACGACCGGCTTGCCGACGCTCAAGGTCGTGCCGGAAGCCACCGTCCACACCGTATCGATCGTCGGCGCGTTGGGGATGTTCTGGAAATTATAGCCCGACACCACGTAGTAAGCGCTCTTGCTGTTGGCGGGGGTCAGCAGTTCGACCGGATCGTTCTTCTTTTCGACCGTGCGGTCATACTTGATCATATAGAGATCGTCGATCAAGGCGCCTTTCAGCGACAGGCTGCCCTTGAGCGAAGGTGTGTCGATAGCGACGCGCGGCGTCTGGGTCAGGGCCTGCTCGCGGGTCAGCGGCACCGCGACGACGCCCCCAACCGGCAGACCGGCGGCGATAGCGGCGCTGGAAGAGGCGGCGGCAGCGGCCACTTGCGCGGCCTCGCGCTTCTTCTGTTGCGGGCCAAAGACGAAGAACTGATAGAAGGCCAGCAAAGCCATGCTGACGATCAGGAAATAGATCATATTCCGGTTGTCGGTATCTTTATTCATCGAACGGTCTTTGTTTCCTGAGGAGTATCTTCGGACTTTATGACGTCTGTGGTTATGGGGGCCTTGGGGCGCGCCACTGACTTCGCAGCGAGCCTTATCAGGGCGGCTTTAACATCGTCAAGTAAAGCATTCCAATCGCGCGAAACCGTATCGGCACGGGCGATCAGCACATAATCGTGGCCGGGGCGGCCAAACTGGGGAATCATGACCTCTGCGGCTTCGCGCATGCGGCGCTTGGCCCGGTTGCGCACAACGGCATTGCCGATCTTTTTTGTGGCGGTGAAGCCGACCTTGATCGCATCGTCCTCGCGCGTCTTTGCCTGCACGACCACGCCGGGGCGGGCCTGATAGGCGGCCTTGGCGGCGGCCAGAAACTCTGCGCGGATTTTGAGGCGGGGAATCATTGGATGCTGATGTGGTGCCCTATGCCGGAAATACAAGAGAGTCCTTAAGCGACTTAAGGACTCTTCTTAAAATTCAGCAGTGCGTTGACGCGATTAGGCCGTCAGGCGCTTGCGACCCTTGGCGCGGCGGCGCGCAACGATCTTTTGGCCGTTCTTGGTGGCCATGCGGGTGCGGTAGCCGTGGCGGCGCTTGCGCACAAGGCGGCTCGGCTGATAGGTACGTTTCGTTCCCATAGGGGGCTCCGATTGGTGTAGCGGGCCCCTTTGAGGGCCGGAATTGCGTAAAGAGGCGCGTGGATAGTCCGGCCAGAGACGCTTGTCAATAATATTTAGGCCGCTTTGGCTAAAATGAAGCGGTTGCGACGTAATTCTGCTATATATACAACGAAGCAGTAGTGAAGCCAAAGGTTTACGTGTTCGATCAGGGCAAATCAGACGCATCCGACAGGCGGGCAAAGACTCTCAAGGTGATACGCCGTGAGGGCTTCTATGCCGAACGGCTGGCGCACGCCCTCTCTATAGTGGCCGCTTTTTCGCTGAAATACGGCATGGTCGCCTTTAATCTGGCGCGTAACTTCCTGCTCAGCCTCTCCGGACAATTGCTGATCCTGACCTTCGTCTTCGTGATGATCGTTGAAATCGTGATTCTGATTCCATCGCTCGCCTCCGATCAGGAACGCTGGCTGACCGATCGGGTGCGCCAGGCCGAACTGACCTCGCAGGCGGTCGACACCTCGGAAAAGAACGCTGTGTCCAGGCCGGTGTCGTCGCAACTGCGCAAGAGCGCCGGCGTGCTCTATCTCGCCATCCAGAACGAGGGCGTGCGCGATTACGTGCTGTTCGATCAGAATGTGGTGGTGCCGGAAAAGGTCATGGACCTGCGCCAGACCCACACCAACATATGGCACGACATTACCTATCTGTGGGCGCCGTGGGAGACCTTCATGGGCCAGCCCGATCGGCTGCTGCACATCGTCGCCAAGCCGCGCGTGCGGTCTGGCGAGGTGATCGAGATCGTGGTCAAGGCCGATCCGCTGAAAGCCTATCTCAAGGCCAGCCTGCTCAGCATGCTGCGTGTGTCGCTCAGTATTTCCTTTCTGGCCGGCTTTCTGGTCTTCGTCGCCCTGTCCGTCTTTATCGTCCGCCCTATCCAGAACCTTACCCAGGCGATCCAGCGCTTCAAGACCAATCCGGAAGACGTGACGGTCACCCGGCCCTCCGGCCAGCTCAACGAGATCGGCCATATTGAAGCCGAACTGGCCTCGATGCAGGAAGAGGTGCGTCAGGCTCTGCGCTCGCGGGCACGTCTGGCAGCGCTCGGCCAGGCGGTGTCCAAGATCAATCACGACCTGCGCAACATGCTGACCTCGGCGCAGATGGCCTCGGACCGGCTGGCCAATTCGGCGGATCCGATCGTGGCCAAGGCGCTGCCGCGTCTGGAGCGCGCGCTCGATCGCGCTGTGGCGCTGGCGCAAAACGTGCTGACCTACGGCAAGTCCGATGAGCAGACGCCGCAGATCCAGATCGTCAAGCTGAAAGCGCTGGCTGAGGCGGCTGCGGAAGACGCCGGCCTTGGGCTGGCGACGCAGGGGCCGGAAGCGGTGCGCTTCATCTCCAAGGTGGCTAAGGGCTTCAATCTCGAAGCTGATCCGGAACAACTGCACCGTCTGCTGGTCAATCTGATGCGCAATGCCCGTCAGGCTATTGAGCTTCAGCCGAACCGCAAGGCGCGCGGCCGCCTGACCCTGACGGCGGTCAAGACCTCGGAAGAGGTGCTTTTGATCGTCAACGACAATGGCCCCGGCATTCCGGAGAAGTTGCGCGACAAGCTGTTTCAGCCCTTTACCTCCAGCACCACGCCCGGCGGTTCGGGCCTTGGGCTTGCCATCGCGCGCGAACTGGCGCAACTGCATGGCGGTGATGTCCGGCTGGTGAGCAGCGGCGCCGAAGGCACGACCTTCGAGGTGCGCCTGCCCCTAAAGCCGTAAAACTGACGGAGTAGAGTTTGGAATTCGAGGATTTGCTGGAACTGGCGCGGGATAGTTATCTCGAACAGTTCGCCACCTTTGTCGACAAGCAGCGGACCTTGTCCGAAAAAGGCACGATCGAGCTTAAGCTGGAAGTGCCGGAAGAGGGCGGCTTTTATCGCAACTATTATTGCGCCGATTACGCCACAGACGGCGAGATGCTGGAACTGCAGTCCGAGGAAGAAGTGACCTTCGATACGATTGAGGTCACCCTCGGTGATATGGATATGGTCATCAGCCGGCTGGTCTGGGACGATATCACCATCAAGGCCGGTGATAAGGCCGTGTCAGGCGATGATTTCAGCGAGTGGTTCGAGACCTGGTTCGATCCGGAAGAGACGACCTTCGATCCCGATACACGCTTCTCCGCCTGCATCCATTCGCTGCGGGTCGATGAGGCGGGGGTGTCGGTCGATTTCGGCACCGCGCCGATCACGGCCCTGGCCGACCTCTTGATGCGCTTTGAAAGCCTGGGGTGTCGCGCGCTTAGTGTGAGCTGAGTTTAGCTATGTCTTGCAGTAAATCCGGATGCATGGCTTGGATCGGGCGCTCAATCTCACGCCTTTGATGCTGGATGGTCAGGATGAGCACGGCATCCGGCGTGACGTCATAAATGATAAAGTGCTGTTGTGCCTCAATCATCAAGAAGGGCCAGGCGCGTTTTTGCCGTTTTACACCAAGGTCAGGCGCGGCAGCGATTTTTCCAAACGTCTCGTATAAAGCTTGAATATAGAGATTGGCGCGCGGCTCTCCCCATCTTTCCGTCGAATGGTTGAAGATGTGACGCAGGTCCGCCAAGGCACGACGTGACAGGCGATATTGGACTGACACTACTTCCAGCCTTCGGCTTCGCGCTTTTCAAACAGCGCCATATCACTTTTGAAGTCACCCATAGAGTCGATATATCGGCAAGCACTGATGTCACGATAGCCTTGCAAGACGGCTTCACCGAGCTGATTGGCCTGCGTATCGATGTCGTTGCGCTTTTCCATGTCTCGGCGAATCAGATCGCGGACATATTCGCTGGGCGTTTCGTAGAGGCCGTCTTCGCCGACCATGCGCGCGACAAATTTTGCCAAAGGGGCCGACAGACGAGCATTGATACGGTCAGAAATCATGACGAGTCTCCTTGGCGATAATCTATATCTGTCGCCATGAAAGTCAAGTTTGTCGCCATTATTGCGACAGAAGTCGCCCTATATAATCTGGCACCACCTGCGTGGCCGGGCCCAGTATCTTTTCCTGAAACAGGCTGTGGCCCACTGACGGTTCGAGGTTAAGTTCGACTGTA
The DNA here is from genome assembly GCF_964186625.1 of Asticcacaulis sp. MM231. Taxonomy (NCBI): domain Bacteria; kingdom Pseudomonadati; phylum Pseudomonadota; class Alphaproteobacteria; order Caulobacterales; family Caulobacteraceae; genus Asticcacaulis; species Asticcacaulis sp. MM231. Next base: position 1,140,266 of record NZ_OZ075108.1, read on the forward strand.
TGGGCGCCGGCGTGGCGTGCGGCCGATACGAAGCTGGCCGCCGGATAGACATTGCCGGATGTGCCGATGGAGAGAAACAGATCGCAGGCAGCAAGCGCGCGTTCGATCCGCGGCATGGCCAGAGGCATTTCGCCGAACCAGACGATATCGGGACGCAACTCCAATTCGACCGGGATGTCGGTATGCCAGTCCTGCACCGCGCCGGTATCTACGTGGCGCGCCTTGAGCAGTTCCCCGTGCATATGGATGAGGTTCGCGCCATCCACCCCTCGTTCGGCATAGGCGCGGTCGTGCAGGTCGTCGACATTCTGCGTCACCAGCAGCACGTCGCCCTTCGTCCATTCCGCGGCCAGTCGCGCCAGCGCATGATGGGCGGCATTGGGCCTAACCTCTGCCAGTTGGCGGCGGCGCTGGTTGTAGAAATCCTGCACCAGGGCCGGATCGGCCTCGAACCCCTCCGGTGTCGCCACGGCTTCGACGCGATGACCGCACCATAGCCCATCGGAAGCACGGAAGGTTGGCACGCCCGATTCCGCTGAAATGCCGGCGCCGGTCAGGATGACGATGTTCATTTTCTGTGCCCTACCGCTTCGCTGCTTGAGGGCTCTTTATAACAACCCCCTCACGACGCGGATCGCTGCCGCCGTCAAAGGTGCCGTCAGGCTGGCGCAGGATGCCGTTCAGGCCCGATTCTTCGCCATTCGTGGCGGTGAGGGTGTAGCCCATCGCCGTCAAACCATCCCAGACCGCTGGCTCCATGCGGGCGCGCTCGACACGAATGCTGTTGCCGCGCGACACCACATTGGGCAGGTTGATGGCGTCCTGCATCGAGAGCTTCCAATCGAGCACGGCGATCAGCACCTTGAGATTATAGGACAAAATAGCCGAGCCACCGGGCGAGCCGACCGCCGCGATCACCGACTTGCCGGTCTGATCAAACACGATCACCGGACTCATGGACGAGCGCGGGTGCTTGCCCCCGGCCACGCTGTTTGCCACCGGCAGGCCATCGGCCGTCTGCGGGCTAAACGAGAAGTCGGTGAGTTGATTGTTGAGGAAGAAGCCGCCCACCATGCGGCCGGTGCCGAAATAGCTCTCGACCGTTGTCGTCATGCTCAGCACATTGCCGTAGGAATCGCGGATGACGAAGTGGCTGGTGCCGGCAGGCTCCAGTGTCCTGTCCGTCGCTACCTGCATCGGCAGCACGCCGGCCTTGGGTGCGGCGTTAGCGGTGCCGATCTTGATAAGGGCCGAGCGGGCTTTCAGATAAGCAGGGTTCAGATAGGCGTCCTGCTGACGGTTGAAGAGGGGCGTATCGGCCTCATACTGGTCGCGGTCGGCGTACATCAGGCGCTCGGTCTCGATCAGCGCCTGCCAGGCGCGCGGATCGTGCACGCCCCACTGGTCCAGTGGCTGCAATTCGGCGATCTTCAGACCCTGCAGCAGTGCGATGCCGCCCGAAGGCGTGTTGTTCGAGCAGACGATATAGATGCGGTAGGTGATGCAGACCGGCTTGCCGGCATAGCCGCCAACCGTAGCGTAAGGCGCGGTGGTGCTGGTCTTGACCTGATAGCCGCTCAGATCGGCCAAGGTCATGCCACCGGCCAGCGGTGCTTCGTGGGTCTTGGCGATGATGGCCTCGGCGATCGGCCCTTTGCGGAAGGCGTCGCCGCGCTGGGCCGCCAAAGCGCGCAAGCTGCCGGCATAGGCCGGATTCTTGAGGATATCGCCGGTCTTGTGGTAGCCGCCCTGACCATCCCCGAGATAGGCGATGAAGTCAGCCGTGTGTTTTTGCGGGAAGTCGACGTTTTGCAGATAGTTGCCGAGGCGCGGCGTCACGCGGAAGCCATCATCGGCCAATTGGGTGGCGGCGGTGAAAAGACTGTCCCAAGTCTGGTTGCCATGGTCTTTTTGCGCGCGATCGAGCAGGTGCATGGCGCCGGGCACGCCGGTGGCGCGGCCTGAAAGCACCGCATCCCTAAAGCTTATCGGCTTGCCATCGGCGCCCATAAAGAGATCGGGCGTGGCGGCGGCCGGCGCAGTTTCGCGGCCATTATAGTCGGTGATCTCGCCGGTTTTGGCATCGTAATAGAGCATGAAGGCGCCGCCGCCGAGACCGGAGCTTTGCGGCTCCATCAGTCCCAGCACGGTCTGGACCGCCACGGCGGCGTCAGCGGCGGTGCCGCCGAGTTTGAGAATATCCATACCGGCCTGGGCCGCTTCCGGTTCGGCGGCCACGACGATCGGCTGAACGCGAGGGGGTTCATACGCGGGAAGGGTGGCGCAAGCCGTGGTAGAGGTGAAAAGGACAGCCAGCCCCGTGAAAATCAGGGATTTCATTGGGGTATGGATCACAGCGGGTACTCCTGAAGGGCAGCAATGGCCGGTTTTATATAGGGGTTTGGCGGGGTTGCGACAGGATGATCAACAAAAAAACATCAAAACGGTGGAAAAAGTGCCAATCAAGCCTTGCCTTATCGAAACAGGTCAACTAAATGTCCGCCCCTCGCTGCAAGGCACTGCCGACACTAGGTTGGGCCGACGCGGTGAACTTTTGTGGTAAGCACTCGTAGCTCAGCTGGATAGAGCATCAGACTACGAATTTGAGGGTCGGGCGTTCGAATCGCTCCGAGTGCGCCACCACAAAACAATAAAGAAGCCCTGACGCCGCAAAGCGTCAGGGTCTTTTTTTTATCTTTTTGGCAACTGAAAGTATGCGAAGCGAGCATAGGGCTTGTCAGGTCGGATGATAGGCGCGAATAAATACGTCTGTTGCCGTCGTAGCTGCCTTCAGCAGATCTTCATCCGTCACGGCTTTAACTGCGCCTTCCAGGAGATTTTGGACCGGGCCGGCTTCGCACAGGGCGTAAAATTGCTGCGCGGCGATCCAGGGATCAGATCGTCGGATCTGGCCTTTATCCATCGCGTGGGCCAGATGTTCGGCCATCCGCACATATCCTTTCTTGGGGCCATGCTCGTAAAACAGTTTGCCAAGGTTTGAACGTGCGCCTTCCGCGTAGACGATGCGGCGTATGGCGAGCGCCTCGGGACTCGTTATAAAGCGCAGAAAGCGGATGGAGAATTCTCTAAGGGCGTCCTTTAGATCGCGATCTTCGTCCAAAACTATAAAGGCCGGGTCAGCCAGTGCCGCGCCTTTTTCGAGCATGACGGCGACGAACAGGTCATCCTTCGATGAAAAGTAGCTGTAAAGAGTCTGCTTGGAACATGAGGCCTGGGCCGCAACCTCGGCCATGCTGGCGGCCTCGTATCCGCGTTCGATAAACACCGTCATGCCTGCCTCTAGGATAGTGAGGCGCTTGGTCTCGCTTTTGGTCCGCATAGCCGTCCATCTTCTTTTTTATATCTGGACCGGCCTGTACACTTTCTGCTTGACGAGGTCACGTGCAAATTATAAATGAACCGTACTGTACAGTCCATTAAAGGGCTGGCCATCTTACCGTCGTTTCGTTTATTACCCCCGTCTTTCAGTGAAATGCCTAAGTCGCGTTGCGCGCGCACAGGTTCGTACCGGGAGGCGGCCTTAAGGCGCTTGAAACGTAGCGCAAGGATAATCACCATGGCTAGCACATCCAGCAAGGCTGAACCCGCGCCCCTTTCGGGGCTGGCGATGATATTGTCAGGGTTAGTCCTGGCTATTGCCAATTTTCTGGTGGTTCTGGATACGACCATCGCGAATGTGTCGGTCTCCAATATTTCCGGAGCCCTGGCGGTCTCGCCCAGCCAGGGGACCTGGGTCATTACCTCCTATGCGGTTGCCGAGGCCGTCGTGGTTCCCCTGACAGGATGGTTGTCGGCGCGTTTCGGCACGGTAAAAGTCTTTGTATTGGGTATGGTCGGGTTTGGGGTCTTTTCCTTTCTTTGCGGTCTTGCGCCTTCGCTAGGCTTGCTTGTTCTCTTCCGCATCCTTCAGGGGATGTGCGGCGGGCCACTGATGCCGCTGTCGCAAACGCTTATGTTGCGTGTATTTCCAAAGAAATACGCCACGGCCGCCACGGGGCTTTGGGCTATGACCACGCTGATCGCACCCATCGCGGGTCCTATTCTGGGGGGCATATTGTGCGATAATGTTGGGTGGGCATCCATTTTTTGGATTAATGTGCCTATTGCCATTGTCTGCAGTTGGTTTGCGATGCAGTTACTGTGGAAGCATGAAAGTACGACGGTAAAATCATCCATTGATATGGTTGGCCTGGGCTTGCTGATTGTTTGGGTCGGCGCGCTACAGATCATGCTCGATCTGGGCAAGGAGCACGATTGGTTCTCATCGCCTATGATCGTCTGCCTCGGGCTGGTCGCCTTGATAGGGTTTATCGCCTTTCTCATCTGGGAATTGACAGAAGCTAATCCGATCGTTGATCTGCGGGTGTTCCGTCACCGTGGCTTCAGCGCCAGCGTACTGACGCTTTGCGTCGCCTTTGGCGCTTTCTTTGGCATAAATGTGCTGACGCCACTTTGGTTACAGCAAAACATGGGCTATACGGCCACATGGGCCGGCTATCTTACGGCCCTGCTGGGCGTATCTGCTGTTATTGCAGCGCCCTTCGCCTCCGTGCTTTCGGCAAAGGTCGATCCACGCCGGCTGGTCTTTTTAGGCCTTATATGGATGGGCGGCATGACCTTTATGCGCAGTCTGGCGAATTCCGACATGGGTTTCTTTGATATCGGCCATTGGCTGCTGCTGCAGGGCTTTGGCATGCCGCTTTTCTTTGTTCCCCTGACCGCGCTCGCCCTGTCCAGCGTCAGCGAGGCGGAAACCGCCAGCGCCGCGGGTCTGATGAACTTTTCCCGGACGATGGCCGGGGCTATAGCCACCTCGATCGTCAATACGGTATGGGCAGACAACGCCACCTATCAGCGCAGCGAACTGGTGGGCGTACTCAATGGGGCATCGGATATGATGAATGATCTGGCCGCCAAGGGCATGAGCTTGGAGCAGGCACGGGGAACCCTTGATCAGCTAGTTCAGAGCCAGAGCGTGATGCTGGCGACCAATCAGGTTTTCACGGTGATCGCTATTCTGTTCGTTTTGTCAGCGTTTGTCATCTGGTTGGCGCCGCGTCCGACCCGCGTGGCAGATACGTCTGCCGTCCACTAGCCTTATGACTTGAACTTGCGGCGCGTGATCCATTTGCCGGTCAGTATGGCTCATGCCTTGGCACAGGCGTTAACTCAGGAGGGGGGGATGATGACAAACGTAAAAGCCTCAACGTGTAAGTATGTCTTGCTGTTGTTTCTGGTGTTCGCACTGCCTGGTTGCGCCACGCAGGTTAAAGGCATGATGCAGCCGGTAGCCCCCCCTGTGAAAGGCGGGCAAACTGTAGACATGATCGTCGCAACCGATCGGAAGTCCAGCGACAAGCCCGCTATCCTTTATACCGGGGAGCGCGACGACCGGATCGCCCTTTCTAATGTGGTTATCTCCATACCGCCGGCCGCGAACCGTAAACGTGGAGAGGTTCAGTGGCCCAGGCATCGTAAAGCGGACCCTGACAAAGAGTTTGCGACGGTGAGCGCCACGCCTATAACGACCGCTCAGATAGACGACTGGCTCTCCAGGATACCCGCCGAAAACCGTGGGCACGTGATTATTTTTGTCCATGGTTATAATACGCCCTTCGACAGGGGTGTTTACCTGTTCGCTCAGGTTTTCAATGATGCCGGCATACGGGCAGCGCCGGTCTTGTTTTCGTGGCCGTCACGGGGGGAAACCCTGGCCTATGGATACGATCGGGAAAGCGCCATGGCCTCCAGGACCGATTTCGCGCGTGTTCTTGAAGAGGCGGTTGCGCAAAACCAGGTGATAGACATTACCATACTGGCGCATTCGATGGGCACCGATTTGACTATGGAAGCCTTGCGCACCCTGGCCCTGACGCATGGGGCGGTACCCGCCAAAATCCGCAATGTCATCCTGGCTTCGCCGGATATAGATGTAAATGTCTTTCGTAAGCAATTTGAGGATCTCGGTTCGCAACCGCCCTCGATAACGCTCTTTGTCTCCAAGGACGATAAGGCGCTTAAACTATCGCGGTTCCTGGGCGGGAATGTTGACAGATTAGGCGCCGCCGATTTTAGCCGTGAGCCCTATCGCTCGGCCATAGACAAAGCTGGCATACATGTCGTCGATCTCTCCAATGTTCATGGGGATGACGATTCGGATCATCTGAAATTCTCGGAAAATCCCGATATTGTCAGTGTCATAGGCAATGCCCTTATAGGTGGCCAGTCTCTTGACGATAATCCGCCATCATTATATGAAAGTATGGGCATTCTTGTGATTGGCGGGAGTCGGCTTGGGGTCGAAACGGCTAAAACGATTACAAGTGGTCAGCCTTAGCTTAAGGGTTGCCTTTTGCCTTGATGTCGCCTCCGGAAGTATAAAGCCCGGCTAGGAGCACGTCCGAGTAATCAGCCTTTTTGAGGTTTTTGGTCGACAGTTGTGTGTCTTGGTGATTCACTCATTTCCTATGAGCACCAAGACATTCCGGCCCTGGCTAGTTGACCAACTTCAGCTTCTTCCACCTTCTGTGGACGAATTCGTTCCCGCAGGTCACCTGTCTCACTTTATCCGAGACATGGTCAGGGAAGATCTTGATTTGTCTTCTATTTTGGATGTTTACAGCGAGGATCGCGGTTATCCACCTTATGATCCTCGCATGATGACGGCCCTGCTACTTTATGGTTATAGCCGGGGTGTTTATTCGTCTCGTCGCCTGGCAAGGTCGTGTGATGAGCGGTTAGATTTTATGGCGGTTACTGCGATGAACCGTCCTGACCATCGGACGATCTCCGATTTTCGCAAACGTCACTTGAGCGCGTTGTCCGGCCTATTCCTGCAGGTGTTGACGCTGTGCCGTAAGGCTGGTCTTGTTGCCTTAAACCATGTGTCTGTGGACGGTACGAAGATGAAGGCCAATGCGTCAAAAAATAAGGCTATGAGCTACGGTCGGATGAAGACCGCCGAGGTTGACCTGGAAGCTGAGGTTGCGCGTTGGCTTAAGTCCGCAGAAGCTGCAGATGCCGCTGAAGATGCAGAGTTTGGTGACAAGCGTGGCGATGAAACGCCAGACTGGATGACTTCGAAGGAAAAGAGGCTGGCGAAAATCAAGGAGGCACGAGCCGCCCTTGAGGCCGAGGCCAAAGCAAAGTCTGAGAACAAAAAGGCTGAAGCGGCAAAGTCCGGAAAAGACCCGGAAGATCCAGATGACCCACCAGCATCATCCGGGAAGAAGCGTGGCCCCAAGCCGAAAACGCCCGAAGGTATGCCATCCGATAAGACACAACGGAACTTCACTGACCCTGATAGCAAAATCATGCTGGGACGTGATGGATTTATCCAAGGCTATAATGCCCAGGTGGCCGTGGACGCCAGGGCTCAGATCATATTGGCGCATGACTTAAACAACTGCGCCGCCGACTGCACCCAGTTGGTGCCTATGGTTGACGCCGTTATTGCCAATACTGGCAAGGCTCCAGACGAATTATCGGCTGATGCAGGCTATTGCTCCGAAGCCAATATAGCGGCCATGGAAAATCGGAAAATAGACGCCTTTATTGCAACCGGACGTCAAAAGCATAACAGCCCGGCTGCGGATGGCGGCCGGGCCAAAACGCCCAAAACGGAAGAGATGCGCAAACGATTGCGCGAAGGCGGCTATGAAAGTCCATACCGTTTACGAAAGCAGACGGTAGAACCTGTGTTTGGCCAGATCAAACACGCCAGAGGCTTCCGTCAGTTTCTAATGCGAGGCATAGAAAACGTATCCGCCGAATGGGCAATGATCTGTACCGTTCACAACATCCTGAAGCTCGCCAAGGCAACCTAAAGACAAAACACCTTCTGAACAGACTGGCAGCAACGAAAAAATGGCCGGGCCCGATATTGCCGAACCAAATCAGAAAATACCTAACCCCAAAACTGGTTACTCGGACGGGCTCCTAGGCAAAAGATTTCACAATAGCGCCTTTGCGGGCGACCAGAGTGGTTTTGGGCGGCACGTGTGTCCAGGTCTCATTGCGGGTCAGGGGCGTTGACGCCAATATAATGACGCGGTCGTTCGGCGTCGTTTCCTGAGCAAAGTCGACCTCAAGATCCTCGTCGATCAGGCTGGCCTGGCCAAACGGCGCACGGCGTTCGACATAGCACAGTTTGGTCGAGCAACTGGCATAGAGTGAACGTCCGTCGCTCAGCAGGGCATTGAAAACGCCCAGTTCGCGCAAATCCCCGAACAGTTCAGAGATGGCCAGGCTGAGCTTGTGATCGGAGGGCCGCTGCGGATAGAGCGTGCGCAGGCGGTCGAGCAGCCAGCAAAAGGCGTGTTCGCTGTCGGTGGTGCCGATGGGCGCGTAGTGGGTCAGTCTGCGGGTCTTTATGCCCTTGAGCTGGCCATTGTGCGCAAAGCTCCAGGCGCTGCCCCACAGTTCGCGGCCAAACGGATGGGTATTTTCCAGCGCTACACGGCCGCGATTGGCCTTGCGCACATGGGCTATGACCATAAGGCTCTTGATCGGGTAAGAGCGGATAAACTTCGCCAGCTCGGAGTGCGCGCTGGGGTTCGGATCATGGAGACTGCGGCAGCCTTTTTGTTCGTAAAAGCTGATGCCCCAGCCATCGGTATGCGATCCCGTCGCGCCGCCGCGTTGCGACAAGGCGGCAAAACTGAAACGCACGTCCGTTGGTACATTGGCGCTCATCGCCAGCAGTTCACACATGAAAGCCTCGTGTAAGGAAGCGTCCGGTGTCGCGCCTTATGTCGCGAAAGTAAAACCATAATTGCTTCGCCATTGGCGCAGGCCCGCTACACTGTTCGACCGGGCGCCTTTAATGTTCTCTTTATGTTCTATTTGATGTAAAGTGACGCTATGTCGATCCTTTCCCTGTTTGAAGAACCGCTGCTCTCCGGCCTGACCTATCGGGACGACTATATCACGCCGGCGGAGGAGGCGGCTTTGATCGCATGGATCGACCAGCAGCCATGGTCGATGGAGTTGCTGCGCCGACGGCAATGGTACGGCTGGAAGCCCGATGACAGCGCCTATGGTCATCCGGGCGAGTATCAACCGCAGCCCATGCCGGACTGGCTGCGCTGGCTAGGCGAGCGGCTGCATCGGGATGGCATCTTCAAGGGCGTTCCGCAGCGCGCACTGATCAACGAATATCATCCGGGGCAGGGGATCGGTGCGCATAAGGACCGTGATATCGAGCGCATCAAGGCGGTGGCTATCGTGAGTCTCGGTTCGCCGATCATGATGGATTTCACCCGCATGGATCACCCGACGCGCGCTCAATATCTCTATCCGCGCAGCCTGCTGATCATGCGTGGCGAGGCGCGTGACATGTGGATGCATGGCATTGTCGGGCGAAAAACCGATAAGGTCGGCGGCCTGATCGTGCCGCGTCAGCGCCGTTTGTCGCTGACCTTCCGTTATATCGACGCTGTTAGCCCTTGATCAGCGCTGTGCGTTCTTCGGGCGTCATCACGCGCCACTGGCCTTCGGGCAGGGTGCCGATTTTGACGGCGCCGATGCGCGGGCGATAGAGATCGGTGACGCGCAGTTCGCACATGTCGCACATACGGCGGATCTGGCGGTTGCGGCCTTCCTTGAGGATAAAGGTCAGGGTTTGCTCGCCGGTTTGCACCACCTTGGCGGGGCGGAGCTTGCGACCATCGAGTTCAAGGCCGTGACGCAGCCATTTCAGCTTTTCCTCGAAAATCTCACCGCGCACCCGGACGTGGTATTCCTTTTCCAGATCGCTTTCGGGGCCGATGACGGCCTTCACCAGCACGCCATCGCCCGACAGGATGAGCAGGCCGCGCGAATCCTTATCGAGCCGGCCCACCGGCGCCAGCTTGGTATCCTGATCCGGATAGACATTGGCCGGACCGAACACGTTGGCGCGTTTGATCATGCGCACAGCCGGGGTTTCGCCGGGCTCGGGCTGGCCGGAGACGATGCCGACGGGCTTGTGATAGATCACCGTCATGCGCGAATCGAGCACCTCGGCGCCGCCCTGGTCCATCGTCAGGGTCTGGCCGCGCTCGATCTTGCGTCCGGCATCGGTGAAGGCGACGCCATCAATGCTGATACGGCCGCTCTCGATCAGGGCATCGGCCTCGCGTCGTGAACAGACGCCGGTCTGGGCCAGCCACTTGTTGACCCGTACGGGCTCATCACCATCATATGTTTTGCTTAAGGACATGCCGCTTCCTACAGCGCTATCGACGGCGGTTCAAGTCTGGGCTAGGTTTGGTCGCATGACCTACGCGCTTTATACTGACTGGCTGAAGACCGCCGCGCCGCGGGCCGAGCTCATGGCGGGGTTACATGCCGGTTTTGATCCGATCCGGCTCGATGCCGAAGGCGCGCGCCAGTTGGGCCTGACCGATGACTTGCCGGGCAGTCATGTGATCGAGACGCCGCGGCTGAAGGTCGGTGGTTATGATGAGGAACGCGCCATCTATTCCGGTCCGGTATTCACGCCGGCGGCAGGCGCTGAAGCGCGGACCCTCCATCTGGGCCTTGATATCTTCGCCGTGGCCGGCACGCCGGTCTTCGCGCCGCTGGACGGGCGCATCCACAGCTTTCAGGATAATGCCAACCCGAAGGACTATGGCCCGACCATTATTATGGCGCACGCGGTCACTGAGGCGCTGACATTCTATACGCTCTACGGTCATTTGAGCCGCGACAGTCTTGAGGGGCTGGAGGTGGGGCAAGGGATGGCGCGCGGGCAGCAGATCGCGCGGCTTGGCGCGGCGGAGGTCAATGGCGACTGGCCGCCGCATCTGCATTTTCAGGTCATTCTCGATATGCAGGGCAAGACGGGCGACTATCCCGGCGTCTTCCGCAAGAGCGAGCGCGAACGGTGGAAGCGCATCTGTCCCGATTCGGCGGGTTTACTCGGTATCTAAAAATAAGAGAAGTGGTCCACAGATAAGCCAGATAAGCGCAGATTTTTAAGTGGATCATGGCCAAACGCGGCGGCCTTCTCTTAGGCGCGAAGCGCCATCTGTGAAATCTGTGGTTTCCCTTAAACCTTAATGCCGGCCTTCAAAGCCGCCTCAGCCAGGGCACGCACCTGCGCCTCGCTCAGGCCATCGAGCGAGGTGTCGAAGGTCGTAGCCGGCGCGTCGATGATCCGCCCTCTGGCCATGCGCAGGGTACGGTCGGCGAGGCGCTCGACCTCGTAGGCATCGTGGCTGACATAGAGGACCGGCACGCCCGTATCGCGCGACAGGCTGGCGATCATCGGCACGATCTCGGCCTTGGCCTCGCTGTCTAAGCTGGACAAAGGCTCATCCATCAGCAGAATTTCCGGCGCACTAAGCAGGGTGCGGGCCAGGGCGACGCGCTGGCGTTCGCCGCCGGAAAGTTGGGTGACCGAGCGTTTGAGCAAGCCCTCCAGTTTCAGCCGCGCCACCAGGCCCGAAAAATCGACCGTGTGGCCGCCGTTGCGCTTGAGGGCGAAATCGAGATTGCCGCGCACGGTGAGATGCGTCAGCAGCGAGGCCTCCTGAAAGACATAGCCGACGCGGCGTTTATGCACCGGCACGAAGGTGCTGCCATCCTGCCAGATATCGGCGCCGATCTTCACATGGCCGTCCAGCCGCGTCAGGCCGGCGATGGCGCGCAGGAGCGTGGTCTTGCCCGAACCCGACGGTCCCCAGATGGCGGTGACGCCCTGCGCCGGCACGGAAAACGCCGCATCGAGAACGAACGCACCCGCCGAGCCTTTCAGCGATACGTCAATCATGTCATTTGGCATGTTTGGCGCTCAAGCGGCGGTCGATCACCAGCAGTGACAGCAGAACCGCGAAGGCGAAGACCAACAGGCCGCCGGCCAGCCGGTGGGCGCTCGGCCAGTCCATCTGCTCAACCAGTTGCCAGATGCGGATCGAAACGACCTCGGTCTTGCCGGGAATGGCGCCGCCGATCATCAGCACCACTCCGAATTCGCCCACCGTATGGGCGAAGACGAGCAGGGCGGCGGTCAGGAAACCCTTGCGCGCCATAGGCAGAGCGACATTGAAAAACGTGTCGAGTTGGGAGGCGCGCAAGGTGGCAGCGACATCGAACGGGCGCTGTCCCAGGGCTTCGAAGGCATTACGGATCGGCTGCACGGCGAACGGCAGGGAATAGATGATCGAACCGATGACCAGCCCGGCGAAGGAAAAATTGAGCGTGTGGACGCCGAAGGGGTGGAGCAGGTCCATCAGCGGGCTTTTCGGACCCATGGCCACGAGCAGATAGAAACCCAGCACCGTCGGCGGCAGGACGATGGGCAGGGCTATGACCGCCGTGACGATATCCTTGAACAGGTTGCGGCGTCTCGACAGCCACCAGCCGATCGGCGTGGCGATCACCAGCAGGCAGAGCGTGGTGGTGGCGGCCAGGTTGACCGTCACCCAGATGGCGCTGCCGATATCGTTCATGCTTCCGGCTTGTGACAGACGGCTTCGATATTATGGCCATCGGGATCGAGCACGAAGGCGCCGTAATAGTTGGGGTGATAGTGCTCGCGGATGCCTGGCGGACCATTGTCGCGGCCGCCGGCCGCCATGGCGGCCTTGTAAAAAGCATCCACGGCGGCGCGGTTTTCAGCCTTGATAGCCACGTGCAGATGGTCGGTCGGCGCGCCATCCTGTAGCCAGAAATCCGGTTTGCCTATGCCAAATCCGGTGCCGTAGGGGCCGTCCATGACCGCGGTATAACCAAGCGGTGCGAAGGCTGCGGCGTAGAAAGCCTTGCTGCGTGTGCGGTCGGAAACCAGCAGTCCCATATGGTCGATCATGATGTGTGTACCTTGTAGCCGTAAGATGTGATGATCTTGACGCCTTCGGGTGACCTTAAAAAGGCCAGCCAGGCGCGGCCTTCCGGGGTGTCTTTCAACAGGATGGCTTGCTGATCCATGGGGGTGTAATCACCCGCCGGCACGATCCAGCGCGAACCCTTGCCCGACTTGTAGACCTGTGACAGGGCGACGAAGCCCAGTTCTGCTGAGCCGGTATCGATAAAGCCGAAGGTCTGCGCGATCGAACTGCCCTTGACGATTTTGGCGGCGACCGCGTCATACAGGCCGCGCTTTTTCAGATATTCGACCGCGGCGACGCCGTAAGGCGCCGAGGCCGGGTCGGCGATGGCGAGGTGCTCGAACCTGCCCTTGGCGATAGCCGCGCCTTTGCTATCGACAAAACCGGGCGTAGCGCTCCACAGCACCAGCGTGCCGTAGGCATAGACGAAGCGTGTGCCCTTGATGCCGAGTCCTTCGGCTTCGAGTTTGGTCGGGCGCTCGGCGTCGGCGCTCAGGAAGGCGTCGAAGGGGGCGCCTTGCTGGATCTGACTGTAAAAACCGCCGGAGGGGCCGAAGCTCAAGCTCACGTGCGTCCCGGTCTTTTTCTCGAAAGCGGCGGCTGCGTCCTTGGCGGCGTCGGTAAAATTGGCAGCCACGGCCACCTGAAGGTCTTTTGCTGACGCGACGGCCGGCAAGGCAAGGGCCAGGAGTGCAAGGCCCGTCAGCAGTGCGCGTCTGATCGTCATGGGATATCTCTCATAAAAAAGGGCCGCAGCGATTTTACGCACTGCGGCCCGAAAAGAAAAGATGTTTGGAGTTTAGTAGTTGAATTGGGCGCGAGCGGCGATGGTCGTGTAGTCCTGACCGATCGAGGCGCCTGCAGCGTTCAGACGTTCAACCTTGACATCCTGGCCCTCAAAGATGAAGCGGATGCTGGGGTTGAGTTGCCAGTTGAGGCCGAGGGAGGTGATGTCCTGCTGACCACCGCGCACGCGGTCGGCCGCCAGCAGGGCGTCGGCGTGGTAGTTGAGGTCGAGGGTCGAGTAACGCGCCACCAGTTCAAAGGCGCCCCACTGGCCCGTCTTCGGATCGAAGTTGTGGGCCGGCACGATGCCGTCGAAGGCGCCGGTTTGGGTGTTGTACTTGCGTGTTTCACCGGTGATGACCCAGCCACCTTCGGCATACCAGCCGGTGAAGTCAGGGTCGGTGACACCGGCCGCTGCGCCGAAGCGTTTGATCTTGTACTGGAAGGCTTCGGATGCGAGGTAGAAGTTCTTGTACTGCGCGCCGAACTCGATGCCGGTGGCAGAGGCGGACTGGGTGTTGATTGCGCCGCTGTCGATCAGGCGGGTGCCGTCGACGCGGAGTTCGGGGCGGTCGCGCAGTTGCACAGGATAACGCGTAGCGGCGCTGGCGCCGGCATCGCCCGGATTGATGATGGCGTTGTAGTTGAGGCCGACGTGGATCAGAGAGTTCTTGCCCTTAATGGGCGTACCTGCCACGCGGGCGACGACGCCCAGTTGCTCATCGTTATTGACGGTGTTGAAACCGCTCGCCGCGGTATTGAGCGCCGAGACCGTGCCGCCGGTTAGGGCGGCTGAATAGAGCCAGCGATCATAGGTATTGAAGATGCCAACGCCCATGCGTGTGTCGCCGCCGGCGAAATTACGCGCCAGTTCGGCCGAGGAGGCGCGTTCCATGAAGGGCGAGGCATTTTGTGACGCGGCGTCGGCCATGCCGGCCAGAGGCGCGAATTCACCCACACGGATCTTGGCGTTCTTGAAGCCGGAATACTGGATCCAGGCTTCGTGGATGCGGCCGACATCCTCGGCGCCGGCGCCGCCGAAATCAAACACCATGTTGTAGTCGAAGTCTTTGAACACCTTGCCTTTGAAGCCCAGGCGGGCGCGGCGGAAATTGGTGCCGCTGTTCAGGTCGCGCGCGGCGCCCGTAATGGCGGCGGACAGATTATCGTCCTGCATGTAGCTGGCGGCGTCGGCCTGGATATTGCCATTGATGCTGAGCGTGAAGGCGCCGTCACTGGAGGCAAATGTCGGTGTACCGTTCTTGATGGAGACCGAAGCCGTGGGGGCGGCCGGTGCCGGCTTCGGCGCGGTTACGACAGCCAGGGTTTGGGCCTGAGTTTGTGCTTGGGCTTGCAGAGTACGCAACTGATCGGCCAGGTTACGCACTTCGGCCTGAAGGGCATCGATCTGCGCCTGCTTCTGAGCTTCTGAAACCGCGTCGTTGGACTTCTGGATAGCGATCAGCTTATGGGCTTCCGCCATGATCAGATCGTGGATATCAGCCTGTGTCAGTTGTTTGGCGGGCTTGGCCATAACCGGTGCGGCGGCTACACTGAGCGTCAGCAGGCTGGCGGCGGCCAGGCAAACATTCCGGTATGTCCGGCGGGTGGGGGTACGCATGTCTTACTCCTGTGAACAATGCGGCTATCCTAACCCCTATGAGTTAATTGCGCGTTTAGGATGAAAACGCACTTTCAGCACCAAGGAGGCGTGCTTTCTGAGCTGAGAATGAAAATTTCATCAGAATTATAAGTATTTGAATTTGTATGGATAATTTTTAAAATATTGATAGGGCTGAGTTTGGCCTTGATGTAATATTTTGCCGCTGAGTGCATTTTTCGTCTTTTGAATAAAGAACAAATTTTGGCCGCAAAGACGCTTTTTTGGGGTGTGCATGAAGATCCATGGCGCCAGACCGCGCTTGGTATTATCTCGGACAGGGGGGGGGAGGCTACCCAACCGCTGCAAAACCGGCTAAGCCACCGGCAGTTTATTGAGGAGTTTTGCCATGGCCATCGCCCAGAGCGATCTTGAGGCGCGTATCGCTGCCGCTTTTCCGGACGCGGAGATCACCATCACCGATCTGGCCGGGGACGGCGATCACTATAAGGCGCGCATCGTATCAGAGGCCTTCAATGGCCTGCCGCGCGTGCGCCAGCACCAGTTGGTCAATAGGGCGCTGGCCGATCTGCTCAGCGGTCCGCTGCATGCCCTGGCGCTGGAAACAGTGGCTAAAGTCTAGTCTTTCTTGCGCGCCCATTCGTAGGTGCCCTTGCCGTCTTTCAGGCCCAGCACAAGGCTGTCACCGGCGACGGCGTAGTTAGCGACTGAATTGGCATTGAGTTCCCAGCCTGTATCGAGCGCCGGGGTCGGGCAGGCCATGCGCGTCATGGCCATGGGGCCGAAGGTCAGGCTTCCGTGGGTGCCATCGGTCGGCGTGGTTTCCCAGATTGCGGTGGCGCGGTTGCAATCGACCTTGAGGGCAACGCGGCCTTTATCGACGAAGGTAATTTCATAGCGATCGGCGGCATCGGGCTTGACTGGCGCTGCACCGCCCTTGGGCAGGAACTGCACCAGTTGCCAGGTGCCGATGAGGGTTTGTGGCGCTTCGGCTGTCTTGCCGACCGGGAAGGTCGAACAGGCGGTAAGCGTAAGCGCGGCACACGCGCCGGCAACCATCAGGAATGTGGAATTTTGGGTCATCTGTGCGCCTTTGCTGAAACAGTTACCCATCCTAGCAAAGATCAACCGTCACGGGAAGCATCCGGCTATAATTCTCCGGTAGGCGGGTAGCCTAGAGTGACGGCGATGGATCGCGCTTGAGGCGGCGCAGGCAAAAGGTCGAGCGCGTGTGGCGGATTCCGGGGAATTTCAGCAATTTCTTGCGCAGGAAAACCTCGTAATCCTCGGTGTCCTCCACGGCGGCGATGATGACGTAATCGTATTCGCCGGTGGTGAGATAGGCGTCGGTCACTTCGGTCAGGGTGGCGATATGGCGGGAAAAGTTCTCGATCTTCTCATCATCATGTTGCTCCAGCGTCATTTCAACGATGACAGAGAGCGGCTTGCCGACCTTTTCCGGATTGAGCAGAGCCACATAGCCGGTGATCACGCCGGTGTCTTCCAGCCGCTTGATGCGCGACCAGCAGGGGGTTTGCGACAGCCCCACCTTGTCGGCGACCTCCTGCGTCGTCAGATGACAGTCTTCGCGCAACAGGCGAAGAATTTCTTGTCGATCTCATCGAGGGCGCGGAGGTCCTTGCTCTTGTTCATTCGCTTATATTGCCCTGCACCAGAGTTTTATTCTGCCGTTTTGCGTCATTGCAGAAATTATAGCTGAAAACGTGGATTACGCATCCGCAGTTCGGAAGCACTTTCTCACATTTCAGGATTAGTATCATTAGAAAATAACTATGCCACAGGGATATGTTGATGCGCGCCGAGGTAAGCCTTGCCGACCGATATGAACTGACATCCGGCTGGGCTTTCATGACCGGCGTTCAGGCGCTTGTCCGGCTGCCCATGCTGATCCGCGACAGGGATCGCGAGGCCGGGCTGAACACGGCAGGCTTTATCTCCGGCTATCGCGGCTCGCCGCTCGGCTCCTACGATATGCAACTGGCGCAGGAACAAAAGCGCCTCGATGACCACGATATCGTTGTCCAGCGCGGCATCAATGAAGACCTGGGCGCCACGGCGGTGTGGGGAACGCAGCATGTGCCGCTGTTTAACGGGCACAGGAAGGATGGCGTGTTCGGCCTATGGTACGGCAAGGGGCCGGGTGTTGACCGGACCGGAGACGTGTTCAAGCATGCCAACTTCGCCGGAACCTCGGCGCTCGGCGGTGTGCTGGCCCTGGCCGGAGACGATCATAACTGCAAGTCATCGACCCTGCCGAACCAGTCGGAATTTGCCTTCGCCGACGCCGAAATGCCGACCCTGTCGCCATCGACCATTGATGAGGTGATCGAGTTCGGCATGAAGGGGATACAGCTTTCGCGTTATTCCGGCTGCTGGATCGGCATCAAGACCATTTCCGACCTGATGGACGCCTCGACCTCGGCGCATATCGACTCGCTGCGCTGGCAAACCAGCCTGCCAGATTTCGACCTGCCGGAAGGCGGGCTGAATATCCGCCTCAACCATACGCCCGATCAAAAGGAAGTGCTGCACCGTCATTTCCGTTTGCCGGCGGCGCAGGCCTTCGCCCGCCATAACGGCCTCAATCCACTGATGCAGGATGCGCCGAGCGCGCGTCTGGGTATCGCCACCTCCGGCAAGGGGTTCCTGCATGTGCTCGATGCCCTGCGCCTGTTGCAGATCGATGAGGCCGGGGCGCGTCAGATGGGGCTTCGCATCTGGAAGGTCGGCATGGTGTGGCCGCTCGATCCGGTGGGCGCGCTCGCCTTCGCTGACGGGCTGGAAACCGTGCTGGTGGTTGAGGAACGCCGTAACCTGATCGAATACCAGCTCAAGAACGCGCTCTATGGCCTGCCGGATTCGCGCCGACCGCGTATGCGCGGCAAGGACGTGGTCCGCGATGTGCTTGATCTTGATACGGTCAGCGTCGCCATGGCCCTGTTCGAGGTGTTGCCGGCGGAAGCCCGCACCGAGGCGCGTCAGGCGATCATCGCCCGTTATGCTGAACAGGCGATTGCCAAAGAAAACGTCGTCCAGCTTCATACGCGTAAGCCGTTTTTCTGCGCCGGCTGTCCGCACAACACCTCGACCACCGTGCCGGAAGGCTCACGCGCCACAGCCGGGATCGGCTGTCACTATATGGTGCAGTTTATCCCCGATCGTCATTCGGAAATCTGCACCCATATGGGTGGCGAGGGCGTGACCTGGGTAGGGCAGGCGCCTTTCACCGACGAGCACCACATCTTCGCCAATCTGGGCGACGGCACCTATTTCCATTCCGGCCTGCTGGCTATCCGTCAGTCGGTGGCGGCGCACGTCAACATTACCTACAAGATCCTCTATAATGACGCCGTAGCCATGACCGGTGGCCAGCATGTCGATGGCGTGCTGCATCCGGTGACGGTGGCGCAGCAGGTCGCGGCCGAAGGCGTCCGGCGGATCATCCTCGTATCGCCGCATCCGGAGCGCTGGCAGAACCACCCGAAAATGCCGGCCAAGGTCAGCTTCTATCACCGTGATCAGCTTGAGGTGGCCGAGGCCGAACTGAAGGCGACGCACGGCACCACCGTGCTGATCTATGATCAGATGTGCGCCACCGAACTGCGCCGTCGCCGCAAGCGCGGTCTGGCGCCGCAGACGAAAGAGCGAATTTTTATCAACGCCAAGGTATGCGAAGGTTGCGGTGATTGCTCGGTCAAATCGAACTGCATCGCGGTGGGGCCAAAGGACACCGAACTCGGCCGCAAGCGCGAGATCGACCAGTCGGCGTGCAATCTCGATACCTCATGCGTGAAAGGCTTCTGCCCCAGCTTCGTGTCACTGGAAGGCGCGCAGATAAAGAAGGTGCAGCCCGCCGCCATCGATCATCTGATCCATGATCTGCCTGAGGCGACGCCGATGCCGCTGACGGCGCAGCCCTATAACCTCTTGCTCACAGGTATCGGCGGTCTGGGCGTGACCTCGCTTTCGGCCATGATCGGCATGGCGGCGCATATCGACGGCGTGGAAGTGATCTGCGTCGATCAGATCGGTCTGGCGCAGCGTGGCGGCGCGGTTGATGCCCATGTCCGTTTTGCCGCCCCCGGCGTGATGGTGCCGGGCGGTCGTATCCCGCTCGGTGAGGCCGATGTCATGATTGCCGCCGACATGATCACGGCGCACGGCAAGGCCTGCTTGCCGCTGTTGAATACGGAACGCACAATAGGCTTTCTCAACAGCGCCCTCACACCGAGCGGTGAATTCACCCTCAACACCAACACCGTGTTCGACCAGCTTTCCATGGTGCGCAAGGTGCGCAACGCCGCGCGCACGCTGGAGACCTTCGATGCCGCTGGCCTTGCCCGCACCTATATGGGTGATGCGGTCTATGCCCTGATGATCATGTGGGGCGCGGCCTGGCAGGCCGGCGTATTGCCCTTGTCACTGGCGGCGGTCGAACGCGCCATCGCCCTGAACGGTGCCGCGGTGACGGCCAATCTGCGCGCTTTCGCCCTGGGGCGTGCCTGGGCGGAAGGCCGGCTGGAAGCGGCGCCTGCGCAGACGCCCGTCTTTGATCTCGATAGCTTCGTCAGCGCCCGCATGACCGATCTGACCGACTATCAAAACGCCGCCTACGCCGCGCGCTACAGGGCGCTGGTTGATCGGGTGAGGGACGAACCACGCCTTGCCGAGGCAGTGGCGCGCAACGCCTATAAGCTGATGGCCTACAAGGACGAGTATGAAGTGGCGCGGCTCTATTGCGATCCGGAGTTCCGCAAAGTCCTGGCCGAACAGTTTGAAGATACAAAAAAAATCTCGGTCTACCTCGCGCCGCCCATGATGGGCACGAAGAAGCGTAAATTCGGCCCGTGGGTTTTCAAGGCCTTCGCTATGTTGAAGGCCGCCAAGGCCTTACGCGGCACACCGTTCGATCTCTTTGGTTACACCCGCGAGCGCCGCACCGAGCGCCAGCTCATCATCGACTACGTGCATCTGATCGAACGTCTGGCGCGTGATCTTCGTCCCCATAATCTCGATCTGGCGGTGGCCCTGGCCAAACTGCCGGAAGAGATCCGTGGCTTCGGCCACATCAAGCTGGCCAATCTCGACAAGGCCAATGTCAAAAAAGCCGACCTCATTGTGCAATTTGAGGCCGCCCAACCCGCTCTCCCCCTAAAGCCTGAAACGAAAGTATTGCTAAATGTTTGACCACCCCGATTATGACGCCCACGAAAAAGTCCTCATGGTGGAGGATGCCGCCTCTGGCCTGAAAGCCATTATCGCCGTCCATTCCACGGCGCTGGGCGCGGCCGCCGGTGGCTGCCGCCTTTGGGCCTATGACAACGGGGTGAGCGCGCTCAGCGATGCTTTGCGCCTGTCACGCGGCATGAGCTACAAGAACGCCATGGCCAATCTGCCGATGGGGGGCGGCAAGGCGGTCATTTTAGGACCTGTGCCGGCTGATCGCCGCGAAGCCGTGCTGGAAGCCTTCGGTCGCGCCGTGGATAGCCTGGATGGTCAGTATATCACCGCCGAGGATGTCGGGGTTTCGGTCGCTGACATGAAGATCGTGGCGCGCACCACCGGCTATGTCTCCGGGCTGGATGCGGCTGTGGGCAAGTCTGGCGGAGATCCGTCGCCCTTCACGGCGCGTGGCGTGCGCGTCGGTATCGAAGCCGCGGTCAAGGCCAAGCTCGGTCGTTCTGATCTCGCCGGTATCAAGGTCGCCGTTCAGGGCCTCGGCCATGTCGGCACCTATCTCTGCGAAGAACTGTTCAGTCTCGGTGCCAAGCTTGTGGTGGCCGATATCAATCCGGAGCGGGTGGAAGAGGTCTGCAATCGCTTTGCGGCCGAGAGCGTATCGGTCAACAACATCCTGTTGCAGACGGTCGATGTGGTGGCGCCGTGCGCGCTTGGTGGCGCGATCAGCGAGGATGTGGCTAGCCGTCTGCAAGCCACGATCGTCGCTGGCGCGGCCAATAATCAACTATTGACTCCGGGGGCTGGGCGTATCTTAGGCCAGCGCGGCATTCTCTATGCGCCGGACTATGTGATCAATGCCGGCGGCATCATCATGGTGGCCGGTGAAATCTCGGGCCGTAACGATGAGGCCGATATTCTGGCGCAGGTCGACGCCATCGGTCCGCGCCTGTTTGATATCTTCACCAAGGCAAAAAGCGCCAACGCACTCACCAATGTGATTGCCGATGCGATGGCGCGCGATAAGATCGCGGCCGCGCGCGCCAGGGTGACCGAGGCGGCTTAAACGATCCGAAACGGGACTAAATAACAGGGACGATCATGCCACTCAACGACGATCAGGCGATGATAAGCGAGGCGGCCAGGCGCTTCGCCTATGACAAACTGCGGCCTTTCGCCGGTGCGTGGGATGAGCAAAAGCATTTCCCGGTTGATGTAATGCGCGAGGCGGCGGGCCTGGGATTCGCCGCCATCTACACAGGTGAAGAGCACGGCGGGGCGGCTATGTCGCGGCTCGATGCCGTGCTGATTTTTGAGCAGTTATCGCGCGGCTGCATCGCCACGGCGGCCTTTCTGTCGATCCACAACATGTGCACCTGGATGATCGACAGCTTTGGTTCAGATGCGTTGCGGGCGCGTTTCGTACCGAAGCTGACCGGCATGGCGACGATCGCCAGCTACTGCCTGACCGAACCGGGTTCCGGCTCCGACGCCGCCGCCATGAAAACGCGTGCGGTGAGAGAGGGTGATGCTTATGTGCTTAATGGCTCGAAAGCCTTTATCTCCGGCGCTGGCGTCTCGGATATCTATGTCGTCATGGCCAATACGGATGAGACCATTTCCGCTTTTGTGGTGTCGAAAGAGACCTCGGGGTTAAGCTTCGGCGCCGTCGAGAAGAAGATGGGCTGGAACGCCCAGCCGACGCGACAGGTCATGTTCGATCAGGTGCAGATACCCGTGGGCAATCGTATTGGCGATGAGGGACAGGGCTTCAAATTCGCCATGAAGGGGCTGGATGGCGGACGTCTCAACATCGCCGCCTGTTCGCTTGGCGGCGCGCAGGATGCGCTGGATCGCGCCATGGCCTATGCCTCTGAACGCAGCCAGTTCGGCCAACACCTGAATGCGTTTCAGGTGACGCAGTTCAAGCTGGCTGATATGGAGACTGAGTTACAGGCGGCGCGTTCCATGCTCTATGAGGCGGCGGCGCGGCTGGATGATCACACACCGGACGCGACGAAATGGTGCGCCATGGCCAAGCGCTTCGTCACCGATACATGCTCGAAAATCGCCAATGAGGCCCTGCAAATCCATGGCGGCTATGGTTATCTGCATGACTATGGTGTCGAACGGATCGTGCGTGACCTGCGGGTGCATCAGATCCTGGAAGGCACCAACGAGATCATGCGCGTTATTATTGCGCGCGATATGCTGAAAGGGTCGTGATGGACGTATCTGTCCGTGTAGAAAACGGTGTCGGCCGGATTACGCTGAACCGACCCAAGGCGCTGCATGCCCTGACGACGGAGATGTGTCAGGCGATGAGCGATGCGCTCACCCGGTGGGCTGCGGATGATGGCGTGCGCATGCTGATGATCGATCATGCCGAGGGCACGCGCGGCTTTTGCGCCGGTGGTGATATCCGCATGGTGGCGCAGTCCGGTCGCGCTGATGGCAAGGCGGGGGAAGCCTTCTTCAACATCGAATATCGCCTCAACACACAGATAAAGCGCTTCCCAAAGCCGTATGTTGCTTTGCTGGATGGCGTGACTATGGGCGGCGGCGTGGGTATTTCGATCCATGGATCGCACCGCATCGCCACCGAAAACACCCTCTTCGCCATGCCGGAAACCGGTATTGGCCTGTTTCCGGATGTCGGCGGCGGCTGGTTCCTGCCGCGGCTGGAGGGACAGCTTGGTATCTGGCTGGCGCTGACGGGTGCGCGCCTTAAAGGTTCGGATGTTGTGGCGGCCGGCCTCGCTACGCACTTTGTTACCTCTGAAAACCTGCCGGATGTGAAGGCGCGGATACTGGCGGGCGAAGCTCTGGATGATGTCCTGGCCGACTGTACGCAGATGCCCGTCAGGGCCGGCTATGCCGAACATCTGGATGTCATTCATCATTGCTTTTCACGCCCCACGATCACCGACATCTGTCTGGCGCTGAAAATGGCCGATGACGATTGGGCTACCGCGCAGGCCGATATTCTCAAGAGCCGCTCACCCTTGTCGCTCAGCGTCTCGCTCGAACAGTTGCGGCGAGGGGCGCGCATGGCATCGTTTGAAGACGTTATGCGTATGGAATACCGCATCGCCTGTCATATCATCCGCAGCCACGATTTTTCCGAGGGCGTGCGGGCGGTGATCGAGGACAAGGACAATGCGCCGACGTGGTCGCCGGCCAGTCTGTCGGGTGTCACGCCGCAGATGGTTGAGGCGATGTTCGCAGCCGTGGACGAGGAGCTTGCGCTATGAAAATCGCCTTTATCGGTCTGGGGCATATGGGTTCGGGCATGGCGGCCAATCTGGTCAAGGGCGGGCATGAGGTGCGCGCTTATGATCTGAGCGCAGCGGCCGTGACCCAGGCGGTGGCCGAGGGCTGCATCGGTGTGGCCTCGCTCAACGAGGCCTGTCAGGATGCGGAGGCCGTGATCACCATGCTGCCGGCAGGACAGCACGTCCTGTCGGTCTATGCGCAGGTGATGGAACAGGCAGAGCCCTCCGCGCTGCTGATCGATTGTTCGACCATCGATGTTGAGAGCGCCCGCAAGGTGGCCAGACAGGCGGAAAGCGCCGGATTCGCCATGGTCGATGCGCCGGTTTCGGGCGGTGTGGCGGGGGCGAAAGCCGGCACCCTGACCTTTATGTGCGGTGGCCCGCAAGCGGCTTTTGCCCGCGCGGAACCGATGCTGCAAGCTATGGGCAAGGCCGTCATCCATGCCGGTAGCGCGGGCGCGGGGCAAGCGGCCAAGCTGTGCAACAACATGCTGCTGGCCATTACCATGATCGGCACCTGCGAAGCCTTTGCCCTGGCGGAAAAGCTCGGGCTCGATGATCAGGTGTTTTTCGACATTGCCTCGAAGGCGTCGGGTCAGAACTGGTCGATGACCAGCTATTGCCCGGTGCCGGGGCCGGTGCCCACCTCGCCGGCCAATAACGATTATCAGCCGGGTTTCGCGGCGGCGTTGATGCTGAAGGACCTGACCCTTGCCATGCAGGCGGCGGCGCAGAATGACGCCCACACGCCACTCGGCGCCAAGGCGCATACGCTCTATGAGGCGTTGTGCCGTCAGGGCTACGCGGCGCAGGACTTCTCCTATATGATGGAACGGATACGCAGGGGGTCTTAAGATTTCGCGGCGCTTAAGCCCGGATATAATGCAGTACGTCCGGGCTGTTGGCGGCAGCGGCCATGACCACCTTGTTCAGGCCCTGTTCGGTGGTGCGCTGATCGATTTCACCCTTGCGGTACATCCACGACAGCTTGCGCAGGTAATCGCGCAGCGCCACCTTGTCGTCTTCGCCGAAGCGCACCGAGGTCATGGCTTCAGTGCGCGCCTGCAGTTTTTCGCGGGCGGCGCGGCCTTCGCGAATCCCGACCTTGAACGCTTGCATCTGCTCGGTCACGAAGGCGTGGCGGGCGATTTCATTAAAGGGATTGAGGGGCATGAGGCGTACTCCTGAAAAGCCAGGCTCTAAGCATTTCACAGCCGCCGCGCCTTGCCAACTAACGCTTCCTCACTTCAGCGGCATCCAGATCAGCGAAAATTTGATCAATCGTGACCGGAAAAATCCTGAAACATCACAAAAGCATCAACATAACCTAATTCGGGATGCGCAAAGGCGCCCGGCAGGCGAGCAACAATCTCGAAACCCATGTGCTGCCACAGGGCGACGGCGCGTTCATTGCTGCTGACGACGAAATTGAACTGCATGGCGCGGAAGCCCCGCGACTTGGCCACCTCCATAGCATGCCGGCACATGGCGCTGGCCACGCCCTTGCCTGTGGACGAAGGCGCGGTCATGAAACCGCAATTAGCAACGTGGGCGCCGCCGCCTTGCCGATTAGGTGTCAGGAAATAGTGCCCCAATACCGTGCCATCGACCTCGGCCACGAAGACCTGATGCGGTGCGGCGAACCAGTAGGTGAGCGCGGTGTCGCGGTCCCAGTCACGCGGCAGGGTGTAGGTCTCCCCGGCACGCAAGGTGGGTTTCAGGATGGCCCAGATGGCGTCATGGTCGGCGGTGGTGGCGAGTTCTGATCTGCATGGCGCTGATATAGGCCATCCTTAATCGCCGCATAACCCATTCGGTTGGAAAAAATTTAACGAAGCCGGCGCATGGTCAAAGTCAATCAGGATTGGGACGTATCATGCGCCGACTATCATCTGCTGTTGTTCTGCTGGCAGGCTTATGCGCCACTGCGGCGCAGGCAGCACCGCGCAGCACCGAGGCCGAAGTGCTCGAGATGATCAACGCCGAACGCGCGGCGCACGGATGCCAGCCCTTGCATGTTGAGGCGCGCCTGACCGAAGCCGCGCAGCGCCAGAGCCGTCAGATGGTGGAGCGCCATTATTTCAGCCATACCGCGCCCGATGGCTCGACGCCGGGGCGTCGGGTACGGGATACCGGCTACGTCTACCAGATGGTCGGCGAAAACATCGAGGTCAATTCGGACGTACCCGAAGCGGTGGTTGACGCGTGGATGAACAGTCCAGGCCACCGGGATAACATCCTGATGTGTGCGTTCCGGGAAACCGGCATCGCCGTTGCCTGGCAGGAGGATGACCAGCCGGTGCCCGGCGTGCCGCCCGAGTTTCGCGCCTACTGGACGCAGGTCTTTGCCATGCCGCTTAATCTCGGCAAATGAAACTGGGCGACTAGATCACATACAGATCGACATAGTCATTGACGGGCATGGCTTCCAGCGCCTGCTGGTCGAGACTGACCTTGAGGATGGCCGCCTGTTGTTTTGACGGAAAACGGCGCGCGAGATTGGTGCGGAACTTGGCTTCGAGCAGAGGTATGCCGTCGGCGCGGCGGCGCTTGTGGCCGATCGGATATTCCACCACAATCTCATCCAAGACCGTACCATCGTTGAGTTCCAGGGTCAGGGCATTGGCGATGCTGCGCTTGTCAGGGTCGTGGTAATCGGCGGTGAAGGCGGTATCCTCGACGCAAGTGATCTTGTCACGTAAGGCATCGATACGCGGATCACCAGCGACGCCGTCTTCATAGTCCGCGGCCGTCAGACGGCCATGGATCAGCGGCACGGCGACCATGTACTGGATGCAGTGATCGCGGTCGGCCGGATTATCGAGCGGCCCCTTCTTGTCGATGATGCGGATGCAAGCCTCATGGGTGCGGATGGTGACGCGCCGGATGTCCTCGGTCGTCTTGCCGAGCGCAGCCAGCTTATGATGCAGCATCATGGCGGCTTCGACGGCGGTTTGACTGTGAAACTCGGCCGGGAAGCTGATCTTGAACAGGATCTGCTCCATGACGTAAGCGCCATAGGGCCGCTGGAACCTGAACGGCTGACCCTTGAACAGTACGTCGTAAAAGCCCCAGGTCTTGGCGGTGAGCACCGAGGGATAACCCATCTCGCCTTTTTGCGCCATGAGCGCCAGACGCACAGCGCGCGAGGTGGCGTCACCGGCGGCCCAGCTTTTACGCGATCCGGTATTGGGCGAATGGCGATAGGTGCGTAAGGCCTGGCCATCGACCCAGGCCAGTGACACGGCGTTGATGATCTCGTCGCGGTCGAGACCCAGCATCTGCGCCACCACGGCGGTGGAAGCGACCTTGACCAGCACGACGTGATCGATGCCGACGCGATTGAAGCTGTTTTCCAGCGCCAGACAGCCCTGGATTTCATGCGCCTTGATCATCGCCGTCAGGACATCACGCATGAGGAGCGGCTTGCGTCCGGCGGCGATGGCGTTGCGCGACAGCCAGTCGGCGGTGGCCAGGATGCCGCCGAGATTATCGGACGGATGGCCCCATTCGGCCGCCAGCCAGGTGTCGTTGAAATCGAGCCAGCGGATCATGGCGCCGATGTTGAACGCCGCCTGTATGGGGTCGAGCTGGAACTGCGTGCCGGGCACTTTTGCACCGTGGGGAACGACGGTGCCGGGGACGATGGGGCCCAGCAGCTTGGCGCAGGCGGGATAGTCGAGCGCCTCCAGTCCGCAGCCGAGGGTATCGATCAGGCAGTTGCGCGCGGTTTCATAGGCGAGGTCGGAGGTGATCTCATAATCAAGCACATAATCGACGATGTCGGTGAGGACACTGTCCGGCGCGGGACGTTCGTTTGGGATATGGGCGGACATAGCGGGCTTTCTTGAGGGAAGACAAGAAAGGTGATCCACAGATTACACAGATTACACAGATTTTTCAGAGCCTTAGTGGTCAAATCCGCTTTTGTTGTCAGG
The DNA here is from genome assembly GCF_964186625.1 of Asticcacaulis sp. MM231. Classification (NCBI taxonomy): domain Bacteria; kingdom Pseudomonadati; phylum Pseudomonadota; class Alphaproteobacteria; order Caulobacterales; family Caulobacteraceae; genus Asticcacaulis; species Asticcacaulis sp. MM231. The sequence continues at coordinate 1,167,918 of NZ_OZ075108.1, forward strand.
GCCTGTTGGCGCAAAGCGCCTTTTCAATCTCATAAACTGCGATGGCCATTAAACTCAGAAAAATCTGTGTAATCTGTGTAATCTGTGGATAAACCTTCCTTAAATTATGGACGGTCTTTCAGGGCCTCGAAGGGTTTATCCTCCGGGCCGGTATAGTTGGCATTGGGGCGGATGATCTTGCCGTCCTGGCGCTGTTCGATGATGTGCGCTGACCAGCCGGAGGTGCGCGAAATCACGAAAAGCGGCGTGAACATATCGGTCGGGACGCCCATCATGTGATAGGAAACCGCCGAGAACCAGTCGAGATTGGGGAACATCCTCTTGGCGTCCCACATCACGCTTTCCAGCCGCTCGGCGATGGCGAACATCTTCATGGAATTTTGCTCGGCGGAGAGGCGGCGCGCCACCTCCTTGATCACCACATTGCGCGGATCGGCCACCGTATAGACCGGATGACCAAAGCCGATGATGACCTCCTTACGGTCAACACGGGCGCGGATATCGGCCTCGGCCTCGTCCGGATTGTCGTAACGTTTCTGGATATCAAAGGCGACTTCGTTGGCGCCACCATGTTTGGGGCCGCGAAGCGCGCCGATGCCGCCGATGATGCAGGAATAAAAGTCCGAACCCGTACCGGCGATCACGCGGGCGGCGAAGGTTGAGGCGTTGAACTCGTGTTCGGCATAGAGGATCAGCGAGGTGTGCATGGCGCGCACCCACGACTCAGGCGGCGGCTTGCCGTGCAGCATATGCAGGAAGTGGCCACCTATGCTGTCGTCGTCGGTCTCGACCTCGATGCGCTTGCCGTTATGGCTGAACTGATACCAGTAGAGCAGCATGGAGCCGAGGCTGGCCAATAGCTTGTCGGCAATGTCGCGCGCGCCGGGATGGTTGTGGTCTTCGCGCTCCGCCGACTGGCAGCCAAGGACGGACACGCCGGTGCGCAGCACGTCCATCGGGTGCGTCGAATAGGGCAGGCTTTCCAGCACGGCCTTCAGCGTGGCGGGCAGGCCGCGCAGGGATCGGAGCTTGGTCTTGTAGGCGGCCAGTTCGCTGAGATTGGGCAGCTTGCCGTGGATCAGCAGGTGGGCGATTTCCTCAAATTCCGAGGTGGCGGCGAGATCAAGGATATCGTAGCCGCGATAGGCCAGGTCATTGCCGGTGCGTCCGACCGTGCACAGGGCGGTATTGCCGGCGATCTGACCGGACAAGGCCACGGATTTCTTGGGCTTAAAGCCCGTCGGTGTATCTCCGTCCATGAGGCATTTCCTTGTTCCTGTTATTTTTGTTTGTTGGTGTTGAAAAGCGCGTCGAGGCGCTCTTCAAAGGCATGGTAACCGATACGGTCATACAGTTCCTCACGGGTCTGCATGGTATCGAGCACATTCTTCTGATTGCCGTCGCGGCGGATGGCGGTATAGACGTTCTCCGCCGCCTTGTTCATGGCGCGGAAGGCCGACAGGGGGTAGAGCTGGATGGCGACACCGGCCGAGGCCAGTTCCTCGCGGGTGAAGAGGGGCGTCTTGCCGAACTCGGTGATATTGGCCAGCACCGGCACCTTTACAGCGTCGACAAAGCGGCGATAGGTGTCCAGATCATAGGCGGCCTCGGCGAAGATGCCGTCAGCGCCGGCCTCAACGCAGGCGATGGCGCGTTCGATGGCGGCCTCCACGCCATCAACGGCAATGGCGTCGGTGCGGGCGATCAGGAAGAAATCGGGATCGGTCTTGGCGTCGGCGGCCGCTTTCACACGATCGACCATTTCGGCGGTCGAAACGATCTCCTTGCCGGGACGGTGGCCGCAGCGCTTGGCGCCGACCTGGTCCTCGATATGGCATGCGGCGGCGCCGAACTTGATCAATGACTTGATCGTGCGTTCGATGTTGAACGCCGAGGGGCCAAAGCCGGTATCGATATCGACCATCAGCGGCAGGTCGCAGACATCGGTGATGCGGCGGATATCGGTGAGCACATCATCAAGCGTATTGATGCCGAGATCGGGAAGCCCCAGCGATCCGGCCGCCACGCCGCCACCCGACAGATAGATGGCCTTGTAACCGGCACGTTTGGCCAGCAGGGCATGATTGGCATTGATGGCACCCACCACCTGCAAAGGCTGTTCAGCGGCCAGAGCCGCGCGAAATTTCGCGCCTGCGGAGGTCATCATGTGGCGTTTCCCTGTCTTTACGACTTACAACCGAAAGGTATCAAGTGAAACCAATTGGGTCAAGCGCAATCATTTACGCTCACGTAAACCTCGGCGTCAATTCACGTGCGATTGATCAGGCGCGCAACGACTCCAGGTAAAGGCGCAACTGCTTCATGCCAGAGATAAGGACGCGGCTATCCTGTGCTGTCTTGGCCAGGGAAATATAACCTTCGTAGGTGGCGACGAGGTAGGTGGCGGTGTCGCGGGCATCGATGTCGTTGCGCACCTTTTCATTGATCTGGCCAAGCCGCAGAGCATCGCTGACCCCCCCGATCCAGTTGGTGAAGATCTCCGACAGGCGCCGGCGGAAACCCTCGTCGAGCGGCGACATTTCCTGCGCCAGATTGTTGAGCGGACAGCCACCGTTGACCTCGGCGTCAGAGGTGCCGGTGTCGTCGAGAATGCCGAGCAGGGCATCGATCGGATCATCAACATCATCGAGCGGGGCCAGCCACTTGTCCTGCGTTATGCGAGCGATGACGTGTTCGATGACGGCATGGCCCAGCGCTTCCTTGCCATCGAAATGATGATAGAGCGCGCCCTTGGTGACACCGGCCCTGGCGAGGATGGCCTTGAGGTCGCTGCCCTGAAAGCCATTGTGATACACCTCCTCGAACGCTGCGTTCATCAGGCGTTCGCGGGTCTGGACCGGTGCGCGGCGGGGGACTGAAACTGACATACCAACCAGTATGTATGATGCTGGCCTAAAGTCAAGTATCCACAATATTTGCGGCGTCGCCGGATTTATGCTGACAGAACTTGGCATGAGGAGGATGCTAGGGTTTCATCAGTGCCGCGTATTCGAGAACCTACCTGACCAAGGACGCCATCATGTCGCGCGCCACCCGCCTGCTTGACCTTTTGCAACTGTTGCGACGCCATCGTTATCCGGTGGCCGGCGCCGAACTGGCGCGCGAACTCGATATTTCGCTGCGGACGCTTTACCGCGATATCGGCGCGCTTCAGGCGCAGGGCGCGCATATCGAAGGCGAGCCAGGCGTGGGTTATGTGCTGCGGCCGGGCTATATGCTGCCGCCTTTGATGCTGAGCCAGGAAGAACTGGAAGCGCTGGTGCTGGGCGTGCGCTGGGTGGCTGACCGGGGCGATGCCCGTCTGGGTGAGGCGGCGCAGAACGCCCTGACCAAGATCACCGCCGTGCTGCCAAAGGATCTGGCCGATGAAATCGAGACCTCCGGGCTTCTGGTGGTGCCAAGCTGGTCATCGCCGCAAAGCCGGATCGATCTCGGTGATATCCGCGCCTCCATTCGTGGCGAATGCCGCGTCGAGGTGCGCTATACCGACCTGAAGGAGGTCACCACCGACCGCGTGGTCTGGCCGGTGGCGCTGGGCTTCTTCGAACACATTCGCATCGTTGTGGTGTGGTGCGAGATGCGGCAGGCCTTCCGCCACTTGCGCGCCGACCGTATCGTGTCGTGGTCACCGCTAGAAAACCGCTACCCCAAGCGCCGCGCCGTCTTGCTCAAGGCGTGGAAGGCGGAACGCAACGAGGAACACGCCAAGTATGAGGCGGGCCTGCCGGCGAAGAAGCAGCCGGTTGTGACTTCTGCAATAATTCCCCTCTCCCCGCAAGAAGCGGGGAGAGGGGGCTTGCTATTCCTTCACAATCGGCAGCCAGACCGCTGAGGCGGCTGTCGGCGTGCGATAGATACTTTCGGTCGCCGCCTTGTAATCCGCCGGCTTGGCGTTGAAGATATTGTCGACATAGGTCTGCGGGTTGCGGTCATAGAGCGGGAACAGCGATGACTGCACCTGGATCATCAGCTTGTGTCCCGGCAGGAAGACGTGATCGACATTGGGCAACTCGAACTTGTACTGCTCGATCTTGCCGGGCGTCAGGGCCTGAGGCTTGTCGAAACCGTGCACGTAACGGCCGCGGAAAATCTCGATGCCGATGGGCAGTTCATAACCGGCCATGCCGGGCTTCGAGCCTTGCGCGGCGCCTTCCGGCAACTCGTTGGGATAGACGTCGATGATCTTGACCACCCAGTCGGAGTCGGTACCGGAGGTGGCGGCGTAGAGATCGACCACAGGCGCGCCCATGATATGCACCGGCTTGTCGAGCGCGGTGGAGGTATAGGTCAGCACATCGGGACGATCGGAGACGAAGCGCTGGTCGTGGACCAGCCAGGGCTTCCACTGGCTGGAATTGGCCATGCTGATCGGGCGCGGAATAAAGGGCACGGGCTTCGACGGATCGGAGACGTAGTTGTCGTGGCCGTCCGTGGCGGGTTTGGTGAAGCTGGCGGTGAAGTTTTCACTGATATAGAGCGGGGTCAGGGTGCCCATCGGCCATTTCGGCAACTCGTTCCAGTGGTTCGCGCCGGTGGCGTAGGTCAGGACCGGCGGGGTTTTCGGATCGGGTGCGCCCTTGAGATAGTGATCGAAGAAGGGCTTCATGTATTTGACGCGGAATTCCTGCGCCGTGTCGCCGGTGAAGGTGAGGGCGCCGAGGTCGTAGCCATAGTGGTTGACGCCGGAGTGACGCCACGGCCCGATGACCAGAGACACCATGTCGTTGTTCGTGTCCTTGGGCTCCATGACCTTGTAGACCGCCGGTGCGCCGTAGGAATCTTCCTGATCCCACTGGCCAACGACCAGCATGGTCGGCACTTTCAGCGGCGCGGCGGCCATCCACTTATCAACCGCCTGGCCCGACCAGAAGGTGGTATAGGCCGGATTTTCCATCAGCTTGCGCACGAAGGGCACCTGATCGATGCCCCACTTGCGGGCGTAATCGCCCGTCGAACCAGCTTCGAGATAGCGATTATAATCGTCGCCCACACCATCCGGTATGTCGGCGCCGGCATCGGCCTTGCCGGTGCTTTGCCCCAGGGCATAGCTCAGGCTGTTGACGCGGAAGGCGCCGTTGTGGAACCAGTCGTCGCCCTTCCAGCCATCGACCATCGGGCTTTGCGGCACGGCGGCTTTCAGGGCCGGATGCGGGTTGATCTCGGCCAGCAGGGAGGTGAAGCCGAGATAGGACGAGCCGATGATACCGACCTTGCCGTTCGATTCCGGGATGTTCTTCGCCAGCCAGTCGATCGTGTCATAGGCGTCGGTCGATTCATCAATGCCGGTGTCGTTGAGTGCACCCGAAAGCGGGCGGTTCATGACGTAGACGCCCTCAGAATTATGAATGCCGCGGATATCCTGCGTCACGATGATGTAGCCGTCATCAACGAACGGATCGTACATCGCGGGCAGGACTTCCTTGATCGTCTGGCTCGCCGATCTCGCCATGGTGGACTTGGCGTCATAGGGGGTGCGCGACAGCAGGATCGGACCGTCCTTCGTGCCCTTCTTGAATACGATCACGGTATAGAGCTTGGTGCCGTCGCGCATTGGCACCATGATGACGCGACGGACAAAATCGGCATCCGGACGAACCTTGTCATAGCTGTCGAAGACATCCGGCGTCATGGGGGTGACGGCGGTGGAAGGGGCAGCCGGCTTCGGCTTGGCCAGCACGGGGGCGGCAAGGGCCAGCGACAGCAGGGCAGCGGCGCAGGTGAGGGTGCGGAAGGTCATCTCTAATTCCTAACGGGTGTAAAGGGCTTTGGCGTCGGCCTTAAAGGCGGTGGCGCTGCCGGCGCGGCTGTAGAACATGTGACCGCCGGGATAGACGGCGAGCCTGACCTTGGCGGTGCCGCCATAGGTCGGCAACTGGTCGATGACAAGGCGCGAGGTGAAGAAGGGGCACGACAGGTCGTTATAGCCATGGACGATCAGCACCTGCATCTTCGGGTCGTTGGCGATGGCCTGGCGCAGGTCGCTGACCGGCTTGTCGGCGGTCGGGTATTGCTGCCAGTCCTCGCCGACCTGTGGTGACAAGGCCTCATAGTGGGCATCGGTCTTCCAGCCGACCTCGCGCGTCACGAAATCGACCATGGCGCTGGTGGTAGGCGCCAGCAGGGCGTTGAGGATGGGATCGCCCGACTTCTGGCTCGACGCTTCGGGGAAAGGATCGTAGGCGGTGACGTTGGAATCGTACCAGCTACCGATCTTGCGCTGATCGCGGTGGCTTTCGCGCACGAAGGTCATCGTGTCGACGCGGCCATCCATGCGCGCCACCAGCGCCGGATCGAGCCCGGTATATTCCGATACCTTGGCGACGAGGCGGTTGACGGCCTGCGGATCGGAGCGACCGGCGAGGAAATCTGTGACGAACTGCGTGCGGTCATAGCGCTCGACCTCTGCCATGGCCTCCGGCGTCAGCTTGCCCTGCTTTTCCAGATTGGCGGCGGCCATGGAGGGCAGGTTGATCATCCACGGCAGCGGTGACAGAGCCGTTTCGGAGCCGACGGCGGCGGGGTCGAGATAGGGCGACACCATGATCAGGCCGGAAACACCGACGCCCATACGGGTTTGCAGGGTGTTGGCGATGCGTGGGGCACGGTAGCCACCGTAGCTTTCGCCCATGATGTATTTGGGGGAGCGCAGGCGACCGTTCTTGACCAGCCAGTCGTAGACGACGCGCGACAGGTACTGGATATCGGCCTCGGTCGAGAAGAAGTCCTTCTTGGCGGCATCGGACTCTTCCAGCGCGCGTGAATAGCCGGTGCCGACCGGATCGATAAAGACGAGATCGCTCATATCGAGCCAGGTGCTGGCGTTATCGACCGTAACGCTGGAATCGGAGGGTGAGTTGCCTTCATCGCCGAACTGCACGCGCTTCGGACCAATGGCGCCCATGTTGAGATAGACGGAAGAGGCGCCAGGGCCGCCGTTAAAGGCGAAGGTTACAGGCCTTTTAGGATCTTTGTCGGGCACGATATAGGCGGTGTAAACGACCTCGGCGATGACCTTGCCCTTGGCGTCGCGCACGGCGATCTTACCGACGGTGGCGTCATAGCTCAGCGCCTTGCCTTCGAGCTGGATGGATTGGCGAATGGTCTTGTCGTCCGGCAGGGCCGGGAAACTATCGCCATCGGGTTTATCGGCGGTTTTCTCAGGCTCGGCCTTGGGCTTGTCACCGGCAAAGGCGGGCAGGGCGGGGCTGCCGGCGAGCATAACACAGACCAGGCCGGTGAGGAGCGCGCGGGAGGGGCGGAGGGAAAACGTCACGGAGGAGGCCCTTTTATTATAGGGGGTTATTATCTGGAAGCTGACAATACACACTTGCAAATCTGATACAATATACGCCGGTTTCATTTGCATCCGGATCGGGACAAAAAACAAAATCAGCGTTACCGGCTCGCCCTGCGAGGGGCAGGATGCCACGATCCATGTCACCGGCAAGATCACTGGCATATGCACCAAATCCTGATTGACTAAAGCGTAGAGTCGCGGCCCCATGCGCGGCGTAAAAAAGGGATCGCGACCATGAATGGTATTAAGCTTGACGACGGCTGGAAGGCGCTTCTGGCGCCGGAGTTTTCAAAGCCCTACATGGTTGAGCTGAAGGCCTTCCTGAGTGCGCAGCGTGAGGCAGGTAAGCGCGTATTCCCCAAAGGCGCCGATTATTTCCGCGCGCTGGACCTGACGCCACCGGACAAGGTGCGCGTGGTGATTCTGGGGCAGGACCCTTACCATGGCGAAGGCCAGGCGCATGGTCTGTCGTTCTCGGTCAAACCGGGCGTGCGTATTCCGCCGTCCCTGGTCAATATCTACAAGGAATTGCAGGGCGATCTTGGTATTGCGCCGGCGAAGCACGGCTTTCTGGAGCACTGGGCAAAGCAGGGCGTATTGCTGCTTAACAGTGTGCTGACGGTCGAGATGGGCATGGCGGCGGCGCATCAGGGCAAGGGCTGGGAAAAGTTCACCGATGCGGTGATCCGCGCGGTCAATGACCTGCCGCAGCCGGTGGTCTTTATCCTGTGGGGCGCTTACGCACAGAAAAAGGCCGCTTTTGTCGATACCTCGAAGCATCTGGTCATCAAATCGGTGCATCCGTCGCCGCTGTCAGCCCATAACGGCTTCTTCGGCACCAAACCGTTCTCGCGCGCCAATGATTTTCTGGTGGCGAAGGGCCATGCGCCGATCGACTGGACGCTGCCGGCCAATCCAGCAGAATGATCACCGGATCGACTTCCTAATTTCGTCTTTATATTTTCAAAACTAGGTTGAAGGGGCGTTACGGGAGAGTGTTGATGAAGCCGCTTGTGTATGTATTCCCGACCAGTCTGGTCATTTGTGCGGTCGGTATGAAAAGGGGCTTTATCACCCCGGCAACGAACGGTAATCGCCAGGGCGTCAGCGCGACATGATCACTATGCGGCACGTTTCTTTGAGTTTGTCTCTTCTGGCGTGCCTGGCGGTGGTGGCCTGTGACAAGCCCGACAAGCCGCCCGTGGCACCTTCCGGCAGCGCGACCGCGCAATCGGCGTCGTCGATGTACGACTCCACCGCGGAGCAGGCTTCGGAAAGCGTGGCCAGCAGCGAAACGCCTCCGCCTCGCAAGAGCCAGCGTGAGGGCCTGTGGCAATTGACGCAGACCTTGCCGCAACTGGGCGGCAGTTCGGTAGCCAGGATCTGCGTCGATGAAGATCAGGGCGAGCGTCTGGCGGTGATCGGTCAGGATCTGCTCGGCAAACCGGAAATGGATGACCTGTCGTGCATGACGCGCAGCGTGGTGCGGCTGGCCTCCGGCGCCGATATCGATACGGTTTGTGAGGTCAATGACACCACACTGACCAGTCATATCCATGTCGACATCATCGGCAACGAGGCGTTCCACCAAACGGCCGAAACGCGCTATTCGCCGGCCTTTGCCGGTCATGGCCGCCAGATCACGGTGACCGATGGCAAGCGTCTTGGCGATTGTCCGGATGGCATGAAGGCGGGCGACTACGTCAACGGTGACGGCGTGAAGATGAAGGTCGGCAAGGTTCTGGCGAAATTCAGCTGATTGCGCCAGCCGACAGTGGCCTCATAACTGGCGACACCGGACGATCTGATGCTACTAAGCTTCCTGTAAGACGCCTGGAAATGGGCGTTCGTCTTCACATCGCACCTATGTCAGGGAAGCCTATGCGACAATATCTGATCGACGCCTTTGCAGAAGCACCGTTCAAGGGCAATCCCGCCTGTGTGGTCGAGCCCTTCACCGTGTGGCCGGACGCGGACTTCATGCAGGCGCTGGCCATGGAGAACAATCAGGCGGAAACCGCCTATCTGCTGCGCACCGGTGATCCCTCGCGCTTTGGTCTGCGCTGGTTCACGCCGGCCATGGAGGTGCCGCTGTGCGGGCACGCCACCCTGGCCTCGGCCCATGCGCTTTTCCATGAGTTTGGTGTGGCGGCCGATGGGCTGCGCTTTGACACCTTGTCGGGCGAATTGACCGTCCGTCGCTTTGAGGATCGGCTGGAAATGGATTTCCCGTCCTATCCGCCGCATGAGATCGCGCTAGTGCCGGCGGTCGAGGCCGTGCTGGGCGTGGCACCGCTGCGCTGCTATGGCGGACCGGCCCTGATCGCCTTCATGGACAGCGAGCAGACCGTGCGCGACATCATGCCGGATCTCAGCAAGCTGACCGCCTATCAGGGCACGGCCTATACCGATCGCCATCTGATCGTTACGGCCTTTGCCGATGCGGATAAGCCTTACAGCGTGGTCAGCCGGCTGTTTGCGCCCGATATGGGCATCAACGAAGATCCGGCCACCGGCTCGATGCACTGTATGCTGGCGCCGCTCTTTGCCGCCTTGACCGGAAAGCCTGTAATCGATTACTATCAAGCCTATCCGAGACGCGGCGCGCACCTGCAATGCGAAGTGGTGGGGGATCGCGTCAAGCTGCGCGGTCAGGCCGTCACTGTGATGATGTCGGACCTCAAACTATAATAATATATTCGGGAAGATCCATGTTCAAAGCCAGCCTTATCGCCGCCGCCTGCGCGGTGTTCGCCGTTTCCGCCGCCCATGCGGAAGCGCCCGTCTTCAAGCCACAAACGCTTGTTCTGAAGAACATTCCAAAGGCTGCCGGGCCGGCGGTGTCGATATTCAATGGCAAGGATCTCAACGACTGGAGCGGTTGGCTGGGCTATCCCGATCCGTCACGCACCTATAATGCCGGTGACGCCAAACCGATCGGGGCGGGTGGCGTAGGGTCGATCTTCACGGTGGTGACCGAGGACGGCGCCCCGGCCTTGCGGGTGAGCGGTGAAACCTGGGGCAGCCTTGTCCATAAGGGCGACTTCAGGAACTATCACCTGCGTCTGGAATACAAGTGGAGCGGCAAGCGCCATGCGCCGCGCCTCAATGAACCGGAGAACAACGGCCTCCTGTATCATACCCACGGCAATCCCGGCGCTGTGTGGGGCACATGGTCGCGGTCGGTAGAGTTCGAGATCATGACCGGAAGCGTCGGTATGGTGGTGCCGGTCGGTAACGGTCTGGAGGTTGACTCCAGCGTGGCGATTGATCCCTCGATCATCGATCCGAAGCAGCGTTTCATGGCGGGGGCGCCACTGGGCAGCGCGGTCGGTAACACCGCGCTGTGGAACATCGAAAACAACAGCAATGCCGATAAGCCGGTCGGCGAATGGAATACGCTCGACCTCTACGTCTTCGCCAACCATGCGGTGCATGTGGTCAACGGTGTGCCGGTGATGGAGGTCTGGGGCCTGTGCGACAAGGCGACCGAAACGTCGGTTTGCGAACCGCTGATCCACGGCGCCATCCAGTTACAGTCGGAAGGCGCGGAGACCTTCTTCCGCAATATCACGCTGGAGCCGATCAATAGCCTGCCGGCGATTGAGGTGGTGAAGTAAGCGCAGTCTTCCGGATGGCGGAGACATGGAAACGCATCGCCATGATCCGCGATCCGGGATTCGGGCAGGAGGAGGGTTATCCACAGATTGCACAGATTTACACAGATCAGGAAAGTCAGCGATGGGCCTGTGGTTCGTTTGAAGCCCATGAGGGTTAGGAACTCGCGCCCCTGTGTCGTCCGCGGATATGCCTGTTTTTTTATTCAGGGCTCTGGCGCGAGGATGTCCGGCGCCGGCGTTTCGACCTCTATAGTGTTTAATCCCAGGGCCGCGCGCGCTTTCAGAATGCTCTCGGTATAATCGACGTAACTGACGACGGGCGTCGGTTGCCTGCACGCGACCGTCTGCGAGGCCAGGTCTTCCTGAGGTAAGGTCTCAACCGACGTCTGGGCCTGAGGCTGGGCAGGTTGTGCCAGAATGCGTTCCCGAGTGCGTTCTTCTGCGGCGTCCCACCATTTTCCGAGATCGCGGCGACGTTTTTCGCCCCATTCCAAAGTATTGGCCAGACTGACGCGCGCCTTGATCGCTTCTTCTTCATGGCTGGCGCGTTCGGCTTCGAGTTTACGCGGATTGGGCGTCTGATCGCGTATCTGGCGCTCGGCGCGATCGCAACGGCTGTAGACGCGCTCGATCCCGGCGGCCACACGCACGGCTTTCTCGACGCCTGGCATATCTTCGGGATCGTCCATAGCGGTGACCTTGAGCAGCATCCGGTCGGCGAAGGCGCGCAAAAGCGTACGCCGCTCATCCGGGGTCAAGTGTGCCTGTGCTGTGCGGTCATCCTGAGACATCGTTACAGTATGCACCGGGAAAAGGACGGGGGAATAGATTTGGGCTTCGCACCTTATCTTATTCTTCCGTGTCTTACATGGCGGGGGAGAAGCAAAAATCCGCACCACCGCATCTCAGCCTTCGGCTTCGTGCGGTCCCCCTCCCGACAAGTCGGGGAGGTATAAGGTAATCTCTGGTTGCGGCCATTCGATATTGCTGCTGCTTCCGGGCAAGAAAAGACCCCGCCGGACAGGTCCGGCGGGGTCGGTTATCAGGCGTTTTGAGAGGGCTTAATCGAGTGATACCACGGTCACCGATTCAGGGGCGACCTTCAGGATAAGCGAGCCGTTCCTGGCCGTGGCCGAGAAGGCCTTTGTGGTCACCACATTCGGATTGTCAAACGTGTTGATGCTGTCGATCTTCGGCGCGGTCAGTGTTTCGCCGGTGGCGCTTTTCGCCTTGAGGCCGAGCACGGAGGCGTCGATTTCGAGCGGCTGGGTCGGGTCGATATTGGTGATCGACAGGTAGACCTTGCCGTCCTTGCCGCGGGCGGCGATGATATCGGCGCGTGGCAGGGTGATGCCGCCGTGCGTATAGGTGCCGGCCTCATAGGTCACGGGAATAACCGTGGCGTCCTGGAAAGGTACGTACAGCTTGAAGACGTGATAGGTCGGTGTCAGGATCATCTTGTCGCCGTCGGTCAGGATCATGGCCTGCAGGACGTTGATCATCTGGGCGATATTGGCCATGCGCACGCGATCGGCATGGCGCGTGAAGATGTTGATCGAGACGGCCGCCAGGATGGCGTCACGTTGCGAGTTTTGCTGATAGAGGAAGCCCGGATTGGTGCCGGGTTCGCCCTTGTACCAGGCGCCCCATTCATCGACCGCCAGAGCGATCTTCTTCTGCGGGTCGTACTTGTCCATGATGGCCGAATGCTTGCTGACAAGCTCTTCCATGCGCAGGGCGGTCTTGATCACCTCGGCGTATTCGGTCTCATCGAAACCCGACGCCGGCTGGTACGGAGGCCAGGCTTCAAAGCCGGAATAGTAGTGCAGCGACAGAGCATCGACATCGCCGGACTTGTTCTTCATGAACACTTCGGTCCATTTGTAGTCATCGACGTTGGCGCCCGAAGCGATCTTCTTCATGCGCTTGTCGCCGGTCTGTGCCGGATTGTAGTTCTTGGCGTAGGTTGAGAACTGGCGGTACTCGTCGGTGTAGTGCTCAGGCGTCATATTGCCGCCGCAGCCCCAGCTTTCATTGCCTATGCCGAGGAAGGCGACCGAATAGGGGGCCGGGTGGCCATTTTCGCGGCGCGCCATGGCCAGGCTCGTTTCCTTTTCCGAGGTCATGTATTCCAGCCATTCGGCGGTTTCCTGCGGGGTGGAGGAGCCGACATTGGCCGAGACATAGGCCTCGGTGCCGACCTGGCGGGTGAATTCCATGAACTCATCGGTGCCGAAGGTGTTGGGTTCGATCACGCCGCCCCAGTTGGAATTGAGCGTGACCGGGCGCTTGCCCTTGCCGATGCCTTTTTCCCAGTGATATTCGTCGGCGAAGCAACCGCCGGGCCAGCGCACGTTCGGCACCTTGATCGCCTTGAGTGCGGTCACGACGTCGTTGCGGATGCCGTTGGTATTGGGGATCTTGGAATCCGTGCCGACCCATATGCCGCCATAGATGCCGGTGCCGAGGTGTTCAGCGAATTGTCCGAAGATATGGCGATCAATCACAGCGCCGGATTTGGTGGTGTCCACGGTCAGCTTTGAGGTCGGCGTGGCGGCATGGGCCCAGCCAAAAGCCAGTAAACTCATGGCTGACAAGGAAATGACCACGGACTTGGTCCGTGACATGGCGCGGTGGTGCATAGTGGATCTCCCTAAGGCCCATTTTGGGGTTTGGAGATTTTGTAGGACAATTGAATGTGGCTGACAAGTGGCCGCTTTCTAAGAGTCCGACTTATTTTTGAGGTGCGAAGGTACGGCTATTTTTCACGCAGGCTTCGACCGACCTCTGTTAACTGGTCGCGCAGGTCGAACAGGCTGTCGAGGTTTAAACCCGAGGCGCACAGCAGGGCTTCGGGAATGGCACGGGCCTTGTCTTGTAACGATTTTCCGTGTGGTGTCAGGTAGATACGGGTGATGCGCTCATCATGGGCGTCGCGCTGGCGCGTCACGAAGCCGGCCTTTTCCATGCGCTTGAGCAGGGGGGTGAGGGTGCCCGAATCGAGGTGAAGGGGCTGCCCCAGGGCGTTGACCGAGCGACCATCCTGATCCCACAGCAGCAGCATGACGAGATATTGCGGATAGGTCAGGCCCATCGGCTCCAGGTGCTGTTTATAGGCCTGCGCAAAGGCGTGCGCCGCCGAATAGACGGAGAAGCAGAGCTGGTTTTCGAGCTTGAGTTCGGGTGGGGAGGTATCGGGCATGGGTGACTCGCAAAATTTTGAGAAAGATAGCGCACAATCTTCTTGACATCAAATTGTGTACAATATAATTGTGCATTATTGAAATTTATCAAGGAGACTGATCATGACCATCGAAACCATCACCCCGATGTACACCGCACACGGCAAGGCCACCGGCGGCCGCGAAGGCACCGCCACATCGGGCAATCAAGATCTGAAGCTTTCGACGCCGCGGGAACTGGGCGGCGCCGGCGGCGAGGGCACCAATCCGGAAGAGCTGTTCGCTATGGGCTACGCCGCCTGTTTCATTGGCGCGCTCAAGGCGGTTGGCGCCGGTCAGAAGATCGCTGTGCCGGCCGATACCAGCATCGAATCGAGCGTTTCGATCGGTAAGATTTCACACGGCTTCAGCATCGCGGTGGAACTGAAGGTGTCGCTGCCGGGCCTGGCGCCTGACGTCGCCGACAAGCTGATCGCCGACGCCCATCAGGTCTGCCCGTACTCGAACGCCACGCGCGGCAATATCGACGTCAAGCTGTCGCGTATCTAAAGATTAGCCGCTAACGACAGGGCCACGGCATCGCGGACAGCGCGGCCGTGGTCATTGTCGATGGGGTAATATTCCAGACCCATCGGGCCTTTATAGCCAGCGGCGCGGATGGCCTTGAGCAGGTTGACGTGATTGACCTCCCCGGTGCCGGGCTGATGACGACCGGGCACATCGCCCAACTGAACATAGCCGACCTGATCGATGCCGGCGGTGAACTTTTCGATCAGGTCGCCGTCTTCAAGCTGCATATGATAAAAATCCCATTGCAGCTTGATCATCGGCGAATGGACGGCGCGCAGCATGGCGGTGGCCGGGCGCGAACCGTTGAGCAGGTGCCCCAGGTGGTTGACCGTATTGAAGGGCTCGACCAGCGCCATCAGGCCGGCCTGTTCCAGCAGCGGCGCAATGCGCATCAGGCCTGCGGTATAGCCGGCCAGCATGGCCTCGCGGGTCATACCGTCCACGATGTGGTGCCCGACGAGTGTGATCTGCTTATTGCCCATGATGGCGGAATCGCTAATGGCCTGCCGGATCATCTCCTGCAGGGCGTCGTGCTGCCCCGGGTCCGAAAAATTGGGGGCGGCCGGTGCGTATTGCGTCAGCGTCAGGCCGTTGGTATCGAGCAGTGCGCGGGCCTTTCTGGCGTCCAGGCCATCGCGCCGCACGGGCCAGAATTCAACATTGATAAATCCGTCCGCCGCCGCGCGCGCAAAGCGTTCGTTGAACGGCACGTCATTATACCAGGTGTCGAGATTACAGGCGAAGGGGCGCAGCGCCGCCTTGGTGTCTGTTTTAGCGCTGGCAGGCGCCACACTGGCGGCGGCGGTGATACCGGCCGCCAGCAGCGCCATTCTACGTGTCATTTTGGTCATGTGCGTTTCCCTTGTTTGAGGGAAGTCTATGACAATCAGGCGATTTGCGCCAGCCCACGATCGAGGGCGGCGATCAGGTCTTCGGAATCTTCCAGGCCAATGCTGAGACGCAGGAGGCCATCGGTGATGCCGGCGGTCGCCAGGGCGGCCGGCGACATGGCGGCATGGGTCATCGAGGCCGGATGCACGATCAGGCTTTCGATACCGCCGAGCAATTCGGCTAGCGAGAACAGGTCGATGACATCGAACAACTGTTTCACGGCTTCGACACCGCCGGCCAGTTCAAAGCTCATCATGGCGCCGGGGCCGGCCTGCTGCTTTTTGGACAGTTCGTGTTGGGGATGCGACGGCAGGCCGGGATAATGGACGGCTTTGACCTTGGCATGACCGGCCAGATATTCGGCGATCGCCTGCGCTGATTGTTGTTGCTGGCGGATGCGGACGAACAGGGTCCGGACGCCGCGCAGGGTCATGTAGCTGTCGAACGGTGCGGCCGTAGCACCGACGCAGTTGGCCCACCAGCGATAGGTGGTGACGTCTTCGGGGGTGGTGCAGACGAGCGCGCCGCCGATGACATCGGAATGGCCGTTGATATATTTGGTTGTCGAATGGACAACGAAATCGGCGCCGAACTTGATCGGGTTTTGCAGGGCGGGCGACAGGAAGGTGTTATCGACCGCCACTTTCGCCCCAGCCTTGTGGCCCATAGCGATAAGCTTTTCTAGATCGATCAGACGCATCAAGGGGTTGGACGGCGTTTCAAGGAGGAGCAGGGCGGTTGGCTCGGAAAGGGCGGCTTCGATAGCCGCGTCATCGCCCTGATCGACATAGACCAGATCGATCAGGCCTTGTTTGGCGCGGGCATTGAGCAGGCGCTGGGTGCCGCCGTAGCAATCATGCGGCACGACAACGCGCTTATTGCCGGGCAGATCTTGCCACAGCAGATCGAGCGCTGCCAGACCGGAGGCGACCATGACCGCGCCGACGCCGCCTTCCAACTCGGCGATGACCTCGGCGATGATTTCGCGCGTCGGGTTGCCGGAGCGGGCATAGTCATATGAACGCTTCTTGCCGAAGCCCTCGAAGGTGTAGTTGGTCGTCAGGTAGATCGGCGGCATGACCGCGCCATGCGCCGGATCGGAATCGATGCCGATATTGATGACCTTGGTGCCGAGCTTGGCGTCTTTGAGATAGTCTTTGGACATTTTATACTTCTAGTGAGGTGCGAACGATATCAGACACGAGTTTGATTTCCTTGAGGAAAGCATCGTGGCCATAAAGTGAGGGAAAGTCGATGAAGACGCTGTCGGCCAGGGTTTCCGCCAGCAGCTTCATGTCGCCATAGGGCACCAGTCGGTCGGTCGGCACGGCGGCAAGAAACACCTTGGCCTTGATCTTCGACGGATCGACGCGGTGACGGTCGAGGCTGTCCGACATCGAGATCCAGCGGTTGACGTCGGTGGCGGAATAGGCGTCGCCACGGGCGCGCAGGTACTGGCAGACAACATAGTTGTCGCCGGCGATGGCGGGCGGCGGACCGTCGAAACGCTCGGAAAATTCGGCGTCTGAGCGATAGGTCGTCATGGCCAGTTGGCGGGCCAGCGAAATCCCTTCGGCCGGCTTGCCGTTTTCGGCGCCGAATTTCAACAGGCGGCGTTGCAGCCCGCGGAAGGCGGTGGCCATGGGGTGTGCGCGGTGCGCCGCCGAGATAACGCACAGGCGCTCGACCGCATCGGGATAGAGTTCGGCGAAGGCCAGGCCGATCATGGCGCCATAAGAAGCGCCGATGAAGCTATAGATCTTATCAACATGGATCTGGTCGAGCAGCAGTTTCACCAGCCTGGCCTGATCATGGGTGGTGATGGTGTAGATATGCGAGGCCGGCAGGCGCGGCGCGAACTCGATGGATAGCACGCGATAACAGTTCAGATCGAGCGCTTCGCCGGGGCCGGCGACGCCTTCCCACCAGCCGGGCGCGGTATCGGTAGCGTCTTCCTTGGCGAACAGCACGCGACCGGCCGAGATGCCGCCGGCGGCCACAACCACGGGCGCATCCTTCGGGCCATAGAGCCGCGCCACCACATCTTCCTGTTCGAGCTTCATGCCGCTTTGCAGGCGAAAATCAGCGGGCAGGGGGGCGGTGATATCGGTCCCGATCAGATCAGGCGCGTTGAAATTTAGGGCATTCATGGTGTGTCCGGTCGCTACAAAATCTCACCGGACCAGACGGGAAAATACGCCTCATGGGCGTTGGGCTTCCGTCTCATCTGTCAGGGAAATGAGCCCTGTAGGAGTTGGCACCATACCAGAAATCTGGCGGTTGCCCCAGCGTCGTCGGGCCTTTCCCTCGGCTGGTCTCGATGAGTGGTTCGCTTATGCGGAAAAACCCCAGTTTCGTCAAGAGGTCAGTTTCGTCAAGAGGTGAGTGAATGGCTTTCGCTCATGGCCCGCTCAAGCGTATCATAGACGCGCGCGTCCTGCATCTGGGCGATGTTGAACCGCATAAAGCTGCGCGCGCCCTGCGACAGGCTGAAGGCATTGCCCGGCGCCAAAACCACCTTTTCAGTCAGTGCCAGCCGCGCCACTTCGGACGCATCGATCTCCTCCGGCAACTGGCACCACAGCAACATGCCGGCCTGCGGCATATGCCATGGCTGTATACCGATCTTCGCCAGTTTGCCGGCCACGACCGGGCGCAGCACCGCCAGTTTTTCACGTACATCGGCGATATGCTTACGGTAGTGGCCGCTGCTTAGCAGGTGGTAGATCAGTTCTGCCGCCAGAGGTTCATGGCTGAAGGTGGTGGCGATTTTCAGATCGATCAGTGGCGCGATCCACTCAGGCTTCGCAGCGATGAAGCCGCAGCGCACGGCGGCGGAGAGGGTTTTGGAAAAACTGCCGATATGAATGACGCGTTCAAGGCCGTCGAAAGCCGCAAGGCGCGGCGCCGGCGTATGCTCGAAATCGGCGTAGATATCGTCCTCGATAATCAGCAGGTCGTGCGCCTGCGCCAGCCTGAGCAGGCGATGGGCGGTTACAGGCGAAAGCGTGGCGCCGGTCGGGTTATGCAGGGCGCTGTTGGTGATGTAGAGGCGTGGTTTGTGCGTGATCAGGGCGTCGGCGAAGGCATTGATGTCGGGGCCGCTCGGCGTTACCGGCACGCCCACGACGGTGACGCGGTGAGCACGCAGAAGGGCGAGAAAGTTAAAATAGCAGGGATCGTCGACCAACACCGTATCGCCGGGGCTGAGCAGGAAACGGCACACCAGATCGATCGACTGGGTGCCAGAGCCGGTCACCATGATTTGAGCGGGCGCGGCTTCGATGCCGTGTTCGGACAGACGGCGGGACAGCAACTGCCGCAAGGAGGCATAGCCCAGCGGCGTGGCGTATTCGGTGAGGTTGGTGGCGCTGCTGCGCGCAAGTGTGCGCAAAGATCGGCGGATGTCATCCTCGGGCATCCAGGACGCCGGCAGCCAGCCGCATCCAGGCTTGAGGTAATCTGTCTCGGTTTCCAGGGATTGCCGCGAGACCCACAAAGGATCGACCTGAAGATCTAGCTTCGGACCTATGTCAGCCAGGGCCAGAGGCGCGTGAGAAGCGGCGACGAAAAAGCCGGAACCGCGCCGCGCGGCGATCACGCCTTCGGCCAGCAGACGGTCATAGGCTTCGACTACGGTGGATTTCGAGACCTTCTGCGCCTCCGCCATGGCACGGATCGAGGGCAGGCGCGACCCTTGCGACAATTGCTGGCGCGTGATGCGGTCACGGATCTGGTCCATGACGTGCGTGGTCAGGGTGGCGGTTGCGCTCATAACTGTACTGGTCTCCGTACCATAACGGTTTGATGAAATTTTACTGGACCTTGCCTGTTAAGGCCAGTCTTTCTTTTGCATAGAGCCGGTTCGTATCAGTGAGGCTGTGATGGATAAGAAGACAATCGGATGGATCAATGGCGGGCTGGGTATACTGGCTTTTAGCGGCTCATTGCCGGCCACGAAGGTGGCGGTGCAGGTGATGTCGCCTCTGTTCCTGACCAGTGCGCGGGCGGTGATCGCGGCCATGCTGGCGGCTGTCTGTCTGGTGGTGTTCCGTGCGGCGCGACCGGAAAAGCGCGATCTTGTGTCGCTTATTCTGGTGGCGCTGGGCGTGGTGGTCGGTTTTCCGCTGCTGTCGGCCATGGCGCTGCAACACATCAATTCGGTCCATTCGATCGTCTTCACCGGTCTGCTGCCGATCTCGACGGCGGTGTGCGCCAGTCTGCTGGGCGAAAAGCATCCGCCGCGATTGTTCTGGCTGTTTTCGGGCTTAGGTGGCTCCTGCATCGTGATCTACGCCCTGACGCAAGGCTTCGCGGTATCGCCGGTGGGGGATCTGCTGATGCTGGCCGCTATCGCCGTGTGCGGTTTCGGCTATGCCGAGGGCGCGCGGCTATCGCGCCGGCTGGGCGGCTGGCAGGTCATCTGCTGGGCGCTGCTGGTGGCCTCGCCGGTCATGCTGGTGCTGGGATTGATGACACAGCCGGCCGATTTTTCGGTGATCGGTTGGCCCGCCTGGTTGAGCCTTGGCTATGTCTCGCTGTTTTCCATGCTGATCGGTTTCATGTTCTGGTATCGCGGACTGGCCATGGGTGGGATCGCGGCTGTGGGTCAGTTGCAACTGTTGCAGCCGTTTCTGGCGCTGATACTGGCGGCGTGTCTGCTGAAAGAGCCGATCGGAGGGGCTGTGGTTGGGGTGATGATCGCCATCGTGGCCTGCGTGGCAGGGGCGAAGCGGTTCGCGTCTTGATCTTTCAATCCTTTTTTTCGTCGTTTGGATAGAAGGTGGGTAAGCCAAGTTCGCCTTCAGGCAGCGCGCCTTTCCAATGAAGCTCTTTATCCGTATTTTTCCGGATGTAGCTAAGGTGCATCTCTATGGCCCTCATGGCCGTAAAAAGAGCGCCTAACGGGTCCACGCCTGGGACGCGCTGAAGGCTTCCGTCACCCATCTGATACCAGCAGAACATGGGGGCTTGGGTCTTGTTCGGATTCCAAATCCTGACGACGAGTTTTCGCCCGTCACCATAGTGGTAGGTTCTTGTGAACAGAGGTTTTCCAAGGCGATCTGCTTGCATATTTGATCCTCTCTATGTTGTGGCCTTGGCTGGCCGGAGCCGGCTCCATTCCGACAGGATGATGCCGGCGCTCACCAGGCCAAGCGCGATCAGATGATAGGTATGCAGCGGTTCGCGCAGGATAATGACCGCCAGAAACACACCGAAGATCGGCAGCAGGTTGATGAACAGTCCGGCGCGGTTGGCGCCGATCCGCTCGATGCCGGCGATATAGGTGGCTGAGGCGATCAGGGCCACGAAGACAGAGGCGTAGACGACCACGCCCCAGCCGGTGGCGTCGGGGGCGGGGAAGGGGTGCGTCAGGAAGCGCCAGATCAGGACAGGCACACACGTGATGGCCGCGCCAATACAGGGAATGGCCAGCAGGCTCTGCCAGTGCATGACGGGCTTCCATTTCAGGCTGACCGAGTAGCCGCCATAGATCAGCACGGCCAGCAGCATCATGATATCGCCAATATTGAACTGGAGGCGCAGCAACTGGGCGATGTCGCCATGGGTTGCAGTCAGGATAACACCGGACAGGGTGAGGGCAAAGCCGATCAGTTGCGCTACCGTGGCGCGGGTGCGGAGCAGCAGGTAGTTGCCGAGGAAGATAATGAAGGGGATGCCGGCCTGTTCGATCATCACATTGATGACGTTGGTTTGGGTCAGGGCCGAATACAGGAAGATGTTGAACAGGGCGAAACCGCTGACGCCATAGGCCATCAGGAGCGGCCAGTGTTTGACGATGACCGGCCAGTCAGCTTTCAGGTGTTTGATCGACAAGGCAGTGATGATCAGCGCCGCGATCGACCAGCGTAAGGCCGTCAGCAGAATGGGATCGATATGCCCGGCGGCGATCTTGCCCGCCACGCTGTTGCCGGCCCAGATCAGGCTGGTCAGGATCAGAAGGCCATATGCTTGCAGAAGGGCGGGACGGTTGTGCATGAACCGCTCATAACGGTAAGTGCTTGTCAGATAAAGCGGGATTTGCGGGACAGGCGTTTGGGTTCAATGCCCATTTGATCGGCCACGATCTGGGTGATCGCCTTCCAGACAGTTTGTGGTGTAAGGGCTGCGCCCTCTGTGGCAAGCCGATGCAGGTTTCTGGCCGCCAGACTGGAAGCCAGTTCGCCGACCGTCTTTTGCTCAGGCAAGCGGGCCGGGAAAAAGCGCGCGGCGATTGCAAGCAGAAAGATGGCGCTCAATAAGCCTGTTAAAAACGCCCAACCACCGAATGCGAAAAACACAGGGACATTTATCAACAAGGCAAGGGCCACAGCCATCAGGCAGCCGAAACCGCTTATCGACAATTCTGGTGCCGACCAGTCTCCGAGCCGGTGCGTGACGGCTCTATAATCAAGGTCGGTCAACGTGCGCAACGGTGTTGATGGTGAAAGTCTGCGAGGTGAACCGGTGCGATGGATGGCGGCCTTAAGTCGATAAAAACTCATGCTGGTCGCGCACTTGTTTCCGCCTCTGTTAAGTTTTTTAGCTTCCTGGTAGATCAGATCATGCAACTCACCCAAGGTGTGAATGTGCGCGAAAGCTTCATCAGGAAATTTAACGCCGAGGGACTCTTCGATTGCTATAACAACGTCGATGAAATCATCGTCCATATCTATGTCGTAAATGATCCTGGCATATTCCTGCATGGAGGCAGGACATCCCCGGCGGGAGCTGTTGTCAAGCCGCCGAAACGGTTGCGCTCGAAACCAACGCCAAGAATCTTAACGCTAAAGACGTTTTTTCTTGGCTCCGGCGTCAAAGTCTTATAGCGACCGTGCAAATTGGTCTGAAACGGGTGAATTATGTCTGTCCTCGTCATTAAATTTGGTGGTTCGGTTCTCACGAGCGAAAGTGCTCTGCAACGCGCTGTGGCGGAAATCTATCGCTATGTGCGTGACGCCCACAAGGTGATCGCCGTGGTCTCGGCCTTCAAAGGCCAGACCGATCAGCTTTTGCGCCTGGCCGGCAGCTACACGCAGGCCTCGGTGTCTTCGGCCACACCGCATCTGGTGGCGACCGGCGAAATGCGCGCCGCCACCCTGCTGGCCATGGCCGCCGAGCGTTCGGGCATCGTGACGCAGTTCCGCTCGGCCAACGAGATCGGGCTGATCGCCGAGGGTGAGCACCTCAACGCCAATCCGGTGTCGATCCGGGCTGAGGTCCTGACCGGTGATCTGGAAAAGGTCGATCTGGTCGTGGTGCCGGGCTATGTGGCGGAAAATGCTGCCGGCGAGCCGGTGCTGATGGGCCGCGGCGGTTCCGACCTGACGGCGGTCTATATCGCCCAGGCGCTCGGCATCGATGCCCGCCTGATCAAGGATGTGGACGCGGTTTATGACGGCGATCCTGCCACAGTAGGCGATTCCGTCCGACCCTACGAATCCTTAAGCTGGGACGAAGCCCTCAAGATCGCCTTCCCGGTGGTGCAGGGCAAGGCCATGCGCTTCGCCGCCGATAACGGCCTGACGGTACAGGTCGCGGGCCTTGCCAAGGGTTACGAAACCACACTCGGCACCACGACCGCCTATCGCAAGGCGTCGGTGCTCAAGCGGCCCATCCGCATCGCGGTCATGGGCGCCGGTGGCGTCGGCTCGAAATTCCTCGAGCGCTGCCTGGAATGGCCGGAACTGATCGAGGTCGACCGCATTCTTGTGCGCGATGCCTCGAAGCGCCGCGATCATCCGCTGGCCGCCAAGTTCACCTCCGATGCGCGTTCTTTCGTGCGTAACGATGTCGATGTGTTTGTCGATATCGGCACCGGCGTATCGCCCTCGGCCGAACTGCTCGAAGGCTTCCTGAAGGCCGGCGTGTCGGTCACCAGCGCCAACAAGCAGGCTGTGGCGGCATCGGCCGACAAGCTGCGTGCCGCCGCCAAGGCCTCGGGCGCTATGCTGACCTATTCGGCCTCGGTCGGTGGCGGGGCACCGATCATCGAGGCGCTCAAACGCGCCGTGGCCGCCGGTCATAAGGTCAAGTCGCTGGCGGGCGTGCTCAATGGCACGTCGAACTTTGTCATCGATCAGGTCGAAGCCGGCAAGACCTTCGACGCCGCCATGGATGAAGCGCGTCGTCTGGGCTTCGCCGAGCCGGATTCGACCGCCGATCTCGACGGCACCGATGTCGGCGCCAAGCTGAAACTGCTGCGCGACATCGCCTTCCCCGGCCAGTCGCCCAAGCATATTGAAGTCGGTCAGATCACCGAGGACTCGCTGGTTATTCCTGCGGGCAAGGGCCTGCGCTATGTGGCGCGCGCCTACCCGACGCCGGAAGGCCTGCAAGGCTCGATGAAGCTGGAAGTGCTGGATGCCGATCATTATCTTGTCGGTGCCCGTGGCGAACAGAACCGCGCCATCATCGAATTGGATAATGATGAGACCTGGTATGTGACGGGCAAGGGCGCCGGCGCCTGGCCAACCTCGGAATCCCTGCTGGCCGATACGCTGCAAATCGCCCGCGAGATGCCCCTGAAGTAATGACATGACATAAGATGGACACCGCCGCCTTCAACGCCTTCTGCGCGACCTTGCCGCACTCGACCCACGTGGTGCAGTGGGGCGGGGCGGATGTCTGGAAGGTGGGTGGTAAGGTGTTTGCTATCGCCGGCTGGAATGACGGCGCAGGGTTATCGGTCAGTTTCAAGGTGACCCCGATCGGGTTCGAAATTCTGAGCGATGCCGAGGGATGCCGCCCTGCGCCCTATCTGGCTTCGCGTGGCATGACGTGGATTCAGGCGACCGATATCGCCGATGCGGATCTTATGGACCATGTGCGCGCGTCCTATGACATCATAGCCCGTGCCTTGCCGAAAAAGACGCAAAGAGAGCTGGGTTTGCTTAAGGGCTGAATCACCTCACCTTGACCTTGAGGTGATCCATGATTTGTCCGTTATGCGGCTCCGCCGAGGGCGATACGCTTTACAAGCTGGAAGAAGGTTATACGACGCGGCGCTGCAAGGCCTGCGCCTTTGTCTTCATGTCGCCACGCCCGACCGAAGACTATCTCAACACCTATTACAATCAGGCCGCCGTCTATAGTTATGAATCAGCCGTGGCGGAGGACTATGCCAACGCCATCAACGACAAGGTCGCGCTGATCGGCGGCTTCCTACAGCGTTTTCCACTGGTGTTGCGGTCCGGCAAGGCGGTCGATTTCGGCGCGGGGCAGGGGGCGACGGTCAAGGCGCTGTCCATGCTCGGATTCGATGCGGTGGGTGTCGAGATCAGCGAAAAGGCGCGCGTGGCGGCTAAGGCGCTGTTCGATGTGCCGATGCAGGGCGGCGATCTGGAAGCATTTGACGCCAAATCGCTCAGTTTTCTTAGTCTGTTTGATGTGCTGGAGCATATGCTCGATCCGAAAGCTTTTCTGCTAACGGCGAAAACGCGGCTCAAAGTCGGAGCGGGCTGTTTGATGGTGGTGCCGAACTTCAACAGTCTGGACCGGCTGACCCTGGGCGCCGGCTCTAAAGCGCTGATCTTCCCGGAGCATGTCAATCAGTTCACTGCTGCGACCCTGAAGAAGCTGTTCGAGGATTGCGGTTTCAAGGTGCTTTATACCGGATCTCCACCGCCTTACGGCGTGGCGATCAGCTTTGGCTGCCGGCGCGCTGTGTTGAAACTCTTTGGGCGTAATGACTTTTCGCAAGGCCTGAACAAGGCGTTGACCTGGCTGAAACGCTTTGTTGTTTATCCCCTGCCCAATGCTTTTGTCGAAAAAACCGGACTTCTGGGACAATCTCTCTTGATCCTGGCGGTGAAAGCGCGCGATTAGGCTGTTATGAACTCTGGACTCAAGATGAAGTCTGGGCTCAAGGCGCGAAGGGTTAGCGCCAACACAATGTGGTTCAAAGAACAAAGTCCAGTACATGAATTATCGCCACGGTTTTCACGCCGGAAATTTCGCCGATCTCGCCAAGCACGCCGCGGTCCTGACCCTGCTGCGCCTGATGCGCAAGGACGACAAGCCGCTGATGGTGGTCGATACCCATGCCGGCGCCGGCTACTATGACCTTTCCAATCCGGACTTTTCGCGCTCGAAAGAGGCCGAGGCCGGCATCAAGTACCTGATGAGCCGTGATGTGCCGGAAAGCCTTAAGCCATTGGCTGATTATGTCAGGGCGAAGAACCTGAAGGCCGGTTTCAAGGACCGCGTCGGTATCTATCCGGGATCGCCGACGCTTGTGCTCGATCACCAGCGCACGGGGGATGAGTATGTCGGCTGCGAACTGCGGCCCGATGACTTTGAGCTGTTACAGGAGCGCATCGAGCCGCGCGGTCAGGCGGTCAAGGCCGATGGCTATTTTATCGCCGTCGAGGCGGCGCAGGACAACAAGGACTTGTTTTACCTGATCGATCCGCCGTTTGAGAAGGCGGACGACTATGACCGCATCACCAAAACGGTCCACGCCGTCCTGACCCTGCGGCCAGAGGCGCGCTTCCTGATCTGGTTGCCGCTCAAGGATCTGGAGACCTTCAATTCGTGGTTGCGCCATATGGAGCGCGAGGTCAGCGAAGGCGATCTGGAGGGCGCGCCTGAAATTCTGGTGTCGGAATTGCGCCTGCGCTCGCTGTGGAACCCGATGAAGATGAATGGCTGCGCTCTGGTGGCGATCAATCCGCCGGCCGGTTTCCTGCCCGTGTTCACAACCATCTCCGAAGACGTGGTCAGGACTTTTGGTGAGGCTGACGGCAAGGCGGTTGTCAGGATATTGTGATCATACGCCTGATTGGCGAGTTCGGCGCGATGTGTTATGTTGCGTTGCAATAAGAGCGCTTTCCGAAAAGTGTGACGCACTTTTCGGATCAAAAAGCGCGTAAATGCAAACTCTAACCCGCACCAAACAGAGGCTGAGATGTTGAGCATGACCGATTTTCAAACGCCGAAATTCCCGCCCGTCGCCACGCCCGAAGAGATGAAGGCGGCATCGGAGAAGGTGATGAACTTCTGGGTGGGCGCGCTGTCGCCGATGTGGGTGCCGTTCTGGGCAGCATCGAGCTTTGGCCTGAGCGCCTGGGCAATGACGCAAAACCTCGCCAAGAGCGAAGGCCTGCTTAAGGATATGCCGCTGGCCGGTAGGTGGCCCGGTTTTAATGGCGTGTGGGGGGCGGCGGCTAACCTTCAGGACGAGGCGGTCAAGACCGCTGAAGCCGTGACCGAGCCCGTGGTCGAAGCCGCCAAGGAAGCGGTTGCCGAAGCGGTTCAGGCCGTGCCGGAGCCCGAGGTCGTGCTGGACCGGGTGATTGAGGCGCCGGTGGCTGTGGCCGATGCGGTCGTGGTGGAAGCGGGCAGTTTGAAGATGGCGGCTGAAGAAGCCGTCAAGGCCAGTGAGAGCGCTGCAAAAGAAACGGTGAAGGTTGAGCCCAAGCCGATCGCCAAGGCGGTTTCGGCGGTCAGGAAGCCTGTGAAGAAGGGTTGAGTTTCGCCGGGTAGATATCGATGACGATCGGCCGGTGATCCGAGCCATTGTCCGGCCCGACCTTGCGTCTTTGCAGGCTTAAACCTGAACCGGCGAACGCGTTATCAATGGCGATGCGGAAAACGCCGGGCAGCAAGGCCGGCCAGGTGCCGGTCGGGGCCGCCAGCGGGCGGAAGTTGTGCTCGCGGGCGAAGTCCTGCAGCAGATAGGCGCTGAGATCGCTGTTGAAGTCTCCGACGATAACGGTTTTGGCGTTTTGTTCCGGCCTTAAGTCCGTGCGCAGCCGCGCCATTTGTGACACCTGGCAGGTATGATCTAGGGGCTTGGGCTGGCACAGGTGAACTATGGCGACATGCAGCAAGCCTTGCGGCGTCTGGATATCGACCTGATCGAAACTGTAGCGCGTCTTTCCATGGCGATCACCGGCAATGGGATAGCGCGAATACAAGACCGCGTCGCGGTGTCTGTATTGATAAGGGTACTGGCTTTTCATTAGCGGCGTCAGGTTCTCGGCGGCGCCGCGGAAGTTTTCGACATTGGCGACGATGTCCGGCTTCTCCTTATCGATCCAGATTTTCAAATGCTCCGGCGTCTTGTTCATGATGTAGAGATTGGCGAACATCAGCCTCACCGGCGGCACGCTTTTATCGGCGGGTTTTTGCGAGATGAAGGCCTGTGGCGCCAGCGCCCACAGACCGATCAGCACAGCCAGCAACCCGATATGCCCGGCCCATTTTTCCCTTGCCCAGTAAAAGGCCAAGGTGACGACCAAAGTGGCGGATAGCACGGGCAGGGTGAAGATATCGAGCAGATAGAAAAAGGAATGATGAGAGTTGGTTACGCAGAGACTGGCCGCCATCAAGGCCGACAGGCTGATACAGATACACAGGAACGAACACAACAGCTTGAGCAGGCGCATCGGGCGGCGTTTTCCAATCGGTATTGACAAGAACGGCGTTCGCACCGCACCTTAAAAATATGGTAAATAGTCTCGTCTCGGGGGGCAAGGGTCATGCTGGCAAAAACACACGACGATATCCGTCGTATCTATGACACGGTCGAGACGGTCAAGCGCTTGTCGGACCGAATTATCGGCATTGGGCCGATCAATATCATCGGCCTCGATGGTATACTGGCGCTGCTGCCCATCCCCGGTTTGTCGACGGTCTATTCGGTGGGGGCAGGGCTTATCCTCCTCACGCAAGGTCTGCGCGCGCGGGTCACCGCCGGCACGCTGGCGACCTCGGTGGTTATTCTGCTGATCGACAGCGGCCTGACAACGGTCGAGGATGTGGTGAAAATGATACCCGGCGCCGGCGCCTTGCTCGGCCTTATACCCGGCGGTATTGACGCCATCTTTCAGGGGCATCTTTACGCCGCGCACCTGATCCAGAAGGACATCAAGCTGACGACCTATGTTGAAGGCAAGGCTGCGGACGCCATGCGCGACGGCAGCCATCAGGACCATGTCGCTGATATGCGCGTCACCAAGGGCAAGAAGCGCATCGTTTATCTGGGTTAGCGAGCCCGCCGCCGCTGTTGCGGCTGGCCTTGCGGCGTTTGAGCAAAAAAAGTTTAAATAATCCCCTTCCGCTTCGGGTGCTTCATGCTTTCGGGGCTAACCCTGAAAGCGAAGGTGAGCCGTGAGCGAAACGACCCCCAGACTATCCTTGCCGCTGATCGGCGATCACACCCAGAAGCGCATCGTCATGAACGCCGTGCTGATGAAGCTGGAAGCGCTGGTGCAGGCGCAAGTGATGAGCCGCACCACAGCCGCTCAACCCGCAAGTCCGCTTGATGGCGACAGCTATATCCTGCCGACCAGCCCGACGTGCGCCTTCTGGAGCCTTTTCACGGCCGGCAGTTTTCTGCGCGCGGAGGGTGGCACCTGGGAAGTGGTGATCTTTCCGGAGGGTGCCATCGTCCATATCCGCGACGAGCACATCTTCCTGATCCGTACCGCTACAGGCTGGGCGCCGTTTGAGGACGTTCTGCGGCAATTGTCGAACCTGACGGGTCTTGGCGTCGGCACCGCGCCGGACGTGTTTGGACGCCCCCTAAAATGCAAGCAAAATCTCTGTTGATCATGAACAATATGGTCGGGTGCTGACGTGTGTCCGGCCTCAAGATGCGACCTTCATACGTCGCGGGCCCTTATGGAAGTTCGCAGATCTGGTCCAATACGCTTACCCGCACTCGATGTGCACATCCGGCGCCTGAGTCTCCTGACCTGTCTAGTCGACCGCTTGTCCGTAATCTCCTTTGACCCTGCCCACATTATTTAGTCGTTGATCATGTGCCCATGTCACCGACTAAATTTCATTTCGTACTGACGCCCAATGGACCATTGGCACTGTATATCCCACCGTTCGTCATCAACGCCCAGGCTATACGAGCCGTTCGATTGGCAAGTGCAACCGTAATAAGCATGGGATGCTTTTTGCCCAACATACGGCTTAGCCAAGATCCCTCGGGAGCGCCATGGCGGGCAGCCCATCGGACAACGGATGCCGCGCCGATGATCAATAATCGGCGCAAATCTCGTTGGCCCATCTTGGATGTTTTACCGAGTTTCGTCTTGCCACCCTTAGAATTCTGCCTGGGCGTCAGTCCCAACCATGCCGAAAAATCGCGGCCCTTTGTAAAACTCGCTGAAGGCGGAGCCAACGCCTCATGGGCCGTAGCGATGACTGGTCCTATCCCCGGAATGGTCATCAGGCGCTTCGCGATATCATCTTCTTTGGCACGGCGTGCGATCTCCGCATCCAGCTGTTTAATTTTGGTTTTTAACTGCCACAACATCTCAACTAGAGGCGCGCAGGTCGCCCTTGCCAGCTCTGGCAGGTCGCACGCCGGATCATCGAGCTTGGCGATCAAGCTGCCGACGTGGGCCGGACCAGCAGGAACGTAAATCCCGAATTCAGCCATGTGCCCTCGAAGAGCATTTATCAACTGAGTTTTCCGGCGGACAAACAAATCCCGGACCTTGAAAACCATGGACGCCGCTTGCTTGATGTCACTCTTGACTGCAACGAACCTCATGGTCGGCCTCATCGCTGCCTCGCAAATGGCTTCGGCATCGGCCGCGTCGTTCTTCTGTCGCTTTACGAATGGTTTGACGTAAACGGCTGGAAGCAGGCGGACTTCATGTCCCAGCTTCGCGATCTCCCGTCCCCAATAGTGGGCGCCGGCGCAGGCTTCCATAGCGACAATGCATCGCTCCAAGCCCGCAAGATAGGGAAGCAACTGGCTGCGGGAAATCTTACGACGAAGCAGAACGGCGCCCTTGAAATCCGCCACATGAACTTGGATCGTATTCTTTGCCAAATCGAGACCAACAATGTTAAACTTTTCCACGGACGCTTCCTCTCTTGCTTGGTCCCCAATGACCATTCTGGCACTTTGATGCCGTCGAGTGGGGGCGTCCACCCCATCGCTTACAATGTGCTGGCCGTCAAAGGGGCGGCGGCCTTGCTAAGCGCCAAACCGGCGTCTGAGGGCGGCAGCGGCGATATCAGCCTTAGCCTCAACAAGGAAAGCGATGGCGATACGGCGCAGATCCTGCTCCAGAAGGGCTATAGCTCGCGGGCCATTCTAGGCCTGCTCGGTGATAACACGCTGAGCCTCAAGGTATCGCCCGATGGTGCGGCGTGGACGACCGCCCTGACCGCCGCCGATAATGGCAGGATTTCAGCGCGCTGGGGCATTCAGCCGCCGGCCTGGCCGATGAAAAGCACGCTCGGCGCAGGCGGCAAGCGCATCGGGCCTATCGGCATGACGACCACCAGTAATGCCGCGGTGACCGCCAACCGGCTCTATGTTGTGCCGGTGGCTGTTCCCTATGATCTGACAGTGGCGCTGAATGTGCGGGTGACGACGGGGGCGAGCGGTACTGTTCGCCTGGGTATCTATGCCGATAATCAGGGGCAGCCGGGGGCCTTGGTCGTCGACGCGGGCACGCTGACTACCACAACGGCAGGCGTGTTGGCGCTGGCCATTTCGCAGCCCTTGGGCGCTGGCATCTATTGGCTGGCGGCGGTTTTCAATGCAGCACCCTCAGTCAATATGGCCGTGAGCGCCGCCATGGGGCACGATTCGGCGTCCGCGACGTCCGCGACCGTAACCGGCTATTATCGCGCCTTCACCTATGCCGCCTTGCCGGCCGATGAAAGCGCGCAGGTCTACACCGCCCTTTCCGGCACGGCGCCGGCGCTTCTGGTGGGCTGATATGGAGCGGGGACTTTATCCGAAAGCCTCGGCCTTCAAGCTTGACCGCTGGGTGTGGCCGCATTTCACGCCGCTCGAACTGGCCTGCCGTTGCGGTAAATTCTGTGGTGGTGAATATTTTCATGACCCGGATTTTCTCGATGCGCTGGAAGCGGTACGTGTCAGGATCGGCTTGCCTTTACGCATCAATTCAGCACGACGCCGCGCCTTGCATAACGCGGCGGTGGGCGGGGCGCCGTTATCGCAGCATCGCGTCGCTCTGGCGGTCGATATCGACGTGGCCGGCTGGGGCGATAGGGCGCGCGGCGCCTTGCGCAAAGAAGCTCTGGCGGCGGGATTTACCGGTTTCGGCTACGGCACGAATTTTCTGCACCTGGATCGCCGGCGGCTGACCCCGCCGCGCACCCGTCCGGCGCAATGGGATTACAACACTGGAGGCATGACAAGATGGATGTCCTATCCTTGACCGACAGCACCTTGTCGATTGAGCCAAAGCTAAAAATGTAGGGTTTAAAGTGGTCGGGGCCCCTGTCTTTAAAACAGGGGCCCCGCTGGTGCCACGTGAGAGACTTCGAACTCTCGACCTCAGCCTTACCAAGGATGCGCTCTACCACTGAGCTAACGCGGCCCGACTACAAAAAGTAACCGAGGGCGGGGCTATAGCCAAAGTTTTGCAGAAGACAAAGCGAAAAGTGACGAACAAACGCGAAAAATCGCCGTGCTTGCAATTAATCCCCTGATTTCTTAAGTCAGAGCCTGCAAGTCGCAGTGAAATGTCATCCCGTCATGAATGATACCCCGGAAAAACCCGCCGCCCAACGTATGCAGCGCACGCAAGCCGAGATCAAGGCCGAGCGCTTGCAGGCGGCTTTGCGTGAAAACCTGCGCCGGCGGAAGGCCGCCAACACACCGGCCAGCGTGTCACCAACCGGGAGCGACGCTGATATTGCCGAAAAACCGGTTCAAAACGACGTGTAAAGACGGACGGGGTGTTGCGCAGGGCCTAATGTCATGTAGAACCGCCTATCCGCAGTTTGCGGACATTGGTTTCGAGTTCACGGACACATTATGGATCGCATTGCTATTGAGGGCGGCCACCCGCTCTTCGGAGACATCCCCGTTTCAGGCGCTAAGAACTCCGCCATCAAGCTGATGGCTGCGTCGCTGCTGACCTCCGAACCCGTGCGACTGACGAATATGCCGCGTCTGGCCGATACGCGCCTGCTCGGCCGCCTGCTGCAACGCTTCGGCACCCAGATTACTGAATCGGACGGGCCGGACGGTCCGCAGACCTTGCTGCATACGCCTGAAATCACCTCGTCCTTCGCACCCTATGATCTGGTGCGCCAGATGCGCGCCTCCTTCAATGTGCTGGGGCCTCTGATCGCCCGCACCGGCCACGCCAAGGTGTCCTTGCCCGGCGGCTGCACCATCGGCGCGCGCCCGGTCGATCTGCACCTGAAGGCGCTGGAAGCGCTTGGCGCCCATATCGACATGCACGAAGGCTATGTCTTCGCCCAGGCACCGCGTGGCCTGAAAGGCGCTGAGATCGAGTTTCCTTTCGTTTCGGTCGGTGCCACCGAGCACGCCCTGATGGCCGCCGTCCTGGCCCATGGCACGACCGTGATGAACAACGCCGCCTGCGAGCCAGAAATTGTTGATCTCGCCGAATGCCTGAACGCCATGGGCGCCAAGGTCAGCGGGGCAGGGACCAGCACCCTCGTCATCGAAGGCGTCACCAGCCTCAAGGGCGCCGACTGGTCGGTGATCTGCGATCGTATCGAAGCCGGCACCTATGCCGTGGCCGGCGCCATGGCCGGCGGCGAAGTACGCCTGACCAAGGTACGCCCCGAACTTATTTCCATCCTGCTCGATAAGCTGGTCGAAGCCGGTTGCGACGTTGAGCGCGGCGATAATACCGTCACTATCCGGCGTTCGGGCAAGATACGCCCCGTTGATGTCACGACCGACGTCTATCCCGGTTTTGCCACCGACCTGCAGGCGCAATTCATGGCGCTGATGGCCCTGGCCGAGGGCGAGAGCGTCATCCGCGAAACCATCTTCGAGAACCGCTTCATGCACGTGCCGGAACTGGGCCGTCTTGGCGCAGATATCCGCGTCACTGGCAATGAGGCGCGCGTCCACGGCGTCAGCGAGCTGCGTGGCGCACAGGTGATGGCGACCGATCTGCGCGCCTCGGCTTCGCTCGTGATCGCCGGATTGGCGGCGCGTGGCGAAACCATCGTCAATCGCGTTTATCACCTGGATCGTGGCTTTGAAAATCTCGAAGGCAAGCTGTCGGCCTGTGGCGCGGTGATCAAGCGTCTCAAGGGTGATGAGCCCATCATGGAAGACGAATAGATGGGACTTTTCGGGCTAGGTAAGGCGCCTGCCAAGCCTCTGCGCCTGATCGCGCATGAGGCAGATGACCTGCCGGCTATCTCCGCCCTTGTGCAGGATGCGGCCCTGCGTGTCGGCGATATTGCCTATGACCCCACGGGCCGCCATCTGACCCTGCGTATGAATTGCTTTTGCCATGAAGCCGGTGGTGCCATGCCCCTGCGAGCGCCCTCGGTTCTGCGCATCAGCGATGTCACCGCCATTAAGCGGCGCGGCATCGATCTGACGCAAACCCAGGGTGCGCTCAGCCTGCTCGATATATCCGCCGAAGCGCTGGAAGCGCCCGCCTTCGCCCTGACGCTGCGCTTTGCCGGCGGGACGGATAAGGATATCCGCCTTGAGGTCGAGTGTCTCGATGTCCTGCTGCTTGATCTGGCCGCGCCGCGCAGCGCCAAGAGCACGCCGCTTCACGAACTCTGAGGTTTAGGGCGCTTGCCAAAACAGAGTGAGTCGCGCATCCTTTGCGTTCTGAGCTGACTGCCCAATTGCCTGAAAGAAATGCCATGCGCCTTGCCCGTATCGATATCGACGAAGCCTCTCTGAGCGCCCCTTCCGATCAGGTCGAGCACGAGCGCAAGGTGGCGATGTTTGATCTGATTGAGAAGAACAGGTTCGAGCCTGAAGGCGCCGTCGAAGCCGGTTCGGAAGGCCCCTTCGATCTGCGGCTGGCTCTGGAAGACAACCGGCTGGTCTTCGATATTACCGGCCCTGACTTCGCCCGCAAGATCATGCTGTCCCTGGCGCCCTTCAAAACCATGCTGCGCGATTATCGCATGATCTGCGAGAGCTATTACGAAGCCTTAAAAAATGCCACGCCCGCGCAGATCGAGTCGATCGATATGGGGCGTCGCGGTGTCCATAACGAAGGTGCCGAGCTTTTGACTGAGCGCCTTAAGGGCAAGGTAGCTATTGACCACGAGACAGGGCGGCGGTTATTCACGCTTGTTAATGCCTTGGTGCGCAGCTAAGATCAGTCCCTGCTGGGCACATTTTACCTAGGATTATGTTTTCATTACTTTTTTGTCATTCATGCTGGTTCATCAATAGGGCTGAATTACGTCTGAATACGGACGATTAAAACGCGGTTCGCCTTATACGGGGCCGGACCGTGTTCATATGGCCTTAATCGGCCGCAAAGACCTCAAAAAGACCCCGTAATCGCCTCACGAAGGCCCGTTCATATCACCATATTAGCTCCAGACGACAACATGATCGTCGGCCCGCATCCTCCCCGATGCGTGACCAGTTCAAACTTTGGAGCACATATTATGAAGACCCTTCTTATCGCTACCGCTGCTATCGCTACTCTGGCAATCGGCACTGCTGCTTCCGCTCAGGAGGTCGGCAAGGTGTACGGTTCGGTTGGTTATTCGCAAACCGACAATGACAAGACCGGCGCCAATCTCGGCAGCCTCAATGCCCGCGTCGGCACCAAGATCACCCCGCACTTCGGCGTTGAAGGTGAAGCCAGTTTCGGCACCAACGACGACAAGATTGCCGGCAACAAGTACAAGCTGACCAACAAGGCCGCTGTTTACGGCGTAGGTTATCTGCCGGTTTCGCCGAGCTTTGATCTGATTGGTCGCGTTGGCGTTTCCGACACCGACCTGAAGGCTCCGGCCTCGGCAGGTAAGTTCGAGCAGGGTACGGCCCTCGAATACGGTGTCGGTGGCCAGTACCACATCAATCCGGAATATTCCGTCCGCGCCGACTACACGCGCTCGGATTTCCAAAGCGACAAGGGTAACGCCGATACGGCCACCCTCAGCCTCGTGAAGCAGTTCTAGTTCCCCCTCCCTGGAACGCTTCAACGCATGCGCCCCTTGCCCCTGTGGCAAGGGGCGCTTTCGTTTTAGGGCTTTCCACATCTGGCCTTTGGGTATAAAGGGCGCAATCGCATATTTTGACGCCGTTTGAGTCTTTATGAGACTGCCGCGTCACAACAGAGAGGCCGTATGGCAAAAGAAGAGCTTTTAGAATTTCCGGGTACTGTGATCGAACTGCTTCCCAACGCGACGTTCCGCGTGAAGCTGGAAGAAAGCGGCCACGAAATTATCGCCCACACTGCGGGCAAGATGCGCAAGAACCGTATCCGCGTGCTGGCCGGCGACCGCATTCTGGTCGAAATGACGCCTTATGACCTGACCAAGGGTCGTATTACCTACCGCTTCAAGTAAACCTGATATCGTGGCTGAGCGCGTTCCTTTCATATTGGCCAGCGCCAGCCCGCGCCGTCGCGACCTTCTGGCTCTGATCGGGCTTGTGCCTGATCAGATCGTGGGGGCGGATCTTGACGAATCTCCCCTTAAAGATGAAACACCAGCGCAACTGGCGCTGCGTCTCGCTGTGTCGAAAGCTCAGGCCGTAGCCAGCTCGACTCCTGGCTTTGTGCTGGCCGCCGATACGGTGGTCTGCGTCGGCCGCCGTGTGCTCGATAAGGCCGAAACCACCGAGGATGTGGCCGCCTGCCTCAAGCTGCTGTCTGGCCGTGGCCACCGCGTCTATACCGGCGTGGCGGTGGTGAACCCGGCCGGCAAGCTGTCATCACGGCTGGTCGAGACGCGCATCAGCTTCAAACGCCTCAGCGCCGCCGATACAGCCGCCTATCTGGCCAGCTGCGAAGGCATCGGTAAGGCGGGCGGTTACGCCATCCAGGGCCTCGCTGGAGCTTTTGTCACCCATCTGGTCGGCAGCTATACCGGTGTCATGGGACTACCCCTCTATGAGACGCGCTGTCTTCTCGAAGGTTCTGGCCTGCTCGAAGGCGCGGGTCTTAAGGCGTGATTACGCTCCACCACGAGAGCCGCTTCGGACTGGCGCGCGGCGCCATCTGCCTTGATGGCCGGCCTCATATCTATCTCGAAGGTTATGACCAGGACGCCGCGCTCAATCTGCTCGGTGTGCGTTCGGTAGCGCGTCTGAAAAGCAAGTCGGGCGGCGTCGCTTTCCTGACCCTTGCGGATGGCGCCGAAGCGGTGCTGGATGCCCCGCAGGAGGCGCTGGCGAAGCTCAATGAAGGGGACGCCCTTGAGGTCACCATCATCGCCGAGGCCCGCCAGGACAAACTGGCCCGCGCCAATCTGCTCGCGCCTGCTGAAGGTTCACCGCGCCGCCTGTCGCCGGTGCTGAGTTTGAGAGAGCGTCTGCTGGCCCGCGCCACGGCCGCTTTCGGTGACCTGCCTGTTGCAGCCGTCGATGATCCGGATACGCTGGGCGAGGCCGAAGACGCGGCGCTCAATCCATCCGGCCCTTTGTCCGAAGGCGGCTACCTCAGCGTCGAGCGCACCCGCGCCCTGATCGCATGTGATATCGATTCGGCCGGTGGGGAGGGGATGGCCACGCCCAAGGCCTTCGCCAAGGCCTGCAATGAACGCGCGGCCAGCGATATCTCACGCCGCCTGCGCCTGTCCGGTCTGGCAGGTCTGGTGGTGATCGACCTGATCGGCAAGCGCCATGACGCCGATCGTCTGCGCCAGCTTCTGCAATCCGGTTTTGGGCCTGAGGCCGATCGCCTTATCATTGGCCCCGTTGGCAAGTTCGGCACGCTCGAATTTGTCCGTCCGTGGGGCGCCTGTCCGCTAATGGACGCAAAGCCGGGCTTGCGCGCCGCGCACAGGTTGCTGCGCGAGGCTGTGAAGCGCGCACAGAGCGAGCCTGGCCGCTTGCTGACCTTGCGCGCGCCGGTCGGCACACTAGATATTATCCGTCCGCTGCTGGCGGCTTCCCATGATCCGCTATCGGCGATCCTGCGTCTGGAAGCGGCCGCCAAGTCCGAGGTTATCGTATGATCCGCAAATGTACCCGCTGCCAGAAGCCCTATGGTGAGGCCATCGAAGGCGTGGTCAGCGTCGCACCCAGCTATGCCCCCTTCTGCTCAAAGCGTTGCGCCGATGTCGATCTGGTCCATTGGCTGAAGGGCGACTACGTGATTGATGGCGCCGGCGGCCTTACCGTCAGCGAGGAAGACGAGGGCGCAGCGCCCACTTCGCCGCATCTGCCCTACGATGATGGGGATGAATGACTATTTTTCGGAAATCCTTGCCTTTTTCGGCTGGACAAGCCGATTTAGCTCACCTATAGACCTGCCTCCCGACCGAGGTGACGCTGATTTAAAGTTACTCGTTTGAAGGCCTGGATAGCTCAGTTGGTAGAGCAGCGGATTGAAAATCCGCGTGTCGCTGGTTCGAATCCGGCTCCAGGCACCATTCCCCCTTCCCAAGACATCCCCCAAAATCTAGCAAACCCTTATAAAATATGGTATTGTGGGGCTTAACAGTCCTGTGGCGTCCCACGAGATCCCAGAAGATCCGACGGTTTTTGGGTACAATTTGTGGGTAGCGCCGAGGACGCCTTGGACGCTACCCACATGTCTCTCTCCGATCTAACAATCAAAGCAGCTAAGCCCAATTCAGACAAGGATTACAAACTTGCCGATGGGGGCGCCTTGTTCCTGATAATTTCTAAATCAGGGAGCAAACTGTGGCGGTTTCGCTACCGGTTTATGGGTAAAGAAAAAATGCTCAGTCTGGGCAGCTATCCAGACGTCGGTCTGAAGGCTGCAAGGGAGCGCCGCGACGAGGCTAAAAAGGTCCTTGCGACGGGCGTCGATCCGAGCTTCGAACGCAAGCGGCAATCGATCGCAGCCTCAATCCTAGCGAACAGTACGTTCATGGGTGTCGCCAAAGAATATATCGAAAAACTCGAAGCTGATGGTATCGCCGAGGCGACCAGAAAGAAAACGAATTGGTTGGCTTCGCTGTTGGAGAAAGACCTCGGGAGCCGTCCGATTGCACAAATTGAACCCTATGAAGTGGTCTCGGCCCTGAAGAAAATTGAAAAACGAGGCAATTACGAGAGCGCAAAACGTGCGCGATCTTTCGCAAGTCGCGTTTTCAAATTTGCCATATGGACGGCACGCGCCAAGGTTGACCCTGCGGCGGACGTCGGCGGTGCGCTAAAATCGCCTAAGGTCGTTCATCGCGCCGCTATCCTCACGCCAGAAGGACTGGGAGGGCTTTTGAGGGACATCGAAGGTTTTGAGGGGCACATGACGACCCATGCAGCTCTTCGCTTGTCTCCGCATGTCTTTGTGCGCCCTGGTGAACTCAGACATGCAGAATGGCCCGAATTTGATTTTGACAAGTGCTGCTGGCGGATACCGGCGTCGAAGATGAAGATGGGAATAGAGCACGTTGTCCCGCTTTCACGACAGTCTACGGCGATTTTGCTGGCGATCCGTGAAATCACGGGCGAGGAAAAATATGTATTCCCGTCAATTCGGACGGGCGATCGCCCCATGTCCGAAAATACAATAAACGTTGCACTACGCCGTCTTGGTTACACATCGGACGAAATGACCGGCCACGGCTTCAGAAGCACAGCCAGCACCTTGTTGAATGAATCGGGGAAGTGGCAGCCCGATGCGATTGAAGCCGCGTTGGCGCATCAGGACAAAAACAAGGTGCGAAGCAGTTACAACCGGGGCCAATATTGGGCTGAGCGAGTGGCTATGGCGCAATGGTGGTCAGATTATTTAGACAGTTTGCGCGAGGGAAACTCAACTAAAAGGCGGATCGCTTAAACAAAGGTGGGCGGCGGCACGTAACGTACCCGCGTATAAAAAAATTTATTTTACAATGAGGTACAAGGAGAACGTCTCGAAAGACAAAGACCCAAGTTGACCGCGTGAAATGAGACCCGCGCCATCTGCTGTCACTTCACGATCGAGTTCAGAGCTTTGTCGTTTTTGCCGAACCATACCTCCATTACAGGAACACCCTTTAGTGCGCCCTTGTAGCCCTTTATAAGAGTTGCATTGACCGGATGGAGCAAAAGGCCTTCCAGTTCCGTTGACACTTGCCGGGCGCTTGTGGCTTGTGCGGCGTTGAAGTAACGCACGACCGTCTCATCAGGTGAATTTGCTACCACCTGAATACCGCTGATGACCTTAATCCCTGAAAGTGTTTCGCTGATTTTATCACCAATTTGTGCTGCCGCTATTGTCTGGTCTTTAACTGCGACTTGGATATAGACTGTGGTCAGAGTGTCTGAGGCCTTGTAACCTTCGCACACGACGATGCTGACATATTCTTTCGTTTGCTTTGTGGTGATATGACGTCTCAAAGTCGTGTTGACGTCCGACATAACCATTGTTGCCCATTCTTTTTCCGCCGGATTATTGGAATCAACAAAGATTCCGGTGTCGCTCCGGCGATAGCCTGGTTTGGCATTGACTGCGGCTGGCAGGGAGCGAACACGGACAAGACCAAGTCTATATCCAGATAAGCTGAACGGTGATCGTGCCCGTTCAACGAGGCCCTGGCCAATCTTTAAGGCCTCATCTTTCCGGGCCGCGGACCTTGGATCGCCGTCACACCAGAAGACGTCAAAGTTCATCGGCCGCAAACTGATGTCGTTCGGTTCAGTATGGGGCGGTGCCGTTTTATTCACTGGTTGAATTGATGCCGGGGCTGTTTGAAAGTTCAACTTGATCAGGCGCACTGACCCATCAACTGGTTTTGAGGAGGGATTGCTTACATACATGAGTTTAGGATGAGCGCGTGTAGCCCGCGCCAATGGCGGTGCGCCCGTCGAGCCGAAGCCTAAAATGATCGTCTCGGCGACATTCTGATCCCATTCTGCGCGAGCACTGGGACACCCCTGAATACAGTAGGTTGGCGGATCAATTATTTGATTAACCCAATCTGGATCTTGATGGTACCCTGTTCGCCGCAATACGTTCGATTTTACTTTCGTACCGAACACGATCAAGTTGTTGGTGTCTACCGGTTTGGAGATGGCGAGCGAATTTCGAATTTGATCCAGGGTAGCGATCAATTCAGCTGTAAAAGGTGACAACTCTTTCCCCACCCCTGTTCGTGAAGGCGTGCCGTCCTGAGTGGAAAATAGGTAGCTCACCCCTGCATCCTTCTGGACCTTTGTCGGGTAACTCACCTTTATCCCTACTCTGTGAAGCTCTTCCTCGATCGGATTGTCTCGACACGCGTCGAGCAGAATGATGACAGATTTTGAGTATGGGCTCTCCAGGTGAGCAAACGGCTCGGCGATATCGACGCTGTTTCGAACGTACTGATGCGTATCCGGGTCGGTCGTATCAAACCTGATCCGCTTTGTCGCCACGGCTTCGGCAGCTAGCTTGACGGCGTCGATATCGGTATTCGCGCCGAAAATATAATTTTTATTGCCGGCCTGGATGCCATGGCCGGTGTAGTAAATCAGAGCGAAAGCGCGCGGTGTCAAATTAACCTTGTCCTTAAACTTCTGGATGGCTTCGTAGATCTGATCATTCGTGGCATCGCAAGGTAGTTCAAACACGTCTGTCCAATAGTTCGCTCTTAAGGCTTCCGCTACAGCGTGAGCCTCGCTGCAGGAGTTCTCCAGCCTTGGGAGGCTTCCCAACTCCGTGTATTTTGGGCCAACTCCGATAATGAGTGCGAACCGGTTTGGCTCCAGCAACTCAGACGCGCCGGCGTCTGGTTCCGGGTCGGCGCTGGCGCTGTCAGTAAGCATAAAGGCGATGGCGAAAAGAGCACAAAGGCATGCGCGAAAAGTCATGTTCGGATTTGCCCCCGGTTGAGCATTGACGAAAGGTTAACGCGAGTTTAATACGTTCTTTGGTTGCATATAACAACGTTTTCTTTTCTCGAAATAACTGATTGGGGATTGCTATGAAGGTCAATATTTGGGCGAGTGTATGCATAAGTGCTATTTTGTCAGTGACTTATGGCGCCCACGCGCAAACTGTTCAGTATCAGGATTTAATGGACGATCAATCGAGAGAGCAACTGGCTGAGTACGACCTTGAGGTGCGCGGTTTACAAGCCAATAAACAGGTGAAAAGCACCTTTGTGTTCCCTGCCGATGCGAATGATGCGGTTTATGGCGTTGACGTGTCACACCACAACGGCACAGTGACTTGGCCAACCCTAGCCAAGTCTGGCGTCAAGTTTGCCTACATAAAAGCTAGCCAAGGTGCTGTATATCGCGACCGCACTTTTTCCGCACATTGGTCGGCATCTCGCTCGGCCGGTATCCGGCACGGCGCCTATCATTTTCTAAGTGCCGGGGTAGATGGACAGGCGCAGGCCGGGAATTTTCTAGGATATTTGAAATCCGTCGGCGGCTTGAAAAAAGACGATCTTGTACCAGTCCTCGATATGGAATGGGATGTGGGTACCTGTGCAGATGGAAGCAAGACTGCTGATCGCTGGGATTGTCCTGAAAATAAGGGGAAGGCCGGTGATGTTGCAGCGGCCTGGGTTGAGGCTGTCAAACAGTTCACAGGCAAGACGCCAGTGATCTATACTGCAAAATCCTGGTGGGATGTGCACGTCGGAAAAGACAAGAGACTACAGGACGTCGGTATTTGGATTGTCGATGTCAACTTGCAGCAGGACCGGAAGAAAGACCCAGTGTCTGTGGCGAAGCATCCCGTGCGGGCTTGGCAATTTACAAGCATCGCTACTGTCGAAAAGCAGGGATTCGATGCAAACAAGCTCTTGGATGCTGATTTCTCAAACATCTCGTTTGAGCAGGATGTACCCGTGTGGCCTGACGCAAATTGAGCTAGCCATTCACCAGCCGGTTTCGTGCCAACATCATACTTGCAGTCTAAGTGTATTGTGGTTCCACCCGCCGTGACTTATTCGTCCTCGAATAGGGTCTTGACGAGGTCGAGAATTTTCGGGAGGGCCGTCACCGACGGATGCGATCAACCGGGCATACAATCGCATCAGGTTCGCTTGAAAGATAATCCATATTCCCGGTAACCTGCCTGTTTGGACGGTGGGAGAACGGCGACGGATAGAGCAGGTGCAGGTTCGCGTCTGGGTTTGCCGGGAGTCCTGCACATGGGCGCAACGAAGTAGATGTAGGTGGTGCCAGGCCACGCCTCGAAGTCTGACCAGATGAAGCTCTGAAACGGGAAACTGTTGCTCGGAAAGCCGGGACGAATGGCAACCTATAGACAAGAGCGTAAATTAAGCTACTTTGGATCGATCACGGGGGCAATAATGGACCATAAGCTGGTAATGGCATTCGGCGCATTTATCGCGCTTGTAGGTTTGGGGCTGTTTATTTTCCATCGGCGAACTGTGACCGACCATGAAATGGAGCTGCCGGGCGTCAAGGTGAAGATCTCGGCGCCGCCAGCGATTGTGGTGTTTATTGCCGGGTGCCTAATCTTCGTGTCGCCAGAGATATTTCCGGCGCTTTTCACTAAGTCGGATCCTGAGAAGTCCAATAATGATAATCGCAAGGCTGCGGCTGAGTCAGCGAGCTCGTCAGAAAGGAAGCCGGACGTTAAACTCGTACAGCCAACCAAAACAACCAGCCGAATTATTCCTGTGGCCGTGCCAATCGAGATGCACGCAGCCGTAGATAATGGCAAGGCACATACTCAAGTGGTTCAGTCTTGGGCGACCTCGTACGTAAACTGGAAGTTTAAAGCGCCACCTTCCGCGGTGTGGAATGTTGATCAGGCTATTTCTATTGTGGAATCCTCGTCATCGAACACAATATCGCTTCACTGGCAATGGGCAGACTTGCCGGAGAACTACTCCTCGCTTTCGTTACGCCACACTTCTGGCGATCAGTACGCGGCGGTCTTTGCCGTTCCCAATGCATTGGAGTTTAAGGGGGCCACGTGCAGTAAAGGTGGTGACGGGAAGTCGGGGTCTTGCACAGCAACGCTATCGCTTCTGCCCGGCAGCGCATTCACGTTCAGACTTTGGAAAAACCATACCGATCAAGATGGTCAGTGGTGGTACGCGTCTGCTTACCAAAAAGGCGCAGACGGCAAAGATGTTAATACCTATATCGGCCAGATCAAATTGCCCAAAGGGGCGGTAGGCGTAGACCCTGTGTCCTTAAAAAACTCAAATACCTATTACGGAGCGCACGTAGACCAATGCCAGGACGTGCCGATATCTAACGTCCGTTTTTCGCCCCCGACCGTGAATACACTCGTTCCAAAACCTCCAGAGGCCTATGCCTCGTTTGCCGCGGCGGAAACTCCGGAAGGTAATAAATGTAAGCTAGGGCGGGAAACGGACGGTGCTTTTACGGTCACTTCGCGGGCAGGTAATGACATTTTTATACGCGTTGGTGGACCAAAATAGTGCGCAACAAAATGCCAATTTAGCGCCCCCTTATTTATTATCAAGATTTTGCGCCAGTTGTATTGCTTTGGACTGGCAGAGAAATAGCGCTTGCCCCCCGTCCATTCATCTAAATCAGTCATTGTTGACTATCACCTACAGTGAAGGGCGGCAAACTCTTCAGATTTCGCGCTATGCACTCTATGTGAAATCACCAACCGTTATGATTGGGAGTTGAGGGCGACAATCGGAGCTATTGTCCGATATTTATTTAACTGTGGCACTAGAAGAGCCGACATTAGTGGCTGATGGGCTTTGAGCAGGCAAGACGGCCGTCTTTGAATTAGGATCTGTCACCAAGTTCACCCCCAAGGATTTGAATAGGCTTTGGGCGGTATCTTGAGAAGTTAGGTAAATAGAAATCATAATTATGAGGAATAGAAAATTAGTTATTAAGCCAATAAGAATATTCCAACCAAAACTGGATAGGGAATTTTTTATTTGATCTGGTTTTACAGCTTTACGAGCGTTATTCAGAAAATTCTTGTCCGCAACAGAGACAAGGCTATTAATAGAAGTCTGAACCAGCAGCGTGCGTTCCAATTCTCGTGCGTTGAGAGACGGATCTGAGGAGCGAAGATCGCTATGGTTGGCTTGATATAGCGACAAAGCTTCGCCAAGCACACCCTCGGTCAACCCGCGTCGCTGTATCTCACTCTGAATTGCATTGAACGCAGCATCCGAAATCACCGATCTCCGCCCCATCTTCTTGCAAGTTCTTCAAACTCAGAATATAAATCAGAATTATTTGCGTGTTCTCTGGCGGAAAGTATATAAGAGAGCAGTCT
Source organism: Asticcacaulis sp. MM231 (assembly GCF_964186625.1). NCBI lineage: Bacteria > Pseudomonadati > Pseudomonadota > Alphaproteobacteria > Caulobacterales > Caulobacteraceae > Asticcacaulis > Asticcacaulis sp. MM231. The sequence continues at coordinate 1,212,565 of NZ_OZ075108.1, forward strand.
GCTAAACGATGATATTGTTGTTGGTCGCATAAATTTAAAGCATATATCTTCATCTATTGCTTTGCTGTTTATCAAAAGAGCGATAAATTCCATAGAATTTAAATATTCGATGGCTTTTCTTCTATAAATATTTGTTGATAATTCATTGTGGGAGCTCGAAAACTGTTCGGGCGTTAATTCGGCAAAAACCTCTATTGGAAATATTCGAATATCGCGATACTGAGTAAGGATATCTACGGTCTTTGCGAGGCGTTGTTCCTGGCGCCATGCAGAAAAGGTTTGCGTAAATCTCAATGCTACCAACGCAATGATCATGGACGCCAAGGTTCCCCCAATGGAAATAGTCGCGCCAAGAAGTTCAAAAATATCCATTAAGTTCGCCCACATTTATCCCTCAACTTTTGCGATAAAATTGATGATCTGGCAATAGCCAGATTTTTAGGCAAATGACGTTAAATGGCTGCACATGGGAGAGTGAAGCTGAGGACCAATTTTGTAAGCGACCGTCTAAAATCGTACAGGAGCTTACTGTGGCCTCAATGTCGTTGGATATCAATCTGCTGTTCTATCTGTTGTCGCAGCATCGTATGGACAGCAACTGGGATAGGCGTGTGGATGTTAAAGTCGAGACCATCGCTTTTTATGGTCACCATCAAGGAATATCGGATACGCAGCGCATAAATTTGAGCGTTTCGACGCTCCCTCCACCATCCGAATACTGGTTTGATGCAAATCATGTTGCGAAGGGCCAATTCTGCCCCTACACCCGTCCAGATGTCGGAACGGATTGAGCCGGCCGACACCAGCTTTGAGCCGAGCATCCATCCGGTGTCGCCTTTACGGGGCGGCGATTGCTGGAGCCACTTCCTCCGCATTTACGCGATGCTTGAACGTTGGTTCACTCTCAAGTGCCCGTTTCATATCAAAGCGAAGGCCGTAGGACCGATAATTTTTGGGGATCAGCGGCAGCCGTCCAACCGAGGTTGGGGTCTATGAAGTACGATAAAGTGACCCGAACGGTAAACACTCTACGATCAATTTTTACTCGCCGATGCCTTCACCGTCACACGGCATCGCTGGTCATGACCTGTACGCTCAGCATTCTTTTGGCAATCAATGATTGACTGATGGTTGTCGCGTTCCAGGTTGACGGCTTGCTGTATTGCCGCCCACTGCTCAGGATTTGCAGATGCCATCAATTGCTGGCCAGCCTCCCATCGATCTTTACCTAAAAGCCAAGCCGCGCCATGCTCGGGGAATAGCCTTAAGCATCCAATCGTCAGTATAATGGCAACAAAAGCACCCGCGCCCGCTGCAACGGCGCTGAACCGCAAAACCTCTCGATCCTGGTCGTCGGCCTTTCGAGCGCCCGCAATCCACGCCGACAAATCATAAGTCGTGTCCTTCAGGGCTTTAGCCGCATCCGCGATGGTCCGTTGGTCTTCAGCCCGGGCCTGGTTCCCGGCCTTGCTCATCTCTTGCGCGATTTGCTCAGCGGTCGTGTTCACGATGGGGCGCTGTGTCAGCCAGTCCAATGACGTCGACGCCACTGTCAGGCCATCTGCCATTATACCCAAAGTCTCGCTGTAATCAGGCGCGGCGCGCTGGTCGTCGGCCATGCGCTCGATAACTTTGCGCATCAACGCTACCTCGCGGCGTAAGTCATCGAAGGCCTCTGTCGGCGACTTTGGCTCCGGCTCAAGCTCTGTATTCTCAGTCATGTCTGTTTCCTTTCTGCTACATGCCAATGCTGATGCCGCGTGAAGGCGCAAACCCGATGCTGGCGCCAAGCTCACTCGACAGGCTCCGCTCCATGTCCCATCCGGAGCCGCTACGACTGAGGCCCAGGGCCGATCGGCGGTTGCGCAGGTGCGACTCCATCTGTGGATCGCGCTCTATGGTCTTGGCCATGGCGCCCATCTGATCGCGCAGGCGGTTGGCCGTAGCGGTGTCGCCCGACCGTTCCGCACCGACCCGTTGCGCATCCGTCCGCGTCCAGTCATCGACGAAGCGATCCGCGCGTTTCACCGGATCTGCCCTAATCTCCGCTTCCAACCGCAGGGTTTGGATGGATCGATTTGTGCGTCCGCTTGCGGCCTCGCTGGCCATGGAGGGATCAGCGCTATAGACCCGCTCTAAGTCGTGGACGGCGTGCTTGTCGAAGGCGCTCAATCCCTCACGGGCCTTCTTAAGGGCCGTGGTCTGGTGTGGCAGAACTGGCAGGTCTTTGTCGTGCATACGGAAGATATCGCGCACCGCCCCGGCATGGCGCTGGATGGCGCTGCGGCGCAAAGCATCGCGGTCTTCCCGGTAATCGGTCGGCTTTGGTTGCGGTGTGTTGGATCGTTGCCCTAGGTCCAGGCCATCAAACATGCCGCGCACCTTCTCCGGCACCTGGCGGATGATCTCGACCACACGTTCGCGCAAAGTTATGCCGCGTCGTTCAGCGAAGGCCTTGGCCCCGTCGTGGTCCAGTGCCATATCTTTCGAGCGCTCAAGCGACAGGGTACGGCTAAGCCGGTTCAGATCGTCGAAGTCGTCGCGGCCATAGTGCAGGTCGACACTGTAACGATGGCGGGAGAGGGCGACATAACTCGAATGGCTATCAAGCCCCGGTGTCGCCAGGACATGCACACGGTCGATGGTCACGCCCTGGGACTTGTGGATGGTGACGGCGTAGCCGTGGTCGATGGCGTTGTAGTCCTTCAGATCAAACGCTACCGACCGGCCATCGTCGAGGCGCACAGACATTCGGTTTACATCAACAACTTCCGCCGTCCCCAAGGTGCCGTTCTTGACGCCACCATGCTCATCAAGCCCGCGTTCGTTCTTGAGGAACAGAACTCGGTCTCCGGCTGCAAAGGTGCGATCGCCGCGCTCGACCTTCATCTCTACATCATCGCCTAATTCACCTCTGGCTTTCAGCCGATCACGCGCCAGGGCGTTCAAGACCTGCACCTCGTCATTGGTGTGCGTGAGGATCAGCCGTGAGGCTTCGGGGTTATCAATCCGATCCTTGTCCCAGCGCTCGACCAGCTCCTGCCTGGCATCCTCGCGCGTTTCCGCCTCATGGACATGGCCGTGATCATAATAGGCATGCAGAGCTTGCGTCGTCCGGCCCGTGGCGAGATGGCGGGTGGCGTCGCGCTGCCAGTCTTCGTGCTGACGGCGCACCTGCGTGATCTCAACACCGCCGTGGCGCTCATGGATCGCGCGGAAAGCGGCGCCGGCTTCAATCGCTTGCAGCTGTTCCGGATCACCGACCAGCACGACCTTAGCACCGGCCTCGGCGGCGGCCGACAGCACGCGTTCCATCTGGCGGCTGCCGACCATGCCGGCTTCGTCGACCACCAGGACATCGCGCGACGTCAGTAGCTCACGGCCCTTGCCCCATTGATGCTCCAGGCTGGCGATGGTGCGGGATGGAATGCCGGAACCTGCCTCAAGGTTCTCGGCGGCAATGCCGGACAAGGCGGCCCCTCTGACCGTGTAGCCGGCGTCCTCCCACGCCTCTCTTGCTATGCCCAACATGGCGCTCTTGCCGGTGCCGGCATAGCCGACAACGACACTAAGACCGTCGGCCTTTGTGACATGCGCCAATGCGGCATTCTGTTCACCTGATAGGGTGAACCCGCGCGCCTCGGCCCGCCCCAGCACCATGTCGCGGCTGGCTGTTGAGACGCGATGGTGCTCGCGCGCCTTCATCAGGTCCGCCGCCCGTTGCAGACGCTGTTCGGTCTCGATCATGTCGCGGCTGGTGAAGCGCTCATCGCCACGCCCGTCGTTGCCCAATTCCACCAGATCAGGTGATTGCCGTACGGCGGTCATGACAGCGTTGAACTGATCGGCGCCGTCGGAATGACGGTGCACGAACATGGCCAGGTCACGCTTGGTGAAGGTCGCCTGAGTGTGGGTGATGGCGTCCAAGGCAATCTTCGGGTTGCCGAGTATCCTCTCGCCATTGCGGTAAGCGATATCGGCATGGTCCTCGATGCGCTCGGCCTCAAGCCCTTGGCTTTCCATGCGGCGTGCCGCTGCGCCGATCTTGCTTTGCGGCTCCAGGTCGATGCCTTGCTCTTCGAGTGTACGGTGATCGATACGGGCGTCGATATCGAGCTCGGCAAGACGCTGATTGACATGCTCGGCCCAGGTCTCACGCCAGTGCTCGACCAGCTCAACGCGGTTCCAGTCACGCACCTTGGGTCCAAAGCCGTCTTCGCTGACCTCGCGCATGGTCAGCATGACGTGGGCGTGCGGTTTGGCCTGGCCATCTGCGCCGATGTCCCAATGCACATTGAGGTCGGCGATCATGCCCTGTTCGACAAACTCACGCTCGACAAAGTCGCGGGCCAGGTCGATGCCTTGTGACTGGTTCATCTCACGCGGAATGGCAAACTCGACCTCACGGGAGAGCTGGGCATCCTTGCGTTTCTCGAAGGCTTCGACGTCATTCCACAACCGCTCACGGTCCGACCATTCCGGCGGCGCGTTGTCGGGGAGCATGACCTCGGAATGAACGACGCCGGTCTTGTTGGTGAAGTCCTGGGCGCGATCCAGCCGCTCGTCAAACAATCGGCCCGCCGATCGATAGGCGGCGGCCGCCACGGCGCTGGATCCGGCCGCTCGGGAAATCACTTTGACGGAGAGATGATATATCGCCATGGCGACATACCAATTACGCCGAAAAGCCTACGTCGGCACGACGTATAAGCGCGCCCTCCCAAGATTAAATCTCGGGATGGACCGGGCTGTCTCACCCGGTCTCGGCAACATTGGAGCATATCCAGGCAGCCTATCCTATAATGGTCTCAAGCTCAAATGCAGGAGATGGCTATGCGTAAACCAAGGGACTTCGACGCGGAACTGAAGGCACTGAATGATCGCGCCAGAACGTTGAAGGACAGAAAGGTAAAACAACTGGGCGAGCTGGTCATCGCGACCGGTGCCGACGCGCTCGACATCGACACACTGGCGGGCGGATTGCTGGCCATGGTGAAAGACATCAAGGCTGAACGGAAGGAGGGATTGCGCAAAACCGGGGCGGCATTTTTTCGGGGAGGGGGACCGGAAGAATCTGGGAGAGGGACTGAAGCGAACCCTGCGGCGACAGCAGAAGCTGACGGCCTTACGCAACCGTTTGAACTTAAAGCAGGCGAGAACTGACACGCGGGATTGGGTGATGAAGCGACGCGAACGGACCCGTCATCTGATCGAGCTCGGTGGCTTGGTCATCAAGGCGAAGCTCGACGATCTGACCATGGATGATCGCACGGTTCTGTACGGAGCGTTCCTCACCCTGGCCACGAAGCTCAAGAGCGGGGAGGGGGCAGCCAATATCGAGGTTTGGCGCAAAACGGGAAAGCGAGCCTTTGACACCGAGGCGGAAGAGATTGCGGCGAGGGCAGGTGACGCGCATCGGCGTTATGAGCGGCGTCGACGGTGAAGGGGCGGCAGGTCAGTCTCTTGGAAACTGCCTGCAAAGTGCCGGGCCGTCTGTCGCGCCTCAAGCCCCGGATTTACCGATAGGGTCGGTAAATCCGCCTGACGGTAAAGGGCTTGACCCACGCCAGCCAGCCCGACAAGGGGCCACCATGTCCGTAAGCGGGAGACTGCCCGCTTACGGACAATGAATGACAAGATAGATGGTGATGTCATTGTGCCAGGGCGTCACGGTGACGCGGCGTCAGAATGGATACAGGTGCCTCTAATTGCGGTTAGCCCTTGGACGAAGAAACTTGTGACACGGTGTGCGCTTGCGCCCTGACGGTTGGGTGTCTATTCGGTGGCGTCGGCTAGCGTTATGCGTCCGCACCACAGGAATGGAATACCACTGCATTGATCCATTAGGCGAAGTGGTGCACAAAGAATCCAACACAGAGACAGCCATGAACACCGACAAACTCGATCACCTGCCGGATACCAAACGACGCGAACTCGAACGCGTGGTGAAGATCCTGTTCGACGAGTTTGAGGATGCGACCAAGACGGCGCTGTCCGCAAAGCGCAAGGCCGGGCGCATCCTCAAGGTCATTCTGTTCGGTTCCTATGCCCGTGGCGACTGGGTCGAAGATCGCCTCAGCGGCTACCGGTCTGATTACGACCTGTTGGTGGTGGTCAATGGCCAGGACTTCACCGACCTGCATACCTACTGGGACAAGGCTGATCAGCACTTCATCCAGGAACTGACCGTCACCCAGCATATCAAGACGCCGGTGAACTTTATAGTCCACAGCCTCGATGACGTGAATGATCAGTTGGCCAGAGGCCGACCGTTTTTCTCGGATATCGCCCGCGATGGCATCCTGCTTTACGACGCGCCGGGACATCTGTTAGCCAAGCCTAAGCCACTGACGCCGACGGAAATAAAAGTAGAGGCAAAGGCATACTATGACCAGTGGATACATAAAGCGGGGTACAATTTCCAGCTAGCCAATTACAGCTTAGCCGACGATGAATTGAAGCATGCTGCCTTTCTTCTTCACCAAACGGTAGAGGCACTTTACCACTGCCTGCTTCTCACAATGACTTTGTATAGTCCCAAGAGCCACCGCATCTCTGTCCTTCGCTCTCAAGCGGAAAATCTCGACGACCATCTGAGAGGCATATGGCCGTCCGAAAGCCGCCTCCATCGCCAGGCGTTCGATCGACTGCGCAGGGCTTACGTTGAGGCCAGGTATTCTTCCGACTACCAGGTCACCGATGAAGAGTTGAACTGGCTGGTGGAGCGTGTGTCGATGCTTCAGGAAGCGGTCAAAGTTGCCTGTAAGCGACATTTTGCCGGGCTGGACACTCAGCCTTCACAGCTAAACTCAAGCCATTTGAAGTAAGCCGTAGAATGTTGGGACGTGGTGGGACAATGCTTCACGACAATGTTAACATTCCTATTATTGTATATTCTTTGCTACAGCATCCTTTTCATTCCCGTTGGAAGACTTTCGCGGCTTATCACCCTAAGCAGGCTCTCCGCCATCTTGAATTTTCGCAAGATTTCTATCAATTTACTTGTCAGGTATCTGCGCATCTGGTGAGAAATTGGAGAAGTCCATTGATGTCCCAAGCCGACCGTATAATACGATTGAAAACCGTTCTGGACCGCACGGGTCTCAGTCGTTCGAGCCTCTATCGCAAGATCACAGAGGGAACATTTCCGCAGCAACTGAAGATTAGCGTCCATGGGGCCGGTTGGCATGAATTGAGCGTCAATCGCTGGATCTTGGACCCGGTTGGCTGGCATGATCTCCAGGAGCTCGGAAAATGAATACCCGACCCGTTGTTCCCGATGTGGCGCCCGATAACCTAGACTTCACGTGAGTGCGTTTCGAACGTTCGCGTAAACTCTCGGGTCGCAACGGACTGAAAAATCACCCAATATCCGACAACGGCGTTACATGATGGCAACGGTATGCAAGTTTTGCGTGCGAGTTCTTGCGTTCGCAGTCCTAAAGTGGCTTACTTCTGATTGTGTTTTCATAACAATTAATTCTGACGTCTTGGGGGCATTATGCGCGGATTTGGAGTAATTTTAACTGCCTGTGTTGTCTCATCATTGGCCGGGTGCGCAACCTATGACAGTGGTAAGATTGATTATCGTAAGAGTGAGTTCATGCAGCATCAGGCTGCACTCAACTTTAGAGCATCGCATATGGACGAGTGCTGGAAAGAAGAGCCGCTTGCGGAAAATGTCTCCGACGATCCCAATTGCTCTTTCATGCTTCCCTCGCGCTTGACTGATAAGAACTTTTCCCTCGGCCAACCGCCTGTGAAACCAGGAGATGTCTACTCCATTAGACTAGATCATGGTCTTATTGCGCAATTTTCCGAAAGCCGGAGCTTTAAGCGACTAGGCGCTCCAAAAAACGGGGAAATTGTAATTCTTGTGAACGCTTTCGAATTCGCGGACACGGCCGCCAACGTTGCAGATGTCCACTTTATCGATGTCTTGAAAGATGACCGGGAGGGGGCTCCTTCGCTGGCTAAGGCGCGGGTCGTCTATTACAGTTCCGATGTCGAAGAGGGGCAGGACCTGAATTTTAGCAATATACCCATTAGCGGGCCGGTCAAATATAACGGCCGGCCAGTCGGCATTCAGATCATCGTGCTGGAGTTGGACAGGGTCAGTGCGTCCACAAAGTCCTTGCTAAAAAGCTTGGCGGAACTGGGAAAGGCCAACGTGGCCCCTTCAGTAGTCAATGATACGCTTGTCACACTGGGAACCAGCTTGCTCGATGGAAATCGCGACGACGTGCTGTTCGAATACAGGATGTTGCTGGATAACGCAGACGACCTAAAGGATCAAATCACACCAACCTTTACAGAAGGCCGGTACGTTTACAGACGCGTCCAGCATCGTGAGAGGCCCATGATCTGGAATAACCTGCGGTTAGATCAAAATACCGGGGCTCTTTTCTATTGGGCGGACGGCAAGAGCTACAAGGGGCAAGTGCCGCAACAAGGAAGGGAGCTAGTTAAGAATGAAGCCGTAAATCCAGGCATGATCCGGGTGCCATATACGCTCGAATCGTACTTTACCGTGAATGTCATCAATCATGGTCAGAACGGTATTGTTGGCGAATATGCCTACGAAACTTGGGCGCAGACTTCGGAAAAAATCGATGCGGCTCTGGAAGATCCGACGCTTCCCCCAGCCCAACTAAATCAAGTCATCAAGACAGCTACTACGACCCGTGTCTCTGTCAACACGATGAACACTCTGAATGCACTCAGTGACTCGGTTGTGCAAAAATGGTCAGCGTTCGCCATGATACCAAATGGGACGCCCGGCACGACTGACTATCTGCAGTTTGCCGACTACAAAGCTCAAGGCACGACTGAAGAGGCTCGCGCGCTTTGTAAGGTCGGATGGCAATCGATGCTAGCGACCATTGCCAAGGCGGATGTCGTTGATCAGCAGGCAAAGTTCGCGACGGTTGGTCTAGCCAAGGCTTGGAAAGCCGGAGTAACGATGGCTGGCGGGAAGATCGCGTTGCAGCCGGCCGAGCACGGGGTGCTACTGACCCAGTTGGTCGAAAAGGTGCAGCACCGCTTTGGAGTGTTCTCGGACCCGGCTTACGCAGCCTTTGCGGACAAGGATCTCTTTACGAGCTCATACCTCGCCGATGACGCCAATGCATTAGGGGCTGTTTTGGAAACGATGGCTGACAAACGCAGGCCCGATGTGCCAACGACTTGCGCCGGTCTTTACTAAGCCCATGAAAGGACGCGGATCTTTAAAATAGTCAATTGAATCAATTTTCTATTGAAAAAGCGTGAGGGCGAAAGTACCCCCAAATATTCCCCCAGACAAGCGTGCTAGTGTCTAAGACCTTATTAGGCTATATCGTTTTGACTGTGAATCCATCTGCGTTCATAACAATTCGTCGATTAGGGCACTGCTTGGAAGTAAGGTCTCGGTCAGGAAACGACTGTATTGTCGTTTGCTTTGCATCAAAATCGGTTCGGGCCGTTGTTTTTTGGCGTCAAACCCACCCGAGCAACCTAGGGTATTAATTTCCTTGACCATTTATGATTCCGCGTGCGACCATTTTAGTGGGGAATCAAAATGGCGGTAGCGGTGGCATTACCTGAAAAAAAATCGTTCCGGGTTAGCACCGGTCTAAAAGACTTGATCGGACGCGACCTGATCACCGATGATTTTGTCGCCGTTTTCGAATTGGTCAAAAACGCATTCGACGCGCACGCCACATCCGTCAGGCTTACTTTTGAGGAAGACAGGATTATAATTGGCGACAATGGCAAGGGCATGTCCGATAATGACATCCTCAATAAATGGTTGGTTGTAGCGTACTCTGCAAAAAAAGAAGGCACTGAGGATGACGACTATCGGGAGCACATCGGCGAACGGAGTCGTGCATATGCGGGCGCGAAGGGAGTGGGTCGGTTTTCTTGCGATCGTTTAGGCTCTAGCCTAGTTCTGACGAGCAAAGCCTCCAGCGCAAGCGCCCAAGTGGTGGAAGTTGATTGGACACTTTTTGAAGTCAACCCGAAGGAAGAGTTCACAAATATACATGTAGAGACATCGTCTCTGGCACGTCTACCAGCGACAAAACAGAGCTTGGACGGGGAGACCGGGACCGTTCTGGAGATCAGAAATCTCCGAAGCGAATGGAACAGGCCGAAACTCCAGTCGTTAAAACGAGAGCTGACCAAACTTATCGATCCATTTTCCGGCGCATCGCGCACGTTTCTGATTGAAATTGTTGCGTTGGCAGAACTTGAGGCGGATGAAAGGGATGCTGAGTACAATAAGGAAAATGCTGGAAAAAAGCCTGAACGGCTTCTGGTCAACGGCATTATTGGCAATGCCATCATGGACGCCATCGGCGAACGTACTACGGCGATACAAATTGCACTGTCAAATGACGGCAAAACTATTACGACCACCTTGGAGGACCGAGGTAAGCTAATATATAAGATCCGCGAAGAGAATCCCTACGCCGGATTGGCTGAGACTTGCATTCATGTTGATATCTATTACCTCAATAGAAGCGCGAAAGTAGTATTTGCAAACAGGATGGGCCTTCCGTCGGTTCAATTTGGATCGATATTTCTGTTTCGAAATGGTTTTCGAGTATTCCCTATTGGCGCACCTGACGACGACTTCTTCCTTCTTAATCAACGAAAGCAACAGGGCGTTCGTCGTTTCTTGGGCGGCCGAGACTTAATTGGGCGCGTCGAGATCAAGGGCGTGTCAGGTTTTGACGAAGCGACGAGTAGAAATCAGGGCTTAATAGAAACCCCACAGGTCCGAGAATTAATAGAATTTATAAAGGAAAAGTGCGTCAAAAGATTAGAACGATATGTCGTCGATATCAGTTGGATGGATAAATTTGACCAAGAGGTGGACGACACATCTCGGATAATGATGGATGAAAATAGCGCGAAAGTTACAAAGCTAATTTCGCGTCTTGCCGCGACCAGCGGCGTTGAGTTGGTTGAATATAATCCTGAGATCGTTCGAATCATCGAAGACATCTCTGATGAGTTTGAGGGCTCATTGAAGGCGCTTGAACTTCTAGCCGAAGAAACAGGCAATTCCACGCTGTTATCACAAGTGGATGCGGCAAAAGCTAGAATTTACGCTCTGCGAATTGCTGAGGCGGAAGCACGTGAAGCGCAGCGTCGCGCCGAAGAACGAGCCGTTCTGGCAGAAGCGTCCAGAGCTGCCGCTGTTGAGCAACTTACGGACGAAAGAAAGCGCAACGATTTTCTGGTCGCCGCTTCGTCCCTGGACGAAGACACGATCCTGAACCTACACCATCAAATTATCATTCATGCGGCCGACGTGCAAAACGGTGTCGAGCGTATGATGGTTCGCCTGCGCGCTGATGGAGAAATCGCAAAGGAAGATTGGGTCGACTTTTTGGAAAGTACGTCATACCGAAACAGTCAGATCCTTACAGCCGCCCGCTTCGCAACCAAAGGCGGATACCGAGAGCAGTCCACGCTAATCGAGGCAGATCTTGCTTTGTACATTTCTGATTACATTGAAACAATATCGACGCTTTGGGCACCTCAAGGCATGAGTGTTCATGTGGCCTCTGACGCCCGAGAATTCACAAAGAAATTTAAGCCAATCGAGGTTGGAATTGTTCTCGACAATTTCATTTCAAATTCGAAGAAAGCGAACGCGTCTAACGTTGGATTCGAGATTTCTGTCTCAAAGGGGGCCAAGGCCGAACTAATGGTTGCCGTCGCCGATGATGGCTTAGGGTGGCCTAATATTAGACCTCTAGAGCGATTGTTCGAGAAGGGCGTGACTAGTACAGACGGATCAGGGCTGGGCCTTCACCACATTCGTCGAGTGATCGGCAGTCTAAAGGGGGTCGTTGAACTCCACGAAGAAGCTTATTCGGCTGAGCTAGATGGTGCTAATATACTTGTAAGGATAGCTCAATGAGGCTAAATTTCAACCTATTAGTAGTAGATGACGATCCCACTACAATAAATCAGTCAATTATATCTCTTAAGGATCATCTTGCCGGAAAAGGTTTCGTTTTGAATACACAGATCGCAAATGACCTGTCACCCTCCGGGCTACGGAAGCTTGCACGGCAAGAAGGACGCAATTTCGATCTTGTGGCTATCGACTATCACCTAAGTCGAGATGACACGAACGGCGCGAAACAAGCGGCCGCTATGCGGACGCTATTGGGCTTTACAGACATTCTGTTCTATTCATCCAAACCCAATGTAAATCTTTACGACGAACTCGCGCGTGAAAAAGTCACTAGCGTTTTTATCGGCGAGCGGAATGATCTTGGGCGTTCTCTACGGGGACTAGCTGACACCGTGATTGGTAAGGTTGTCGATGTAAGTCACATGCGCGGTATTGCAATGGCCGAAGTTGCTGACATGGACGTTATGATGGAGGACATTTTGCTTAAAGTCTTCTCGTCTGGGGATGCAAAGATGGCAAGCAAGGCCACGCGCACTATGAACAAGTTGATTGCGGGAGCAGAAGAATCTCTGGCTGAATTGAAGAAAATCGTTGAGTCTGGTCTCATACTAGATTTGGTTTCAAATCCCGCCTATTTCACATCGATGCAGAGATATAAGGGAATCCAGCGTGTACTCGGTTGCTTGGAAAATGTGCCCCTCGCCGCCTCCCCGCTGGCAGATTTTGTCGACGACGTAATTCATAATAGGAACGCCTTAGCCCATGCAAAAGGTTCAGAGGCACCTGATGGCTCCATCAGTTTACGGTCAATACGGCGCGGACATGCAGACGTAGTGATAACCGAGCAGTGGATGACGGATTTTAGAACAAAATTGCTAAAACAGAAGCTTGCACTAACGGAGGCTTGTCTCGCTCTTCACGCCTATGTTGAAGGGGTTGCGACCCAGCAAGCGAAATAAGCCAAGACCAAGTTGCTCGGCCAAGAGCGGGGGTATTGCATTTGCGACCTGAGTGAAGCGCGGCACTTCACGAGCCCTCATGTGACCTCCGGTCGTATATTTTCCTTTGAATTCAAACCAATCAGGAAAAGATTGAAGACGTGCATTTTCTCGTACCGTCAACGTCCGGGGTTCGGAATAGTGCAAAAGGTCATCCGGCATGCTGGTAATGGTTGGCGCCGGAGCAAGAGGGTCCAGAACCCTGATCGCAATTTTCTTCAAATTGTGCGCCGTCCGTATTATCGAGCTTGCAGATAATTTGATCGTGCCGTCATCACGGCAAGCTTTGATTATCGCCTTAAATCGCGCTGCAATCTCCGGACGGTGACGAGCAAGTCGCATATCGGAAGGAGCGACCCGAAGGCCATCCCGCATTGCTTGCTGATATGGCGTCCGAGGAGCCTTGTAATCTGATGCTCGGAACCCTTTGCACTCTGGGCAGGCGATCGTCCCGTTGTACGTCAATTCGAGATCACTAAGCGCGTCCTTCGCAGACGGTGTACGTGAAAGGCCTCTGCTGGCGAGGAAGCCGCCTGCTTCCTTTTCAAGCTTTTGAAAGAAAACATCGAGGTTGCCCCCCAAATCACATTCCTTTCGTACTCCGATCAGGAAAAATCTCATTCGATTTTGGGGAACACCGTATTCGCTAGCTCGGATAATCGAGAAAACCGTATTGTAGTCAGTGCTAAGAGCATCAATCAGTGCCTGGGCAAAGTTCTTGATGTTCCCTTCCTTGATATTGTTGAAGTCGGAGGTGAAGCCCAGAACGTTTTCAATAAGAACGATCTTCGGCTTAATGATTCCAACCAAGTCCAAATAGGCTTCAAAAAGACGATTGCGGGGATCTTCAGGGCGGCGACGCCCGGCATGTGAAAAGCCTTGGCAGGGCGGACCGCCAGCCAATAGGTCTACTCTTTGGGACAGCTCATCTAAAGCGTCCTTTTTTTGGGTGAGCAGCTCGTTTATATCCCACGGTTTCCGTTCAATACTCTCAGGCCAATCATATGAGCGCCAGCCAGCATTGTCTGGAAAATTGCTGGACATTGTTTGGAACGCAAAGGCATCCTTCTCGATCGCAAATAGGCCTCGCCATCCCGCTCGCTTTAGCCCAAGGCTAAGGCCGCCACATCCAGCAAAGATGTCGACAAATGTGGGCGCATCACATGCAATATTTCCAGGTCGGTCTAAATTGTCGAACATGCAACGCCCTAATTTAGTGATGATCTTGGACGAAGTTGGTTAACAATCCCCCAAGGCTACCATAAGTTGACAATTTCCACCATGCCGCGTTTGAGCAGGCAAAAATAGATCTTTAGCGGTTTTCGTTCACTATTCGTTCCATAAATAACGAATAATGTCACTAAATGCAAGCCCGCCCACATTTTGCAGCTGTCCCTCTTTTGAGACTCAAGCCTCTTCTGTCTCTAAATATAAAGTGATGCCTGCGGGTACTGTTTCCTGGGCACGTTTCGCGGAGCCATTTAGATCAACGGCGGCAATTATGCGTTGTTCCAGCAGGCTTCGCTGTGGCGTCGAATCACTATTCCAAAGATCGATCACAAATTCGTCACCAAGTCCGGTTTCCGCTTGGAAGTCAGCAACCACTTGCGCTGCCTTTTCTTCATCAGTGTAGTCGTACTGACGGTCCTCGATGTCGACAACAACGGTCATGGCAATGTCCTCGGTAGGTCGGCGTGTTGGGTAGAAGAATATCACGCAGTGCGAAATTTTTAAAGTCAGGCTGTTAGTTTGTACGCCGAACATACAAATTGGTAAAGTATTCGCCCTATTTACAGACCCTGGCCTGGGCGCTAGCAGCAGTCATGAGTACGACCAAATACCCTTTGGTCCATGTTGTTGAGCCGGCGTTGCAGACGCCCGGTCGCCTCACATCGAATTGCAAACAAAGCTGTTTTTGCAGGATATAAAGGGCGCCGGTCCAGACCAGAATTTCGTTCGGACGTTTGAACACGCCTGAACCCAGACGTTCCAGCCAGTCATTGGCGACGTATTTTGAGCGTGATGGGACGCTATGCCAGCGCATTTGAGTACTGGGTTGTCTCTATGGTCCGCTGCTGCCACGGGCTTGGCAGTAACCTTAGTTTTTCGCTTCAAGATATACTCATGGCATATCCATAGCATAATTTTCGATGTAGTGGAATCTGGTGGGTGTAAGTTACCTTGAAAATTGTCCCGTAGATATACCCTTGGGTATATCTCTGGCCAAATAAGTGAGGTTAAGTCCAAGTGGCGATGCGATGAGTGGCAAATCGTAAGCCCCGGCCCCTTGCGGACCCTAACCTTAGTGTCCAAGAGTTTCATCGCCCTCCACACGAACTGGCATTTTGGTATTGGCGGCCAGCCTCTGTCCTAGCGTCTCCATTAACCGATCGTATCGCTGCGTGGCAGGCGCCTTGGCTGCGGTCGCGACTTGTTCAGGCAGGGGGGCTCATCTCGCCGCTGCGGTGGCAGTTTGATCTTAGTCGGGGGCGGCAGAATACGCTCTAAGAAACGCTTATCCTTGAAGTATCTGTCAGTATATTGACGTTGCAATTGTCGGTGGAGGTTGAACCAAATTATGACGAAGCTTTGAGTGCAGATGCTGCTACGGAGCTCATCGAGGTAAAGTGATTAACCGCAGAATGAGCCAAATTAAATCTGTGGATTAAATTTTGCGGCAAGCGGGCTGAGGTGCGGGTAGGGAGCTAGTTGAAGCGCATTTTATGCAATAAAAACAAATTCTTGTATATCGCTTTGAATCCGGCTCCAGGCACCATTCCTCCCTCCCAAGACATCAGCCAAAATCTAGCAAACCACTTATAGTGGCGTCCCATGAGATACCAGAATATCCGCCGGTTTTTGGGTACAATTTGTGGGTAATGCCGAGGACGCCTTGGACGCTAACCACATGTCTCTCTTTGACCAAACAATCAAAGCAGCTAAGCCCAATTCAGACAAGGATTACAAACTTGCCGATGGGGCGGTGCGATGAGGTTAAAAAGGTCTTTGCAAGGGCGTCGATCTGAGTTTCAAGCGACAAGCGATAGCGGCCTCAAACCTTTACGTCCGTGGATATTAAGGCAGGCTGATCACCTGGCTTAGCGTCGACACACCGCTTTCGTTGAAGCTTTCAACCGCTACATAATAGCCGACGCCGACATTGAGGGCGCGCAAATCCAGTTGATTGCCATGCTGGCGGCCACCGAATTCGGTGTCGTCATCTTCCGCAAAGAGTTGATAGGTCAGGGTAAGGCGGTCCGGTCGGATGCCCCAGCGGACATTATAGCCGACCGCGCCAGGCACCGGTTTCCACACAATATGGGCATTTCGTTGATCGGTATCGCGCTTCGCCATCACACCGGCGGGTTTGCGAGGTGCCTTGCCATCGGCACTGCCGAACACGCGCAGGTCGGCAATGGCCAGGTTCGGCGCCCCTATATGACCATGAACATAACGGATATAGCGCGCATTGACGGGCTGGGGCAGCTCGAAATAGGCATTGGGCCGGTCGCGGCGCGGCGGCTCAGTTTCAGCGACCTTTGTCCAGGTCCGCCCATTGGCTGAGGCTTCCAGCGTGAACTCGGTGTAGATATCGGTGCTATCGGCATAGAGGCCCGACTTGTAGTCGGCATAATTGACCTGTATGGCCCGCACCGTCTTTTCCGCACCGAGATCGACGGTCAGGGTCTGGCCGGGTTTATTGTCCGCCGCCAGCCAGAAGCTGCGGGGGTTTTCGTCGGTAGCGTTCTTCGAGTCGAAGTTCTGGCCTTCGACCGTCGTGTGTTGCGAAGACACGCTCACCGGCTTGCGGTAGGACAGCAGCATCCAGCCGGTGAACAGCTTTTCCGGGTCGTCTATCTTCGCAGTCGGGACATAATGCGGGAAGTCGCCGAAACGCGCCGACACCGCCATCTGGCCATCAGCATAGAATTTCGCTGGCAGCATGTCGATGCGGCGCTCGAAGGTCCAGTTATAACCCAGCCACGGGGTGCCGGTATTCCAGTAATTGCCGTACTTGTCCTGGAAGGTGGAGCCATGCCCGGCGCCATTCACAAAGCCGCCCGGCTTGTAGGCGACCGGATTATAGTCGGCATAGGTGAAGGGCCCCAGTGGTTTATCGGCCACATAGGTGCCATTGCCATAGACATTGTATTCCGTGCCCGGCGCACCGTACTGCAGGTAATATTTGCCATTGACCTTGGTCATCCACGCCCCTTCGGTGAAAGGGGCAATGGGCGTGCCGTTGGGCAGCTTGCCGGAATGATCCTGGCCAAAACGCTCCCAGCCATGCTTTTCCGGCTGAAGATAAATAAAGCGGTTCGGCTTGCCTTTGTAGGCAAAGGGCTGCGGTGTCATTTCTATACCGTAGATGGGATAGATATTCGACGAGCCCCAGTACATGTACCACTTGCCATCATCGTCGATGAACAGGCCCGGATCCCACGGGCTGGGTTGCACCTGATCCGGTCCGAGGTGGCTGTCGTCTTTCCCCTCGCCAACGGCGGTCGGCACCGCCGGGGTACGGCGCACCCAGAAATCGAGCTTGCCCGATGCCGGATCGTCACTCTTCAACAGGGCCGTCTGGCGGGTATGCGACTGCATGATGTAGAGCGTCTTGCCATCAGACACGAGCGCCGGCGCCACAATGCTCTCGAACGGCCAGCGCGACGGCGTAATGAAATTCCAGTGGATCAGGTCTTCCGAGCGCCAATAGCCATCGGCCAGGGTCTGGAGCAGATAATAGGCCCCCTGGTGGAGCACCACCGCCGGGTCGGCGCCGGTGCGATAGGAAATTCTCTCGTTCTGCTGCTCGAAATTATAACGGTAATCGATATCGACCGGATTGGCATAGGTGGTCTGTTCAGCGTGAGCCGCCGTGGCTAAAGCCATAAGCGAAACGGTGAGGACAAGCGTTTTCATGGTCAGGCCTTGAGTAGTGTCAGTTTTGCCGGCACGCCGGTGGCCGAGGATGGAGCAATCCAGATATCGAACATACCGGGTTCAGCTTCCCATTTTAGCTCAGGCCCGACAAAGGCGAGATCGCTGCGGGAAAGGTCGAAACTGACGGTGCGGGTTTCGCCGGGTTTCAGATCGAGGTGGCGAATGCCCTTCAGAGAACGCACCGGCTGAGTGATCGAGGCCACGCGGTCATGGATATAGAGTTGCGCAACCTCATGCACCGGACGCGCGCCGGTATTGCTCACCTCGGCCGATACCGTCACCTTGCCAGACCACGGCAGCGCGTCAGCGCTCAATTGCGTGGCGCTATAACTGACCTTGCCATAGCCCAATCCGTGGCCGAAGGGATAGAGCGGTTCAAACGGCGCATCGCGCCAGCGGGCACGGTAGCCGGCATCGTCACCGATCTGCGGGCGCCCGGTGGTGCGGTGATTATAATAGAACGGCTCCTGTCCCGATTTCAGCGGGAAACTGCATGGCAAGCGGCCCGACGGGCTGTAATCGCCAAACAGAATATCGGCGATGCCGTTTCCAGCCTCTGACCCAAGGAACCAGGTGCAGAGGATGGCGTCGGCGTCTCTTATGGCGCCTTCCAGGGCAAGGGCACGGCCATGACTTAGCAAGACCACCATTGGCTTGCCCGTTGCCTTTATAGCCTCGGCGAGCGCAACTTGGGCCCCGGGCACGGTGATCTCGGTGCGTGATTGCGCCTCGCCCGACATCTCCTGCCCTTCGCCGATGCAGAGCACCACCACATCGGCCGCCCGGGCCGCCTTTATCGCTGCGTCGATGCCGCCGGCGATCGGTGAGTTCGATATCCGAGCCGCGTACCACGGTCAGATGGTTACCGATCACGCCCCGCATGGCCATCTCGACCGTGACGCTGTCTTTCGTATCCGAAAAGACCACCCAATAACCGTTGAGCTGGTTCTGATCCGAAGCCAGTGGCCCGATCAAGGCTACCTTCTGGCCAGACTTTTTCAACGGCAACACATCGCCCTCATTTTTCAGCAGTACGCAGGCGCGCCGCGCTGCCTCGCGCGCCAGGGCAATGGTTTCGGGCCGGCGCATAGCGTTATGTTCTCGCGCCGCATCCATTGACTTATAGGGATTATCAAACAGGCCTATGGCCTTCTTGATGTGCAATACCCGGCGCACAGCCTCATCCAGTACCTTGACGGGCACTTCGCCTGATCGCACCAGATCCGGCAAGTATTTCATGTAGATGCCCGATTGCATCGACATATCGCAGCCGGCCAGGATCGCCTTCTTCGCGGCGTCACGACCATCGGTGGCGAAACCGTGGGCGATCAGTTCTTCTTCCGAGGTGAAATCGGAGACCACAAAACCCTTGAAGCCCATCTCGCCGCGTAAGATTCCGCTCAGCAGCCTGCGATTGCCGGTGGATGGCACGCCGCCGATATCGTTGAATGCGCTCATCACCGTCAGCGCGCCGGCATCGATACCGGCCCGGAAAGGTGGCAGGTGCGTCTGGCGCAGGGTGGGTTCGGTAATCTCGACCGTATTGTAATCCATGCCGGCTTCGACCGCGCCATAGGCGGCGAAGTGCTTCAGGCAGGCCAGCATCGAATCCTGAGCCTTCAGATCCGGCCCCTGAAAGCCCTGCACACGGGCGGCGGCAAAGCGGCAGGCCAGCCAGGTGTCTTCTCCCGCCGCCTCGGCCGCTCGCCCCCAACGCTGGTCGCGCACCACATCAACCGCCGGTGAAAAGGTCCAATGAATGGCCGAGGCCGTCGCCTCCACCGCCGCTGCCCGATTGGTGCGACGTGACAACTCCGGATCAAAGCTGGCGGCCTCGGCCATCGGGATCGGGAAGATGGTTGTCATGCCGTGGATGATGTCAGCCGCGAAGATTAGCGGAATGCCATGCGGCGATTTTTCCACCGCCACCTTTTGCAACTCACGGCTTAAGCCCACGCCACGACCGTTGAACAGACCGGTGATTTTCCCGGCGGCAATATCGGCCAGCGCCTTGTCCTTTGACTCGCTGGCAATGGTTGGATTGAAAAAGGCAGCTTCGGTACGAACGGAGTCGCTGTAAAGGCTCAGTTGTCCGGCCTTGTCTTCCAGCGACATCCTGGCGATCAGGCTTTCGACAAAAGCATCCTTCGCAGCCGCGATCGCGGGGGCAAACGCTGAGGCTGCGCCGGCCATGGCTATCGTCGAGGCCACCCCCTTAATGTAGGCGCGTCGGGAAAGAGGCTGGGACATCGTTCGGGCTTTCTGAATAGAAAATCATAAAAACAGCGACTTAATAGCGTCTTGTGTAACGTTATTATTGGGGCATGCCTTATGCTTTCAGGTCAAAGCTCGCTGGTGTGCCGCCGACAGCCGATGGTGCGATCCAGACGTCGAACTTGCCGGCTTCCGCCATGGGTTTCAGGTTCGGATGAACGAAGGCCAGTTCCGCCGGCGTCAGGGTGAATTCGACCGTGGCGCTCTGGCCCGGTTCGAGATCGAGGTGATGGAAGCCCTTCAGCAGTCGGATGGGCTGGACCAGGCTCGCCACCTTATCGTGGATATAGAGCTGCGCCACCTCATGCAGACGACGCGCGCCGGTATTGGTGACCGTGGCGCTGACCTTGATCGTGCCGGTCATGCTCAGCGTCGTGGCCGAAACGGTGGTCACGCCGTAGGCGACGCTCGAATAGCTGAGGCCGTGGCCGAAGGGATAGAGCGCGTCATTGGTCACTTCGCGGTAACGCGCCTTGAAGTTCTTGTCTTCGCTGATCTGGGGACGGCCGGTGATGCGGTGGCTGTAATAGAAGGGCTCCTGGCCTGACGCCTGCGGGAAGCTGACCGGCAGACGGCCCTGCGGCGCATAATCGCCAAAGACGATATCGGCGATGGCGTTACCTTCTTCCGAGCCAAGGAACCAGGTGGCGAGGATCGCCGGCGCGTCCTTTACCGCGCCCGTTAGCGCCAGGGCACGGCCATGCTTGAGCAGGACGACGACCGGCTTGCCGGTGGCTGCAATCGCCTCGGCCAAAGCCAGTTGCGGCGCCGGCACCGAGATATCGACGCGCGATTGCGCCTCGCCCGACATATTGCCGGCCTCACCGATGGCCAGCACAACGATATCCGCCGCCTTGGCCGCCTTGACCGCCGCTTCAATACCGCCTTCGATCGGCGCCTCGACGTCCGAACCCTTCACCACGGTCAGGGCGTCACCGATCACCGCGCGGAAACCTGCCTCCCAGGTGACGCACGAGGCGATGTCGGGGAAGACCGCCCACGGACCGGGGCAGTTCTCTTTATCGTTGCCGAAGGGACCGATCAGGGCGATCTTTTTGCCGGATTTCGGCAGGGGCAGCAGGTTGCCATCGTTCTTCAGCAGCACGCATGACTTGCGGCCGGCTTCGCGCGCTAGGGCGATGGTGTCCGGCCGGCGGATGTCGCTCTGCTCGCGCTTGAGATCGAGCGAACGGTAGGGATTCTCGAACAGCCCCAGCGCCTTCTTGACATAGAGCACGCGGCGCACCGCTTCATTGACCACCGCCTCGCTGACCTTGCCGGCCTTCACCAGTTCGGGCAGGTACTTGATATAGAGCCCGCTCTGCATCGAGATATCGCAACCGGCCTTGATCGACTTCGCCGTGGCGTCGGCGCCATCGGCGGCAAAGCCGTGCAGGATCAGTTCTTCTTCCGAGGTGTAGTCGGAAACCACCAGCCCTTTGAAGCCCCACTCACCGCGCAGGATATCGGTCAGCAGATACGGACTGCCGGTCGAGGGCACGCCGGCGATATCGTTGAACGAGGACATGGTGGTGATGGCGCCGGCGTCAAAGGCGGCCTTGAACGGTGGCAGGTGAATCTCGCGCAAGGTGGTTTCGGGGATATCGACGGTGTTATATTCCATGCCGCCCTGCACGGCGCCGTAAGCGGCGAAATGCTTCGGGCAGGCCAGAACGGAGGTTTCAGCCTTGAGGTCATCGCCCTGGAAGCCCTTCACGCGCGCCACGGCCAGTTGGATGCCGAGATAGGTATCCTCGCCAGCGCCTTCGGCGACGCGGCCCCAGCGCTGATCACGCGCCACATCGACCATGGGCGCGAAGGTCCAGTGCAGGCCCTTGGCGGTGGCTTCAAGGGCGGCGGCGCGCGCCGTGCGCATGGCCAGGTCGGTATCCCAGCTTGCCGATTCACCGAGCGGGATCGGGAAGGCGGTCTTGACGCCGTGGATGATGTCGCCGGCGAAGATCAGCGGAATCTTGGTGCGCGACTGTTCGACAGCGACCTGTTGCAGTTCGCGGCCGCCGGCCACGCCGATGCCGTTGAACAGGCCGGTCATGCGGCCTGCGGCAATATCGGCCTTGACCTTTTCCTTGCCCTGCGCCTGTGCTGAGGTCGGGTTGATCGGCGGCCCGTCAAAACGCGTGGTGTCGCCATAGATGCTGAGCTGGCCGGCCTTTTCTTCCAGGGTCATGCCGGCGATCAGCTTTTCGATAAACGGATCAGCGACCTTTTTCACCCTGGCGAGCGCCGGCGCCACCACGGGCAGGAAGGCGGCGGTAGCGGCCGCGCCACGCAGGAAGAAGCGGCGGGAGGGGGTAAAAGAGGTCATGGGCGTACTCCTGTTTAATTCTTATGGTCGAGGAACCAGGCGTAGAGCGCCGGATTCGCATAGGTGGCATCCCAGGCATTGTGGTTGCCATCGGGATAGACAGTGTAGGTAATATCGGCGCCGCAGATCTTGGCGGCATCGACGAGCGGCCGCTCATCGGTGATCGGCACCACATCGTCGGCTTCGCCGTGGAAGGCCCAGATGTGATTGTTCTTGAGGGCGCAGGGCGTTTTCGCGTTGGAATAGCCAGAGACCGGCGCAATCGCGGCGAAGCGCCTCGGCTGGTGCATACCCCAGGCCCACGCGCCGCCGCCGCCGAGCGACAGGCCGGTGAGGTAGATGCGGTGTTTATCGGCCGGAAGGCGCGCCTCGGCGATATCGAGCCACTCTTTCAGGCGCTTCGGCTCCCATTCCTCATCACGCGGTTGCTGCGGCGCCAGGATGATGAACGGGAAGTCCGGATGCGCGGTGGCGTAGGCCCACGGCCCCGGCCCCATGACGCGCGTGACATCGCTGCCCGCTTCGCCGGAGCCATGCAGGAAGACAATCACCGGCACCTTGCCGCCGTGATAACTGGGCGGGATATATTCCATGTATTGCACGGTGGAACCGTCGCGCAGCGTGGCCACTTGGGGCGTGGCGCCGCTTTTCAGCATATCGCCCGAGGTGGTGGCGCATCCCGTGAGCACGAGAGCGGCCAAGGCCAGCAGAAAAAATCTCATCCCTTTACACTGCCCGCAAGCAGCCTCCTTATGTGAATCCGAAGTGCGCCTGTTCGTCATCATGCGCTTAGCCACTGGCCGTTGGGGGCCACGGCTTCGAAACCGGCGATTCTAAAGGCGCGTTTGGCAATTTCGCCAGTGACCGAACTTCGATTGAACAGATCCCACACAAAGCCGGAGCGGTGGTTTTCCAGCATGCACAGGATCGGTCCCTGATCGATGCCAAGATAGTCCTTGGCCACCCATCCGGCGCGCCGCGTATGCCGGCCGGTGGGCGTTTCATAGCTTGCCGGAAAGGTCGGGTTAAAGGCGTCGGCAAAGCCGTATTTGCCATAAAGATCAGAGCCGTATTTCTTGCGCAGGCTCTGGATCAGCGGGATACAGATGTCCGGCGCGAAGGCGATTGAGGCTATGCCTGCCGTCGGGGCGATGGTGCCATCGTCGAAGGACTCGTTATCACCGGTTTGGGGGCCGCGCGCTCCATATTCATGGAACGATACCTGGCGATTGCCAATCGTTAGTTCGACATCGGCTGGCCCGCGGCACGCCGTCAGCCCCCAGACATCGGCGCCATAGTCCTTGAAGCCGCCCGGATTTTGGATGGCGTAGTTGCGCTGGGCATAGGTGGCCCGGCGTGAATTGATGAAATAATCAATGCCCTTACCGCGCATGAAGGTGTCGGCGATGCCACGGAAATCGAACCAGACGTGCGAGTACTGGTGTCCGAACATCGGCGAGAAACCAAGATGCGGCTCACCGAAATTCGGGCCCCACGTGCCGCCGATCGTTTCCATCCAGGCGTTCCAGTCACCCGCCGGATGCGTGGGTGACCCCAGCGCCAGCAGGGTGACCATCATGCCTTCGTTATAGCGGCTCCAGTCCCGCTCTATCAGGCCGCGGGCATCATGATCCGGCAGGTTGGGCTCGGGATGCCAGCCCATGCTGATCAAGCCATTGTCATGGGCCACGAAGTGCCAGTCGACACGTTCGTAAAGCGCGAGACCCAGCTTGCGGATTTCGGCTTCTTCTGCGGCGGGACCATCGAAGAAGGCTGCTGATGTGAGCGCGCCAAGGAACAGCATGGCGCTGTCAACAGTAGACAGCTCGCAGCGGTCGTAGCGCAGGCCGCTGTCCATATGCAGGAAGTGATAGAAAAATCCCTTGTGGCCGGAGACGCCGGTGGCTTCGGGGCTTTGCGGCAGATTCCACAAGGTGCGCAGAGTTGTGAGCGTGCGCGCCGCCGCGGCCTGACGCGTGACATAGCCGCTTTTGACGCCGATGCAGTAGGCGGTCAGGGCGAAGCCGATTGCCGCGATCGAGGCGAAGGCGGGGCCCGGCGTGGCGTCAGGCACCATACCGTTGGCAGGGTTGGCGGTATCCCAGAACCAGTGGAAGGTGCGCCGGTGCAGATCGGTCAGCACCGGATTAAACCCAAGATCAGTTGCGTGAGCCTGTGCATGCTGACGCGGCCGCGCCAGCGGGGTAGACGGCATCCCCGCGCTCAGGCAGGCGCCAAGTGTCGCGCCGCCAAGGAGCAAGGCGCGTCGGGAAAGGTGAGGGTAAAGGGTCATGTGAAACGCTTCCTCGAAAAGGTGACGTCTGCAAGAATGGTCTTGCTTTCCAGATGGGCAGGTGCGCGCATGGGTGTTTTGCCGATGCGCTAGACAGAGCGGGCTGCGCAGTGGCGCGCGATGAAATCTTCGTGTCTTGGCATCAGCGCCACATTTGACGCCACCACCTTTTCCACGTGGTCAATGAGGGACAGCATGTCGTCGTCCTTGACCCAATCAACCGCAGGGTGATAGCTGCGCGGGCTTAGGCCCTGACCCAACATCACCTGAACCCAACTGGTTAAGCCAAATAACTCCGTACCTTCCCGGAAGAACTGACCATCGGCGGCAAACAGATCCATGTATGCCTTCAAGGATGATGGAACAGGCATGGTCCGCACGTAATCCCAGAATTCGGAATCGCTCCGCTCCGTGGCGTGATAATGCAGGATTATAAAGTCTCTGATCCGCTCATACTCAAACTGCATTTGCGCATTGTAGGTCTCCTGCAGCACCGGTTCGAAATCCGCGTGGGGAAAGAGGCTCATCAATCGCGATATGCCGGACTGAATGAGGAAAATGGCGGTCGATTCCAAAGGCTCGATAAAGCCCCCGGCCAGCCCAACCGCGACAACATTCTTATCCCACAGTTTTCGCCGCTTGCCGGTTGTAAAGCGTATAGCTTTCGGATCGGCCAGCGGCCGACCATCCAGTGACTGAAGCAGCACATCGGCGGCTTCGGAATCGCTCATGAACTGACTGCTGTAGACATAACCGTTGCCGGTACGATGCTGCAATGGAATGCGCCATTGCCACCCCGCCTTGCGCGCGGTGGAGCGTGTGTAGGGCGTGGGCGTCTCGACCTTTTCGCACGGCACGGCCAGGGCGCGGTCACAGGGCAGCCAATGTGTCCAATCCTCGAAGCCCGCCTGCAGAGTGTCTTCGATCAGCAGGGCCCGGAAACCGGTGCAATCGATAAACAGGTCGGCCGCAATCGCCGCGCCGTTCTCCAGAGTTACACTCTCAACAAAGCCGCTCTCGCTGTTTTGCGTGACGGCTACGACCTTACCTTCCTTACGCGTTACACCCTGGGCTTCCGCCCGTTTGCGTAAAAAGCGTGCGTAGAGGGTCGCGTCGAAATGATAAGCATAGGCGATCTCGGCCAACGGCGAATGGGGGGGGGCATCGCGCGGCGGTGCCATGAACTTGCCCAGTGGCGCGGCGACCGTATTGAGGGAATACAGCCCGATGTCCTTGGCCTTGCCGGCGGCACGTGCCTTCAGCCAATATTGATGGAAAGGCATTAAGCCCAGGTCGCGGCCAATCGTGCCGAAACCGTGGATATAGGAATCGCCTATCTTGCCCCAATCCTTGAATTGGATGCCAAGCTTGAAGGTCCCTTGAGTCTCGCGGACGAACTCGGCTTCATCAATGTTCAACAATCGGTTGAAGGCTGAAATGTGCGGGACAGTAGCTTCGCCAACGCCAATCAGGCCTATCTCTTCGGATTCGACGAGCTGGACCTGGATCTTCCGCCCGAAGGACTTGGAGATGGCCGCAGCGCTCATCCATCCTGCGGTGCCGCCGCCGATAACCGCGATCGTTTTTATGGGACGCTTGGGCTGAGGCAGAGGCATTGGACATCCAACGAAGGCAGTGAGAAAAAATGGTCAGCGCTTAGGCATAAGTGAAAGCGCCATGCGGCGGATGATAGTTCGAGACTCTGCGTCTCACCAGCAGAGAGCGTATAAAAGGGCGGACTCGCCCACCTTTTAGGGCGCACAACGAAAAATCGCCGCGCTTGGCCGCCGTCAAAGAGGGGCGCTCTAGCCGCTAAAAGCCAGGGTGTTGGTTCGGGCATCTGCACGAAGGCAGATGCCCGAACCAACTGCGGTCCTAGAACTTCGCGCCGGTCGAGAGCTTGACCGTGAAGGGCGAGCCTGTGATCGGGCCGTCCTTGGTGTAAACAGGCGCGGCGCCATAGCTCGGGAAGTAGACCGAGTTCGGATCGTAGTTGACCCAGTTGAAGACGTTCAGGACGTCAACCCGCACATACCCGTCAACGCCGCTGGGCAGCTTGAAGTTCTTCGAGATTTGCAGGTCAATGTCCTTGTACCCCAATGTATCCTTGGGCCGTTCGCTGACGATGGTCTGGACGCTGCCGCCATAGCTGTTACAGACGGATACGCCGGCTGTCTGGCAGCCATAAATCTGCATGGCCGATGTCGGGGTGGACAGTGAAAGTTTGGCCGCCATCGACATATCCCACGGCAGATCGCGCGTATAGGTCATGACCAGACGATGCTTTGACACCGCCGTGGAATCCAGCAGCGGGTAATCGCTGACATTCGGATAGTCGAACAGATACTGGTTGTAGCCGACCGAATACGGGTTGATACCAGCGACATTGTTCTGTTTGGCATCCGAATAGGTATAGGAGACGGTCATGCTCCAGCCGGATTCCTTGGTATAAGGTTTTTGCGCTGCCAGACCGAGTTGCAGATTTTCGTCTTCACCGCCGTTATCCCACAGAATCAGCCCGCCAACACCTGGCACGCCCTGGGCGCCCCACTGGCTGCCATTCTGGAAGTAGGAACCATCCGAATAGCGGTTGCCCAGGCGACCTATAATCGTATCGTAGCTCTTGATATAGGACAGGGTGGCTTGCGTATTCCATTCGCCCAGGGTGTTGCGAATCCCTAAGCTGAACTGATCCGAATACGGCGTCTTGATGTTGTTGTTCAGCAAATCCACTTCATGTGAAGACGCATCCGTTTGCAGGGTGGCCAGACCTTCCGGTGTCAGATAAGCCGGGTCCCAGGCATAGCAGTGGTTGGCGGGATTGACATCGGCGGCCGTGAAGCAGGGACCGAACGCATCCTGATTGATCGCAGAGGGGAAGTAAATCTGCGGGTTGTTGTTCAGGGCCACCTTGGTGGTTTCCAGGGCTAGGGTACTGAACACGTTGCGGTTATAGGAGCGGGCATACCCACCGAAGAGGATGCGACGACCATCACCGGTCAGATCATAGGAGAAGCCCAGACGCGTTGAAAAATTATTCGGCGCCTTACGGTTCGAGCCTGTGCTGATATAGTTGTCGAGATTGATGCCGGGAGAGCCGGGCTCGTCCGAGATCTGCAGAGCCAGAACCTGCTTGTAGGTCAAAGACGTCCCTGGGAACAGGCTGTTAATACCGTCGACAACATCTTCCGGCGTGACATAGTTCAGATAGGCCGGCACTTCTTCGTGATCCCAGCGCAGGCCGATATTGAGTTCCAGGCGATCATTGACCTGCCAGTCGTCCTGAATATAGGCGCTGAATTGCTTGTCGGTCGTGCTGACGCTGGTATCGGTATAGCCGGGCACAATGTTCGGATACTGAACGAGATAGGGCGTTGCGGCCACGCCATCCGCCGTTACGGCATAGTAATAGGTCGCATTGGACTTATCGGAGCTGCCGTCCTGCGTGAACAGATCGATGGTGCCGTAGCTGACGCCCATCTTAATCGTATGATTGCCGTAGGCTTCGAAGTTGGCGAAGGTAAGATTGTCGGCAATGGTAAAGCCCTTCTGAGAGCTCACCTTGCCGACCCCTGACCCCGGACCGCCGACATTGATCAGCCCAACGGCGCCAGCGGCGGGATTGCTCAAGTTCGATGGGTTAGGATAGTAGGTGTAAGCGAATTGCGGTGACCCGGTTGTCGTCGAGGTAGAGGCATTGGTGTCCTGATAGGAAAGGCGCAGTTCGTTGACCCACAGATCCGTGCTGTGCTGCCAGCGGATATCCGAACGCTTGACATCATTGGTATAGGGCGCCTGGGTCGATTTCGCGTTTTGACCGCTCCCACCGGTATACATATCTTCCAGACGATAGTTGAAGCTGGCTTCAATCCGGTCATTCGGCGTGGGTTCAAAGTCGAGTTTGCCGAAATAGAGATCTTCGGTGAAGGGATTGGTCACAGGGCCGTACTGGCTCGATACATCAGCGGGCAGCAAGGCCTGAGCCGCTGACAATGAAACTCCCGGGCCTGGATATACGTCTCCCTGGTTCGACAGGTCCTTATGTTCCCAGGTGACAAAAAAGTGCATGCGGTCCTTGATGATGGGGCCGCTGAAAGCAAGGCCGTACTCCTGACTTGGCGCGCGCCCCTTTTTGCTGGCCGATGCCTTTTCAGAGGGCATCTTGGCGCGTAAATTCTCGTTGGTGTAGGTGCCGAAAATCTCGCCGTGGAACTTGTTGCCGCCCGACTTGGTCTGGGCAATGATAATCGCACTGGCGGCATCGCCATATTCGGCGCTGTAGTTGGAGGTGACGACCTTGTATTCGCCAATGGCGAGTTGCGGGAACGGATTGCCCGGATCGCCCGACCCTGTCACGCCGGCGCTGCCTGCAAAACCGGAACCGCCCTGGACGAAGTCCTTCTGGGAGACGCCATCGATATAGACGTTGACCGCGGAGCTCAACTGGGCGCCGCCTCGCAGCGAGGTCTTGTGGTCGTTTACGGAAAATTGCACGCCCGGAACTGTGTCGGCGAATTCCATGAAGTTGCGCGTGGTCTGCGGCAAGGCCTGGATATCGTGCAGACTGACGAGTTGGTTGACCTGGGACGAACGCATTTCAACGCTCGGACGGCGGCCAGTGATTGTGACCGTCGTCGTGCCGGCCTCGTCCCCCTTACCATTCCCGAAGTCATAAACGGCCACCGAGGCGACGGCGACCGAAACGTCAGCCGATTCAGCGTCACCCGCCGTTACATGGTAGCTGCCCGAGGGGAGGCCTGCAATGACATAGGTGCCATCGGCGCTGGCCTTGGCCTGGCGCACCGCGCCGGAATTCACGTCAGTGGCCACGACGGTCACGCCCGCCGGCGCCGTGCCGCGCAAGGTGGACCCAGCCGTTTGCGCCCAGCCCATTGTTGGCGCGCTTAGTGCAGCCGCAATGGCAAGCACTGCCAATGAACTGCCTAGTCTGGCCATGCTGGATATCGTTTTTTTGCTTGTTTGTTTCATCTGGTTCCACTTCCTCCGGGTAAGTCATTTTTTTGAACGTCGTGCGCTCATAAGGGGCCCGACGTACTGCGACTTTATTGGCTCTGTCGGGCCGCTCCGACTCGGTCGGTCCCCACAGGTTCCCCTGTCGGGATCTTTTATGTTCGAGGCGTCGCAGTGTGCCGCAAAATATCACTATTAATGACGAAGGCAATGCCATCTTGCGCGCATTGCACTGCAAATTTGCGTCATGTTGCAATTTTGAGACATCCGTCCGCTTGACATTTTACCGGATTTGCCCGCCAGAAATGCCGAATAAAGTTTTTAAAGCTATTATTAATTAATGGCTTGCTTAAATTTCAGTCTTTCAGCGCCCTCTCACTGCTGAATCCCTAAGGGCTTGACCTTAGTGCAAAGTTTGCATAAATTGAATGTAATTTGCGGATAATGCCCGCGTAAGGTACATAAACGTATGCAAAAAGAAGCCACGCGCCCCGTGACATTACAGCAGATAGCTCATCAGGCTGGCGTATCCGTATCCACCGTATCCAGAGCGCTGGCCCGCCATCCCGCGATTAGCGAGGAGACGCGTGAACTCGTTCTGAAGCTGGCAAAGGAAAGCAATTACGACATCAAACGGCGGCAGGGCGCTGATCAGGCCCAGATTACGGTGGTTATGGCGGTTCCGGCTATCAGCACCCAGATGGCGGAACCTTTCCAGTTGCGCCTGCTCGGCGGTATTGGCAGCGCCATGCGAGAGCGTCATTTCGATTTTTCGATCTCTCATCGTGTGCCCAGAAGTGCTGAGGGCCTGGCTGAGTTGATGGCGGCGCATCCGACTGGAGGTTTCATTTTTTTGGGACAGAGCCAGTATCATGAGGCCTTGAACAAATTTAGCCGGCAGGGACGGGCCCTCGCGGTCTGGGGGGCGCAACTTGAGGATCAGGCCTATTGTTCGGTTGGCACGGATAATGTCTTCGGCGGACAGAGGGCTACGAACCACTTGTTGAGATTGGGGCGGCGTCGCATCGCCTTTCTTGGCGCCTGCGATGTGGTTGAAATTGAACAGCGCCTGGCGGGCTACAAGGCCGCGCTTTCAAACCATGGCGTTGAACTCGACACGTCTCTGATACAGCACTCGAAGCTGGTCTATGATTCGGGATTTGAAGCCGTGAATGATCTGATAGATCGCGGCGTGAAATTTGACGGCATCGTATCCGCGTCGGATATGCTGGCCATTGGTGCCATGCGTGCCTTAGCCACGCACGGTATAAAAGTGCCCGACGATGTGTCCGTCGTCGGTTATGATGATATAGATGTCGCAAGTTTCTCGAGTTCCGGCGCTTACAACCATTCGTCAGGATGTCCTCAAGGCTGGTCATCTGCTCGTGACAAAGGTCATGCGCCAGATTTCCGGTCATAATTCTCCATCCGAAAGGCTGCAGACCGAACTGATTGTAAGGGGCTCCTGCGGAGGCTGAGTTGTGGCCAGATCAAAGGCAATAAGCCGGGGCGGCAGATTTCGGCTTCAGCAACACTTTTTCTTGCCAAGTCTCCGCTTGTTGAGAATTCCTTAAAGGAACACTTTGGCGGCGCTTATATGCCGCTTCTGCGGCGGCACATCTTTAAATATGCCGCGGCAAGGCTGGGGCGTTATGGCATGATCGTTTCTGCCCGCAAGTCCTCGATCGCATCCATATGCAGCAGATCCTTAACCGCCAGTCTTACGAGGTATTGCATGCACCAATGCGCCTCTTCTGCGTCACGGTTCAGAATAGCTTCATATACGGCCTTGTGTGCCGGCACCGGATCGCGGCCCAAAATATCATGTGCGATCTTGTAGCGGTTTGACAGAGCGACTGTCGCGCCGATGGATGCGTTTAAAGCGCCAAGCTGTTCATTTCCTGCTGCTGCCATCAGCGCTGCGTGGAAGTCGATATCGGCCTGGAGGCCCACCTCTGTCAAAAGCGTCTCCCGGCCCATGATCGTCAAAGCGTTCGACATCGCTTCCAAGTGCGCTTCGGTTCGTCTTTGTGCCGCCAGCCGGGCGGCGGCCGGCTCCAGAATCAGGCGCATCTCAAAGAGGTTTTTAACAAGCGTTTCGTCGGGCTTCGACGCAAACATCCAACTGAGCACGTCCGGGTCCAGCATGTTCCATTTCGCGCGCTCGGTCACGCACGTGCCACGCCGGCGGCGCGGCTCAACCATACCCTTGGCCGCAAGCGTTCTGATGGCCTCTCTCACGGCTGGCCGTGAAATCGCGTAGGTATTGGCGATGTCGACTTCGCTTGGCAGGATATCGCCCGGCAGCCACTTCCGCCCGAGAATATCTATGCCCAGCTTTTGCGCTAACTGCGTGTGCAATTCACCCGGTTTGCCTGACTCCAGCCCGTCCCCCTTGTTGACGGCTGCCAGCCGTTCGCGGCCTGGCTTGTACATATGTGGCTCTCTCTTCATCGTTTAACTCTTACGCTATATTCGATTGATGGATATGAAAAGACCGCGCGAGGGCAGCGTTAGGGTGTGCCATTTTTTATGTAAGACCATTTATGAGGCTTTTCCAGTCTGGAGGTGGCGTCGTTTCAAGTCCGGCTTTAGGTATTGTCTGCGCTTGCTCCTGATGTGGTGCTTGGTATTGGCGCTTCATTTTGCCGATAAATTATTGATAAATATATAGCGTTTCGATCAGAAGTGCATCTCTTGTGGCACTGTCCTTGTGGGGCTGGGCGATGTGTACGCTGTCAGTGGTGTAGCTTCAGGCTTTTAAAACTTGATGTGCCTCTCTTGATAAGGCCTGACATAATGTGTTAGCCGTAGTGAAAACAGAGTAGTGGAAGCGGCGAAAATTCCGACATCGAGGTGAGGTTCTGTCTGGCGTGCTTTGAGCCGGATGCGGACCGTGTCTTGCCGGCATCGCAAAGGCCTAGGGGAGGCGGAATGGCGAAATACGTAGGGATGACCCGGTGGGGAATCATAGGCCTGGTCATGCTGGGGACCATCATCAACTACCTGACCCGAAGTACGCTCAGCGTTGCCGCGCCAACCATGATGGTTGCGTTACACATGACAGAAAAAAACTACGGGGTGATCACCAGCGTTTTTCAATTTGGCATCATGCTGCAGCCGATCGCGGGTTACATACTGGATATCGTGAAGCTAAAGCTGGGCCTGGCCCTGTTCGCCGTGGCGTGGGGGCTTATCACGATGGCGCATGCCCTGGCGGGCAACTGGCAGGGTTTGGCCCTTCTGCGCGGTCTGCAGGGGTTTGCCGAAGGAATCGCGCAGCCGGGCGGGCTGAAGGTTGTGGCGGAATGGTTTCCGGCCAGGGAGCGCGGATTTGCGAGCGGGATATACAATATTGGCGCGTCGGTTGGCTCCATGCTGGCGCCACCGCTGGTGGCCTGGGCCATTCTTCAATACAATTGGCAGGCCGCTTTTATCATCTCCGGCGGACTGGCGCTTGTCTGGGCAGCACTGTGGTATGTCTGCTATCAATCGCCGGATCGGCATAAGCGGCTGTCCGCGGCGGAACACGATTACATAAAGGCCGGACAGGAAAGCCAGTTGGAGCCCCGCGCACAAAGACCGTCGCCCCTGCGCATTATGAGGCAGCGAAATTTCTGGGGGATGGCGATTGCACGTTTTCTCGCCGATCCGACGTGGGGCACACTGGTTTTCTGGGTGCCGCTCTATCTGAGTTCGGTGCGCGGCTTTGATCTGAAGCATATTGCTCTTTTTGCCTGGCTGCCGTTCGCCGCAGCGGACCTGGGCTGCCTGTTCGGTCCGGCGCTGGCCTTATGGATTCAAAACATGG
Source organism: Asticcacaulis sp. MM231 (assembly GCF_964186625.1). NCBI lineage: Bacteria > Pseudomonadati > Pseudomonadota > Alphaproteobacteria > Caulobacterales > Caulobacteraceae > Asticcacaulis > Asticcacaulis sp. MM231. The sequence goes on from NZ_OZ075108.1 coordinate 1,246,096, forward strand.
GCGTTAGCCTGATTAACGCGCGGCGGTGGGCCTTCACGATTGGCGCGTGCATGATGACGTGCGTGCCCTTTGTCGGCTATGTGGCGAGCCCCTATATGGCGATTGCCCTGCTGTGCGTTGGCGCTTTTGCCCACCAGACCCTGTCCGTCAACGTGATTACCCTGGCCTCGGACCTGTTTCCCCGCGGCGAGGTCGCAACGGTCGCCGGCATGGTCGGCACCGCCGCCAATCTTGGCGCGCTGCTGATATCTCTGGCCATTGGCTTGCTCGTTGCAAAGATCGGTTATGCGCCGTTTTTCATCCTGATTGGCGGACTGGATCTTGTGGGCGCCGCCGTGCTCTGGATTTTGGTCAAGCCAGGGCCGGCCAGCGCGGAGGCCGGTGCATGATCCGTAATCCTGTTCTCAAGGGCTTCAATCCTGACCCTTCCATTGTGCGGGTCGGGGAGGACTATTTTATAGCCACCTCCACATTTGAATGGTTTCCCGGCATTCAGATTCACCATTCGCGTGACCTGGCGAACTGGCGTCTGGTCAACCGGCCTTTGCAGCGTCCCTCCCAGTTGGATTTACGCGGCGTGCCGGACGGTTGCGGTATCTGGGCGCCGTGCCTGACCTATACGAACGGTCTTTTCCACCTCGTCTATTCGGTTGTGCTGAGATACGGGCGCACCACGGTTAGCGGCGCCAACGGGCTGGCGTTGCGCGACTTCCATAACTTCCTGATCACGGCCAGTTCGGTGGAGGGGCCATGGTCGGACCCTGTTTTGCTCAACAGCAGCGGATTTGACCCGTCCCTGTTCCATGATGATGATGGCCAGTCCTATCTGCTGAACATGCTGTGGGACCATCGTCCCGACCGGCAACATTTTGGCGGTATCGTGCTGCAGCCCTATAATTTGGCTGAAAAAAAGCTGACGGGCGAGCGCCGTATAATCTATGCAGGGACGGCGCTGGGGTTCACCGAGGGGCCGCATTTACTCCGGCGCGACGGCTGGTACTACCTGATCGTCGCGGAGGGCGGGACGGGTTGGGGGCACGCCGTGACTATGGCCAGGTCACGTCAGATCTATGGCCCCTACGAAACCTGTCCGCACGGCCCGATCCTGACAAGCCGCGGCCGGACGCAGAGCGGGTTGCAAAGGGCAGGGCATGGTGATCTGGTTCAGGCAAGGGATGGCAGTTGGCTCATCGCCTATCTGTGCGGACGCCCGCTGCCTGGCCGGCGTCACTGTGTCATGGGGCGCGAAACCGCCCTGCAGCCGATGCGCTGGCGCGACGATGGCTGGCTGGAGACCAGTGATGGCAAGGGCACGCCCGAGTTGGTCTCGCAAAGTCCGGAAACTGTATCGGTATCCGCCGAATCCGACAGCGTCCGGCAGGATTTTGACGCTGTCGATCTTCCGGCAGAATTTCAATGGTTGCGGTCGCCTTATCCGGACCGGCTGTTCACTCTGACGGAGCGGCCGGGCTTCTTGCGCCTTTACGGGCGTGAAAGTCTGGGCAGTCATTTCGAGCAGGCCCTTGTGGCTCGCCGCGTGCAGGACTTTTGTTTCGATGCGACGACGGTGCTGGAGTATGAGCCGCGGAATTTTCAGCAATCGGCCGGGCTGGTCGTTTATTATAATGCCGCCAAATACCATTATTGTTGTGTCACCTACGATGAGGGTGTCGGGCGACATGTGCGGCTTATGTCCTGTGTGCCAGAGGCGGAAGGCATGCGCGCCGATCCTGTCCTTTATCCCCTGGCGCCTGGCCCGGTCGAGGTTGTGGCCAGGGTTGAAAATGAACGGCTGCGCTTCGGGTTTCGCCAGGAGGATAACGACGCCTGGACGTGGTTCGGTCAGGTGCTGGACATGTCCCAGTTGTCGGATGAAGCGGGACCGCAAGATCTGCCGAATTTTACCGGTACATTTGTCGGGATGGCGTGTCAGGACGTGTCCGGCGAAGGTTTGCCGGCCGATTTCGACGGGTTTAGCTATCAGGCACAAGACCTTTAAGCTGCTTGATCGATTTAATGCAAAATATGTCTTACCTATATTGAGGATTGTGGTGGCTTGATGTCGGGCCGGGCTGCGCTTGTGAGCTTTGCGCTTGTCCACTTCAGTGTATGTTTTGAATCCTAACAACTAATTGAATTAAATTGTAAATTTCTTCACTCTAGGGTCGTCTGATCTGTTTGCGGCGACCTTTACGAGCTGTTTGGTGGCCTTGTTGCAAATGCGCCACGTAACGGCAATTTTGATATGTCTGTCCTATTGCCTGTTGCACTCCAAAAATACCCTCGTTATGGTCAGACATAATGCCCGGTAAAACTGGTGGTGTGCTGGACGTAAGAACCGGTTAGCCGCCATCGCGCCGATAATGAAAATTGCCAAAAGGCAAAGGGCCAAAAAGGCAAAGGGAAGGAAACCGCTATGACAAAGACACATGTAACCAGGAATCCCGTTCGTGAAATGCCGGGGGTGTCCAAGTATTTGCTGAAACGTTCGCTGCAATTTGCCTCGGCTTCGGTTGTGGCGCTTGCCCTGGCGACCGGCTGTGCCTACGCTCAGGCGGCAGACCCGGCTGCCGCGCCGGACGCGAAAGCCGATGACGGCACGGTCGTTGTCGTAACCGCCTCCCGCATCGTATCGCGTGGTTTTAAGGCACCCACGCCAACGACATCCATCAGTGCGACCGATATCGCCAATCAGGCGCAGCCCAATATTTTCACCACGATCGTGCAATTACCGTCGCTGCAGGGATCGAGCGGCGTGGCCACCAATACGTTCAGCACGTCGAGCGGTCAGCAAGGGCTCAGCTCTTTTGCTCTGCGTGGCCTCGGCGTCAGCCGCACGCTGACCCTGCTCGATGGGCAACGCGTTGTGGCGGCCAATATCGGTACGGGTGCGCCAGACGTGAGCCTGTTCCCGCAATTACTGGTCAAGCGCGTTGATGTTGTCAATGGTGGCGCCTCCGCGTCCTGGGGCTCGGATGCCGTCGGCGGAGTAGTCAACTTCATCACGGAAAAGCATTTCGAGGGCTTCAAGGGTAATATCGAGATTGGCGAGACGACCTATGGCGATGACAAGCAGGGTCTGTTCCAGGTCGCTTTTGGCAAGTCGTTCCTGAACAAGCGGCTGCACACCGAATTTGCCCTGGAATATCATCGTGAAGATGGTGTTCCGGCCGGCGACTTTGGCGAGAAGGCGGCCAACGGCCGCGACTGGTATCGCAGCTCGACCCTGGTCAATACGGGCATTACCAACAATGGGTCGCCGCAATTTGTATCGGTGGATCATGCGCAATCGATCACCTATTCCAAATACGGCCTCATCACGTCGGGCCCCCTGCAGGGCATTGCCTTTGATCAGAACGGCAATCCCTACAACTTCGTCTACGGCTCAAACGGCGTGCCACAAAAAAATGCCGCGGGCGGCGTCACGGGGTGCTACGTCGGCTTCTGCGTCGGCGGGGATACCTCTGCCAATGTCGGGGTGGGGGCTACGCTTCAATCGGGCATCATTCGTACGAATTTCTACAACCGCACCTCCTTTGATCTCGATGCGGACAATGAGATCTATTTCACCATCAACATGGCCAAGGTGGATACGCACAACCAGCCCAACCCAGGCTTTACGGAGCCTGGCCTGACCATACAGTGTTCAAATCCGTATGTGCCGGCCTCCATCTCGGCCCAGTGTGCTTCGAACAGCATCACCAGTTTCAAGCTGGGAACGGTGACGCCGTTCCTGCCGAGCATCCGGGTCAATACCCAGCGTCAACAGGAGCGCTTCGTCATAGGGGCGGATGGCAAGTTCGATGCCTTGGGAACGACATGGAACTATGATGCCTATTACACCCACGGTAAGGAAACGTCGGATATCAATGTCCACAATCTCTTGCTGAAAGCCCGCTTTACGGCGGCTATCAATGCTATCACTCTTGATGGCGCCATTGTTTGCGCCGATCCTGTCGCGCGCGCCAATGGCTGCCAGCCGATCAATGTGATTGGCAATCAGACGCCAAGCGCATCGGCGATTGCTTACCTCCAGCCGGCTGTCGGCGCCTTTCAGCACACCGTCCAAACCCAGGACGTCGCCGCTGTGAGCGTGTCGGGTGAACCGTTCTCGCTGTGGGCAGGCCCCGTCTCGGTGGCGTTTGGTGCAGAAGGGCGTCGCGAATGGTATCGTGCCGTGGCCGACCCTTACGGTAACGGCACCACCAGTCCCTACAACGACGAATATCCGGCTGATCCTTTGCTGAGCACGAGTGGCGGCAATTTCTATGCCGGCAATTACCGCAACGGCACAGGCAGCTACAATGTCGTTGAAGCTTTCCTCGAATTTAATGTGCCGCTGCTCAATTCGGATGCGCTGGGCCAACTCAACATGAACGCCGCCGGTCGCGCGGAAAAATATAGCACCGCCGGGAACGCTGAGGCCTGGAAGGTCGGATTTACGTGGGATACGCCTTTCAGCGGACTGCGATTCCGCACCGTCAGGTCCCAGGACGTCAGGGCACCTAACCTGAATGATCTGTTCGGTCCTACAACCTCAACCAACCTGCCGAACTTCACAAACCCCTTCAACAACACGACCCTGAGTGTATCGCAGAACTCGGGCTCGAACCCGAGCCTCAAGCCGGAAATTGCGCAAAACTTCAACTTCGGCGTTGTTCTGGCAAATCCTTCCTGGGCGCCGCGTTTCAATGCCTCGATCGACTATTATGATATCAAGGTAACCGACGCGATCTCTTCCGGACCGAATGCGACCCAACTGGTGCAATACTGCTTTGACGGCTCCGTCCCGGCCGCCTGTGACACGTTCGATCTGACGGGCCCCAACCCTTACGTCAATGTGGGCAGCATCAACGCCGCCTCTATCAGAACAAGTGGTGTTGATTACGAAATCAGCTATCAGGTGCCTCAGCCCCTGGGCCTTCAAGGCAGTCTGGTATTGCGGGGACTGGCCACCAACGTCCGTGATTTCACAACCACTCCCGGCTTGCCAGGCACCGTCGCCACGCAATCGGCCGGGCAGAATACGGGGGCGACACCTGACTGGAAAGCCCTGTTCGTTCAAAGCTATACGACCGACACCTATAGCCTTACGCTTCAGGAACGCTGGTTTAGTGATGGTGTATATGGCAACCAATACGTGGTCTGCTCTACGGCTTGCCCGGTTTCGACGTCTAACAACCCGACCATCGATAATAACACGATGAAAGGGGCAACCTATGTGGATCTTGCCGGCTCCTACAATATTGGCAAAGGCGTCGTGGCCTATTTCAAGATCGATAACATGTTTGATGTTGCGCCTGTTCCATCGCCTCAGACGAATACAGGTCTCGATGTAAACCCGGCACTTTACGATACGGTCGGCCGTTTCTATCATGCCGGCTTGCGCTTCACGTTCTAGCCTGGATGGATCTCCGCCGCAAACGCGCGGCGGAGATTGACCTTATGTGGCAAGCGGATAGCATGCCCTTTCTGTTTGATGTCTGACTGCCGCTCCAGACGTAAAGTCTGGAGCGCAAGATATTTTTGTACGTCATGAAAGTTATTACCTCGATCGGGGCATGTGGCCGTTGATCAAGCCATACCCCTTGTCAGACATTTTACCGCCGACTCAAACAAACCGCCTGCAACGTCCTGGACTTCCAATAGCGAGCGCCTGAATGATCATCTCCATCACCACAGACACTTCAGGAACGGTCTGGCAACTGACGGCCGTAGTGATCGCGGTCCTGAGTCTTGTTGCCATGATAGGGTGGGGCAAGATGCAGCCGCTCCTGGCGTTTGTGATCGCGTCGATTGGCGCAGCGCTACTCTTGCAGATGCCCCTGGACACTATCCCCAAGTCGATTGAAAAAGGCATTGGCGAAATGCTTGGGTCGCTGGCCGTGCTTTTGGCCCTGGGCGCCATTTTCGGTAAAATGATTGCTGATTCCGGCGCGGCGCAAAAAATAGCCTCCGTGCTGATCAAGGCCTTTGGCGCATCGCGCATGAGCCTTGCCCTGGCCCTGACGGGTTTTGTGGTTGGCATCCCCCTGTTTTATAATGTTGGCTTCGTGTTGCTGGCACCTTTGGTTTTCTCGCTCGGCAGGCAGTCGGGTAAGTCCCTGGTGTGGCTCGCGATTCCGCTTATGGCTGGCCTGTCGGTGGCCCACGGCTTCCTGCCGCCGCACCCATCCCCCACCGCCATCGTGCCCATGCTGGGGGGCGACCTGGGATTGACGTTGCTTTACGGTCTGGCTGTGGGCATCCCGACGGTGCTGATCGCCGGGCCGGCCTTTGCCATGACGGTTGGGAAAATTGCCGCCCATCCGCCTGAATTGTTCGTAAGCCCTCCTGTAAGCGATCAGGATCTGCCAAGCGCTTTCAATGCGTTCGGCACAGCCCTCCTGCCGGTGGTGCTGTTGTCCGGCGCGACCGCGCTCAGCTATTCAGGGCTGGTGGCGGAGGCTTACAAACCCCTTGTCGCCTTTGTCAGCCATCCTATCCTCGTCATGCTGATTGCGGTGATGGTCGCCAGTCTCAGCCTGGGCATGTGCCGGGGAACAGGGTTCCGACACCTGATGGAAAAATCGGGGAGCGCGCTACGTGAAATCGCGCCGATCCTGCTCATTATTGCCGGCGCCGGGGCGCTTAAGCAAATCCTCATCGACAGCGGCGTGAGCGCGGTGCTCGGCAGCGTTATGCAGACCCTGCCTCTGCCGCCTCTTGTTCTGGGCTGGCTGATTGCGGGCGCCATCCGCGTGTCGCTGGGGTCGGCGACCGTCGCTGGGCTGACGGCGGCCGGGCTTGTGGCGCCTCTGGTGGCGTCGTCCGGCGTCAACCCGAACCTGATGGTTCTGGCCGTAGGCGCAGGGAGCCTGATGTTCAGCCACGTCAATGACTTCGGGTTTCTGGATGTTCAAGGAATATTTCGGCCTGTCGGTCAAGGACACCCTCAGAACCTGGACCTTGATGGAGGGGCTCGTGGGCATTGTCGGATTGATCTGCGTTCTCGTGCTGAACCAGTTTGTCGGATGACATAACAAGGCCCGCACAGGGCGCGTGACACCTATACAAAATCTATACGCGGCCGATCCGGCTTTATACACTACCTATATGTGATCGCGTCTAAAGCACCTGCAGTCCATCAGACCTCCAGGAGGCTTTCGTCATGACTTTTATCTATCTCGCGGGCGGGGTGGCGTTTTTCGTCGTCTGCGCCCTTTTTGTGGGCCTGTGCGAACGCCTGCGGGAGAGCGGCCAATGACCGCGCTCTATATCGGCGCCGGGGTCATCGTCGTGGCCCTGCTGGGCTACCTGCTGGTCGCCCTCATCAAACCCGAAATTTTCCCTTAAATCGAGACGACAATGTCCCAATTTATCACGGGCAATAGCTGGTTGCAGCTTGCCCTCTATATGGTCGTGCTGCTGGCGTGCGTTGTGCCGCTGGGCGGCTACATGGCCAAGGTTTTCCAGGGTGAAAAGACCTTTATGTCGCCGGTGCTCGGCTGGCTGGAAAACGGTTTCTACGCCTTAAGCGGCATTGATCGCGATAAGGATATGAGCTGGAAAGACTATGCCATCGCCACGCTTGTCTTTTCGGCGCTTAGTTTTGTTGTTCTCTACCTGATCCTCATCTTCCAGAACCTGCTGCCGCTTAACCCGCAGAAACTGCCCGGTCTGACGCCGGACCTGTCGTTCAATACGGCCGTCAGCTTCGTCACCAACACCAACTGGCAATCCTATGTCGGCGAAGCCGTCATGAGCTATTTCAGCCAGATGGTCGGCCTGACCGTGCAGAACTTCGTCACCCCGGCCGTCGGCCTGGCGGTCATGATCGCGCTGATCCGCGGACTTTCCCGCAAATCGGCCGCAGGTATCGGCAACTTCTGGGTCGATATGGTCCGCGCCAATCTCTATGTGCTCCTGCCTCTGGCGCTGGTTCTCGCCGTCATTCTGGGCTCACAAGGCGTAATCCAGAATTTCGGCACCTATGTCACCGCGCACGGCCTGCAAGGCGCCGACCAGACCCTCGCCATGGGGCCGGTGGCCAGCCAGGAAGCCATCAAGATGCTCGGCACCAATGGCGGCGGTTTCTTCAACACCAACTCCGCCCATCCGTTCGAGAACCCGACCCCTCTCACCAACTTCCTCGAAATGCTGGCCATCCTGCTGATTCCGGCGGCGTGCTGCCATACCTTTGGTGTGATGGTGAAGGACAAACGTCAGGGCTTCGCCGTTCTGGCCGCCATGACTATCATCTTCGTGCCTCTGGTGCTGCTGTGCGTCTCGGCCGAACAATCGGGCAATCCGCACTTCAATGCCCTGCATGTCGATCAGGTTGCCAGTGCTGTTCAATCCGGCGGTAATATGGAAGGCAAGGAAACGCGCTTTGGCATCACCAACTCGGCCCTTTGGGCCTCCGCCACCACAGCGGCCTCGAATGGCTCGGTCAATGCCATGCACGACAGCTTTACCCCCATGGGCGGTTTCGTACCGCTGCTGCTGATGAAGTTCGGCGAAGTCATCTACGGTGGCGTCGGTTCAGGCCTCTACGGTATGCTGATCTTCGTCATCCTGTCGGTATTCATTGCCGGCCTGATGGTGGGGCGCACGCCGGAATATCTCGGCAAGAAGATCCAGGCGTTCGAGATCAAGATGGCGTCGGTCGCCATGCTGGCCCCATGCGTTTTCGTCCTCATCGGCACCGCCATCGCGGTCATGGGCAAGGACGGGCAGGCGGGCATCTATAATCCCGGCGCGCAAGGCTTCTCCGAAGTGCTTTACGCCTTCACCTCGGCCACCAACAACAATGGCTCGGCTTTTGCCGGCCTCAGTGCCAACACGCCCTTCTACAATGCGGCGCTCGGTCTCTGCATGTTGTTTGGCCGTTTCTTCATCATCATCCCCGTTCTGGCCATCGCCGGTTCGCTGGCGGCTAAGAAGACCGTGCCTGTGTCTGCCGGCACGCTGCCGACCCATACCCCGCTGTTTATCGCGGTCCTGGTCGGCATCATCCTTATTGTCGGTGTCCTGACCTATGCGCCTACGCTCGCGCTTGGCCCGGTCGTCGAACACTTCAATATGATCAAGGGCTAATCCCATGTCCGCTACATCAACCAAAAAGACTGGATTATTTGAGGGAGCCGACCTCGGCTCCGTCTTCAAGAACTCAATCCTCCGTCTCAATCCTGTCTATCAGGCCCGTAACCCGGTCATGTTCCTGGTGTTCGTGGGCTCGATCATCACGACCGGCATCTTCGCCGTCATGCTCGTCAAGCCCGACAGCGTGATCGGTGGCGGCCAGCCCCTGTGGTTCGTCGGTCTGATCACCTTCTGGCTTTGGTTCACGCTCCTGTTCGCCAACTTTGCCGAGGCTATTGCCGAAGGCAAGGGCAAGGCGCAGGCCGACTCGCTCAAGAAATCGCGCCGCGATGTGCCGGCCAAGAAGCTGGTCAAGGGCACGGATCGCAGCAAGTTCCAGTCGATCGCCGCCAACACCCTGCGCAAAGGCGATATCATCGTTGTCGAGGCCGGTGACTTCGTGCCGTCCGACGGTCAGGTCATTGAAGGCATAGCCTCGGTCGATGAAAGCGCCGTGACGGGTGAGTTGGCGCCTGTCATCCGCGAATTGGGCGGCGACCGCGATGCCGTGACCGGCGGCACGCGCGTGCTGTCTGACTGGATCGTAGTGCGCGTCACCTCCGATCCGGGTGAAAGCTTCCTCGATCGCATGATCAGCCTGGTCGAATTGGCCAAGCGCCAGAAAACGCCGAACGAGATCGCCTTGTCGATCCTGCTGGCAGCGCTGACCATCATCTTCCTGCTGGTCTGCGCGACCCTGCTGCCGTTCTCTCTGTTCGGCGTCGAGCGCGCCGGTTCCGGTACGGTCATCACGATTACCGTCCTGATCGCGCTTTTGGTTTGCCTGATCCCGACCACCATCGGCGGGCTTCTGTCAGCCATCGGTATTTCGGGGATGCAGCGCCTGATCAAGGCCAATGTCATCGCCACCTCCGGCCGCGCCGTCGAAGCCGCCGGCGACGTCAATGTCCTGCTGCTTGACAAGACCGGCACCATCACCTTCGGCAACCGTCAGGCGGTCGAGTTCTTCGCTGGCCCTGGCGTCACCCAGCAACAACTGGCCGAAGCCGCCGAGCTGTCATCGCTGGCCGACGAAACGCCGGAAGGCCGCTCCATCGTGGTGCTGGCGCGCAAGTTGTTTGGCCTGCCCGACAAGGATATCCAGTCGCTCAAGGCCGAGTTCATTCCGTTCAGCGCCGAACAGCGCGTGTCGGGAATCGTCATCAATGAACGTCATATCCTGAAAGGCGCCGGTGACGCCATTGCCAAGCTGGTGGCCCTGAAAGGTGGCCACATACCGCACGAAGTAACCGTCCAGATCGAAGATATCGCTCGCAAGGGCGGCACCCCGCTGACCGTCGCCGAGGGCAATCAGGTGCTGGGCGTGGTTTACCTCAAGGACATTGTCAAGCCGGGCATAAAGGCGCGACTGGCCGACCTGCGCAAGATGGGCATCAAGTCGGTAATGATCACCGGCGACAATCCCCTGACCGCCGCCGCCATCGCCTCCGAAGCGGGTGTCGATGACTTCCTCGCCCAGGCGACGCCGGAGACCAAGCTTAAATATATCCGGCAGATGCAGGAGGGCGGCGAACTGGTCGCCATGGTGGGAGATGGCACCAACGATGCCCCGGCGCTGGCCCAGTCCGACGTGGCGGTGGCGATGAATTCCGGCACTCAGGCCGCGAAGGAAGCCGGCAATATGGTCGATCTTGACTTCTGATCCGACCAAGCTGATCGAGATCGTCGAGATCGGCAAGCAACTCCTGATGACGCGCGGTTCGCTGACGACCTTCTCGATTGCCAACGATCTGGCCAAGTATTTCGCCATCATTCCGGCGGCGTTTGCCACCACCTATCCGGTGCTTGGCGCGCTCAATGTGATGCACCTGGCCTCGCCGCAAAGCGCCATCCTGGCAGCGGTCATCTTCAACGCCCTGATCATCATCGCGCTCGTGCCTCTGGCCCTGAAAGGCGTCAAATACCGCGCCGAACCGGCCGCCAAAATGCTCTCGCGCAATATGTTCGTCTATGGCCTCGGTGGCATCATCGCGCCCTTTATCGGCATCAAGCTGATCGATATGGCGCTGGCGGCTGTTGGCCTGGCTTAGCCACTCCAACAGATTTTAGTTGCGCTACCGCTGCGCTGCTTGAGCGCGGCGGTCTGGCATAAGGAACCTCAAACATGAAAACCCTCGTTTCAAACCTGCGGCCGGCCCTGACCCTGACGGTCCTGCTCACCCTCCTGCTGGGTGTCGGCTATCCGCTCTTGACCACCGGCATACTGCACTTCGGTTTTACAAGCCAGGCCGAAGGCAGCCTGATCCGCGAAGAAAGCGGTCGTGTCATCGGCTCACGCCTGATCGGACAGAATTTCGACCAGCCGCAATATGTCTGGGGACGCCTGTCCGCCACCGGCACGGCGCCCTATAACGCCGGCGGGTCTTCCGGCTCCAACCTCGGCGTCAACAATCCGGCGCTGACAGATGCGGTCAAGGCGCGCATCGCCGCGCTGAGGGCCGCCGATCCCGACAATGTCGCACCGGTCCCGGTCGATCTGGTCACCGCGTCCGGCTCCGGCCTCGATCCGGACATCACACCGGCGGCGGCGCTCTATCAGGTCGACCGCGTGGCGAAGGCGCGCGGTATGACCGACGATCAGGTGAAAGCTCTGATCCGCAAGTCGTCCTATAACCGCACCTTCAACATTCTGGGCGAACCGCGCGTCAATGTGTTAGAGCTCAATCTGAGGCTTGATGGAAAGCTTAAGTGAGTCCCGACATAAGACCCGACCCTGACAAACTGCTCGCCCTTATCGGCAAGGATGAGGGCGAGCGTGCGCGCGGCCATCTGAAGATCTTCTTCGGATCGTCGGCAGGCGTTGGCAAGACCTTCGCTATGCTGACCGAGGCGCGCCGGCGTCAGGCGGAAGGGCGCGACGTGATGATCGGCGTCGTCGAGCACCATGGCCGCGCCGAAACCAGAGCGCTGGTCGAAGGCCTGCCGGTTTTGCCGCTGCAGGCCATCGACCATCGCGGCGTTACCGTGCATGAGTTCGATCTCGATGCCGCCCTGGCGCGCAGGCCATCGCTGATCCTGATGGACGAGTTTGCGCACACGAATGCGCCAAACTCCCGCCACCCCAAGCGCTGGCAGGATGTCGAGGAGCTGCTCGATAACGGCATTGATGTCTACACCACGCTCAATGTGCAGCATCTGGACAGCATCAATGATCAGGTGGCGCGCCTGACCGGCATCTGGGTCAAGGAGACGGTGCCGGACACCATTTTCGATTCGGCCGACGAGATCGCTCTGATCGATACCCCGTCCGATGAACTCCTGAAGCGTCTGGCCGAGGGTAAGGTCTATGTCGCCGAAGGCGCCAACAAACGCGCCGCCGAAAATTTCTTCAAGAAGAGCAACCTGCTGGCCCTGCGTGAAATAGCGCTGCGCCGCACCGCCGAGCGCGTCGACGCCCAGAGCGACGAACTGAATGCCGCCATGGGGCAAAACGAAGCGCAGGTCGGCCATAAGATCATGCTTTTGATCGGACCTGACCCGCTCTCCACCCGCCTGATTCGTCATGCCAAACGTATGGCGACACGGGGCAGGGCGCCGTGGTACGCCGTCTATCTGCAAAGCGAGCGCCACGAACAACTCGATGAAAAGGGCCGGACTCGCATCGAGCAATATCTGCGGCTGGCGGAAAACCTGGGTGCCCAGATCGTGCGCCTGTCCGGTATGCGGCCGGCAGAGGATATTCTCGCCTATGCGCAGCAGAATGGCTTTACGCGCATCGTGGTCGGTTATCGCCGGCCCAAATGGTGGCTGCGCCCCTTCCGCGGCACCTTTGCGCAACACCTGATCGAGGCCAGCGACGGCATCGAAATCACCGTCGTGCATGGCGCGACAGGCAACACCCGCGAATCTGTGACGGCGGGGGCGATCATCCGACCCTTCCTGGCGCGACCGTTAGACTATGGCCTGGCGGTGGCGGGTGTGGCGCTCGGCACCGCCATCGCTTTTCCTTTCCGAGATGTGACCCCCTCGAATAATCTGGCCATGATTTACCTCACCGTCGTGGTCATCGTGGCCGCGCGGTTAGGATTGGGGCCATCGATACTGGCGTCGATGCTGAGTATTCCGGCGTTCAACTTCTTCTTTACTGACCCTTATTACACCTTCAATTTCTACGACAGTTATTACTACGTCACCTTCGCCTTCATGCTGGTGACCTCACTGGTGGTGGGCTCGCTGACGGCGCGGCTGTCGCGCCATGCCCGCCTTGTCAGCAACCGTGAACGCGAAACCCAAATCCTCTATGGTCTGACACGCGGCCTGTCGGCCGTGCGCGGTATCGATGCTATCTGCGAGGTGGCGATTCGTCATCTCAGTGGCCCTTTCAGCCTCGATGTGACGGTGTTTGTCCGCACCCCCTCCGGTCTGCAACCCTATCCTCAAGGTATCATCACCAACGATATGCGCGAGATGGGGGCGGTCAACTGGGTGTCGGCCAATGGCCTGATGGCGGGGCGTGATACCGACACCATGCCCTCGGCTACAGGACTTTACCTGCCGCTGCTGGCGGAAAAGGAAGCCTTCGGCGTGCTGGGCCTGACGTCGCGCGATGCCGGCCATTCTTTCACCGGCGCGGAGATCCTGCAATTCGAGGCCTTCGCCAGCCTGATCGCCGGCGCCTTGCAGCGAGCGCGCCGTTCGGACGAGGCGGCGGAATCGAAGGTCGAATCCGAAAATGAAAAACTGCGCAATGTGCTGCTGTCGTCGCTGTCGCACGATCTGCGTACGCCGCTCACCGTCATGAACAATTCGGTCAGTACGCTGTTGCGGATGCGCAAGGAACTGCCGCGCAAAGCGATGGATGAGCTGACCGGGCTGTGGAGCCAGTTAACGCGGCTGCAAAAATTCGTTGGCAATCTGCTCGATATGGCGGCGATCACCTCCGGTCATATGAAGCTCAATTTCCAGCCCTATATGATCCAGGAAATCATCGGTGCCGCGCTCGGTCAGGTGCAGGCCACGAAAGAGAACCGGACGATCGGAACACACATATCGGGCAACCTGCCGATGGTGAGGATCGATGGCGGCCTGATCGAGCAGGTGTTTATCAATCTGCTCGAAAACGCCTTTCAACATACGCAAGATAATGGCCGTCTCGATATTTACGTTGAAAAAGACGCTGACCGCCTGCGCGTGCGCATTTCCGACGATGGCGACGGCCTGAAAGACGGCGATGAAGCGCGCATCTTCGAGCAGTTCCAGAAGGGACAGACGCTGCGTTCGGACCGCTCCGGCGGTACGGGCCTGGGCCTCGCCATCTGCCGGGGTATTGTGCAGGCGCATGGCGGTATGATCTATGCCAAGAACAACCGTACGCTTGGTCAAAATGCCGGCAGCCATGGCGCCAGCTTTATCTTTACCCTTCCGATCGCCCCGGCCTTGCCTGAGGGCAACCTGCCTGAAAGCGCCCTATGACCCGTATCCTGACCATCGAAGACGAGCACGATATCCGCCGTTTCCTGCGCACGACGCTGGGGGCCAACGACATGACTGTCATCGAAGCCGAAACCGGCAAGGCGGGCCTGCAAAAGGCCAGTTCGCAGTCACCGGATGTGATCCTGCTCGATCTCGGCCTGCCCGACATGGATGGCATGGACATCATCCGCCAACTGCGCGAATGGGGCCGTATCCCGATCATCGTGCTGTCGGCGCGCGGGCAGGAGAGTGACAAGATCGAGGCGCTTGAACGGGGCGCTGATGATTATCTGACCAAGCCGTTCTCAGCCGGCGAACTGATCGCGCGCATCAAGGTCGCGCTGCGTCACGCCAACCGGCCGCAGGGCGATATGCCCTTCACCTATGAATATGACGGCCTCTCTATTGATGCGGCGGCGCGCCGGGTGCGGCTGGATGGCGAGGATGTCCACCTGACGCCGATCGAATACAAGTTGCTCGCGGTTCTGGCGCGTAATTCCGGTAAGGTGCTTACCCACGGCGCCCTTCTCAATGAAGTCTGGGGTAAGCATTCGCAGGACAGCCAGACCTATCTGCGTATCCACACCCAGCACCTGCGCGAAAAACTGAAGGACGATGCTCTCAATCCACGCTTCATCGTCACGGAGCCAGGCATAGGTTACCGGCTAAAGCCCTGAAATCTTGCGAACTGCGTTATTCGAAACGGGCGTGGTTATCACGTCCGTCACGGGGCTATCGGGCGTTCATTTTGCCTTTTGGCGTCATATTTGGGAGCGCTAACACGAAAATGCGGGTATCTTAACAAACGAAACCGGTTTCAGATTCTCTTATCAGGCGTTTTGCCCAGCTATTTCAGCGGCATGGGCATTTTTTTTTAACCTGCAGGTATTTTTTTTTGCTCCGTCTTTGCAACATTAACTATCGGACATGTTTGAACTTTTAGAGGCACTTTTGTTAAGCGATGCGCCTTATAAGTCACGCCGTCGTGAAAAGTCTGTAACTGACACCTTGACGTTTTAGGATTAGCCGGATCATTTAGGCCCAAACCGCTACGTCATGGGTGTAACAGCCTGTAACAAAGCGGTCGCCTTTTGAGCCATTCTGGTTCATATTGGCTGAGTTTGTGCCGAAGCACGTGTGATGCAGACGTTAGATTCTGTGCGCGCTGTGCTCAGGCATGAGAGGCTTGTTGAAAGTTGAGGGCCCTGGCCAAGACTTTCAGTTGGGTCTTATTGTTTTTAACATGGGGTAAACGCTTCCCCTTTAGTCCTTGGTCAACCCTTTGGTGGGTGAAGTCCATATTCAGGAATTGGCGAAAAATGCTCGAACATAAGAAATCTAATCCGCTCATTGCTCTGCTCGGCGCTGCCGCGCTTCTCATGAGCGCTCCCGCCATGGCCGTAGCGGCTGCGGCGCCCACCTCGGCTGCCGCCCCGGCTGCCGCCCCGGAAGCGACTGCCCCTGCGGCTGAAGCTACCGATGAAACCAGCGCTGCCGCTGGCCACGCGCCGTCCGCCGACGTTGACTTCGTCAGCATGTTCATGGGCGCGACGGTTGTCGTTAAGCTCGTCATGGGGCTGCTGATTGTTCTGTCGGTGATTTCGTGGGTTCTGCTCATCATGAAACTGATGGACTTCTCCAGCCTCAACCGCGTCACCACGAACTTCCTGGAAGCCTATCGTGGCGCCCGTTCGATCGCTGACATAAATCGTATTGCTGTCTCCGACGAATTCGCAGGCAACCCGCTGGCAGATATGGCCGCTGTCGCCACCGAAGAAATTCAACTGTCCAAGCAAGCCGGCCTGTCGATCTCGGGCGAACACCGCGACGCCGTTCTTCACCGCGCCGAAGCTTCGGTTGCCGCTGTTCAAACCGGCCTGGCCAAGCGTCTCTCGGGTGGTCTGTCCTTCCTGGCTTCGACCGGTTCGACCTCGCCCTTCATCGGTCTGTTCGGTACGGTTTATGGTATCATGAACTCCTTCATCGGTATCGCTCAGTCGCACACGACCAACCTGGCCGTTGTGGCGCCGGGTATCGCTGAAGCCCTTATGGCTACCGGCCTGGGTCTGATCGCCGCTATTCCGGCCGTTGTCATGTACAACATCTTCAACACCAGCATCACGAACTACGGCACCCGTTCAGAGCAATTCGTCTCCGAACTGATGAACTCTCTGTCGCGTCAACTCGACAAAGGGGCGTAAGCGATATGGGAGCCAAGCTATCAGGTGGTGGCGGCTCGAAGTTTCACGTCGAAGCCAACGCGGAAATCAACGTTACCCCGTTCGTCGACGTTATGCTTGTCTTGCTTATTATCTTCATGGTGGCGGCGCCGCTCGCCACTGTGTCGGTAGAAGTGACGCTACCAAAAGCCGTCGCCAAGCCAATACAGAATCCGCCGAAGCCGGTTTATATATCGCTGCAAAAAGATGGCAGCGTGTTCATCGGTAACGAACCTACGTCGCTCGACGCCCTTGGGGATGACCTCAAGAAGGCAGTCGGTGCACGTAACCCCGAAGAAGAACGTATTTTCATCCGCGCTGATAAACAAACGCGTTACGCCGAGTTTATGAAGGTGATGAATAAGCTGCAGGACAATGGTTTCTACAGTGTCGCTCTTCAGGGCGAAGACGACGCAAAGTAAGAGGGTCTATTTATGGAAGAAACTCCCCATAGGAAACGGGACCCTATTCTTGATCCGCCCGAAAAGAAGGCTTCCGCCTCTCTCTGGGTCGGTGTTGGTGTCGCCGCTGCTATCCACATAGGCGTGGGTTACTACCTCCTCCAGACGCGCTTTGAGCTGAAGGAAGTTAAGTTTACGGATGAGAAGGTGAATGTCGACTTGGTCGCACCGCCTCCGCCTCCACCCCCGCCGCCACCTCCGCCTCCGCCGACGAAGATGCCGCCGCCTCCCGTGGTTCAGCCCCGTGAGACGCCGCCTATTCCAAGCGTAACGCCGCCGCCGCCCATCCCGGTGCCACCTGTTCCGCAGGAAAAGCGTCAGGAATATACGGCACCTCCCGCGGTGATGAACACAGGTACGCCGCCTCCGGTGGTCGCTGCAGGTCCTCGCTACGTGGCGGGTGACTGGAGCTATCCCGGCACCGATCAAATGGCCAATTCCTATCCGGATCGTGCCGCGAGTGACGAAGTTGAAGGTACGGTCACGATCGACTGCACCGTTAGCGCCGCCGGTCGGGTTACGGGCTGTAACATCCTGAGCGAAAGCCCCAAGGGCTACGGCTTTGGTGCTGCTACGGTCAAGCTTTTCGTCAAGTATGCCAAGGTCAAGCCTAGCTCGGTCGGTGGCGAACTCAGAGAAGGCGATCGTAAGAAGTTTACCTACAAGTGGCAGTTGGGCTAACCCATCCGTCATGACCTATAAAGAAACGCTCCGGGCCCAGGTCCGGAGCGTTTTTTGTATTTGAGAGGCAAGGGGAGGGCGCAATTTTGTCAATTGCGTGAAGGCGGAGATGGTAGTATGCTCCTAGTAAGACAAGAAAAGTAATCAAACGCTACTCATTGATGCAGGTGCGTACAGCTTTGTATTGTTGGCGGCTGGTGCCGATGCGAAAGCTGTAAAACCTTCTGCGTGATACTATAATCATGGAGGAGATTTATTATGACAGATGCTGTCCACGGCTACCACTCGCCTATATTTGACAATCCGAAACTTAAAAAACTGCCGCCATCTTTCTACTGGGGTGTGTTGTTTGCTGTGCTGCTGCATCTGGTGCTGCTGTACTGTATCTTCAATCAAACCTTCGGTATGCCGCCGATCCTTGAATCGCCAAAGATCGACAAGCCTATCGATATGACCATGGAGCGGATCAGGCCCGAACCGCCGAAGCCAACCCCGACCACAGCCCATAACAACCCGGTCACGCCGCACACACCGGTCACCGCGGCGCCGGATGATATTCAGACCCTGCCGGTCGATCCGGTGGTCAACAAGACGCCCACAGCCCCTGGGCCTGTAACGCTGCCCGTCGAGCCGACCCTGCCAGGTCCTGTGGTCTCGAATGAGCCTGTCTATGTGGCGGCACGCTGGTCGCGCTTCCCCAATGCCGATGCCCTGGGCGCCTATTATCCGCCGCGTGCGCTCAATGACGAAATCGAAGGCTCGGCCACGGTCGAATGTACCGTGCTCGATGCCGCTGGCCGTGTGCGTTGCTCGGCCCTGTCGGAAATCCCCGGCAATTACGGGTTCGGCAAGGCCACCGTCAGCATGGTTCAGGATAAGGGCCGCGTTGATACCAGCAAGGGCGACATCAAAATCGGCTCTGTGCTGCGTCAAACGGTGAAATGGTCGCTGAACTAAGCAAGACTTTGAGACGTGCAGAAGCCCTTCGGATCGTATCCGGAGGGCTTTTCTCCGCCTGAAATGTGTCCTATTTACGTGATATATTTTACAAAGCGCGGTTCATGGTTGCGCTGTATGTCGAGGGCTAGGGAAATAGTATGGGACGCTTCGGAAAATTGTCGGCTTCAGGAATAATTGTACTGGCGGCCGGGTTGAGCCTCAGTGGCTGTGAAACCAACCAGACGCTTGGCCGCTCGCAATTTTTGCTGGTCGATGACGTCGCTCTGGAGCAAAGCGCCGCGACCGCCTGGCAGGAACAGCTCAAGACGGCGAAAGTCTCGAAGGACCCGGTACTCAACAAGCGTATCCAGACTGTAGGCGCGCGCATCGCCGCAGCGTCAGGACTTGGCGCCAGCGGTTGGGAATATGTGCTGTTTCAGGATGATCAGCCCAATGCCTTTGTCATTCCCGGCAAGAAGGTCGGGATCAATACTGGCCTGTTCAAGGTCGTGAAGAATGACGACCAACTCGCCGCCGTGATCGGCCATGAAACGGCGCACGTTCTGGGCAAGCACGCCGCTGAGCGCGCGTCGCAACAGATGGCGGCGCAGGGTGTGCTCGGTGCGGCGGTAGGCGCGACCTCGGGCAATACGCAAAAGGCGATTTCCAGCTATGGTGGCCTCGGCGCGCAGCTTGGCCTTCTGTTGCCCTATTCGCGCAAGCATGAATCCGAAGCCGACCGTATCGGTGTCGATCTGGTGGCCAAGGCCGGTTATCGTCCGAGCGCCGCTATCGAGGTGTGGCAGAACATGATGGCGCTCAATTCTGGCGCGCCGCCGGAACTCTTGTCGACTCACCCGTCGGACAAGACGCGGATCAAGGACCTGCAGGACTATATCGCCGCCAAGGGCTACAAGTAGGTGGCGTAGCGCAAATCCACAAGAATTGCGCCATTTCATACTTTTAGGCTTGATCCATGGCTACGGCCATATTAGAGGATGCCCCTCGTGATGGTTTGCCGCCTTAGCTCAGTTGGTTAGAGCGCCGGTTTGTGGAACCGGAGGTCCTCAGTTCAAGCCTGAGAGGCGGTACCATCACAAGATCCTTTCCCGGACAATTTAGCGCGTAAAAAGCTGTCGTGTCGCATGGCGCCACAGAGTGGAATCGCGTAGGTCGAAGTCATGGTCCACAGCCCTTCTCATTCCCTGATCGTCGTCGGTGGCGGCATTGTCGGCCTGACGATCGCCGTGGCGGCTCGGGCTTCCGGTCACAAGGTTACGCTGATCACGCGCGATGATATCGAGGTGACCGCTTCGGGGGTAGCGGCCGGCATGATCGCGCCCGCCATGGAGGCGATGAATGATCCCGATCCGGAGTTCAGTTATCGACGTTTCAAGCACGCTCAAGGCGCCTGGCTCGATCTTAACGCGCTATGGCCGGAAGCGCTGCAACAGACCCTGGTGAAGGCCCAGACGGGCGACGCAATCTATATCAGCGATACGCCGGCCGCATCGGCGGATACATTCACCGCAATGGGCGCGAACCATGCCTCAGTCCTTGCGAAGTCAATTCCGGAGGCTTCCAGCGCTACCAGTATCCATGATGAATGGCTGGTGGAAGCCGGGCCAATGCTTGAAGCCCTGGCAACTCATCTGGATACGCTCGGCGGTGTAAGCCTGAGAGCGAGCGTCAAAGAGGTTTCGGCCGTTCAGGTAAGGCTTGATAGCGGCGAGATCCTGACGGCCGACGCGGTTGTTGTGGCGGCTGGCTATGACAGCAAGGGATTGGCTGACAGCATCCCCGGGCTTTCGGCACTTACGCCCATCAAGGGGCATCTGCTCGATATCGAAGGGCAGGGCGGGTTTGGTGTTTTGCGCTCAGCGACGGGCTATCTTGCCGATTACGGACGAATTGCAAAGTTTGGCGCGACCATGCAGATGGGGCAGGCGGACCTGCGCGTCGAGCCTGATGTGGTCGAAACTCTGATCGGTCGTGCTGCCGATATGAACATTGACATTGGAACGGCCATTCCCCGAACCGGCATCCGCGCCGCCACGCCGGACGGCTGGCCGCTGATCGGGCGTGACCCGGCCTCGGGCGTGCTGGTTGCCGCGGGTATGCGGCGCAACGGCTATATTTTCGCCCCGTTCGCGGCCAAAATCATTCTGGCGCTGATCGAAGGCCGGCCCTCGCCCGACGAAGGCATCTATCGCCCGGACCGCTTTTAACCAAAGTTAAGCGCATATTAACCACGTGTGGGGCAAAATCTGCCTATGTGAGGTTTGTATCATGCGTACGTTTATTGCCACAGATGCCCCGTCGCCCACCTTCCTGAACCGTATGGATCAGGTCGCCGATACGGTCACGCGTGGCGCCGAGCGTGTCGGCACCGGCGTCATGGGGGCGCTGCAACGCGCCGCCGACGCTACGGGGGTTGATTTCAACTATCTGGTCAAGACGGCGACGCGCGAAAGCTCGCTCAATCCCGGCGCCAAGGCCCCGACCTCGTCGGCGGCGGGTCTGTTCCAGTTCATCGAACAGACCTGGCTGAGTACGGTCAAGACGCATGGCGCCAAGCATGGCTATGGCGCCTTTGCCGACCAGATCACCAAGGGCCGCGATGGCCGCTACCATGTCAATGATCCGGCTGCGCGCAAACAGGTGCTGGGATTGCGCTATGACGCGATGGCCAGCGCCGTCATGGGGGCGGAACTGACCGCCGGCCACGCCGCCTATCTCAAGGGCCGCATTGGCCGTGACCCGACGCAGGGCGAACTCTACGCGGCGCACTTTTTGGGCCCTGCTGGCGCCGCCAGCCTGATCAATGCCAGCCAGCAGCGACCCACAGCCATTGCTGCCAACCTGTTTCCGGCCGCGGCGCGGGCCAATCACACTATTTTCTATAAGGCCGGTCGTGCGCTGAATGTCAGCGATGTGGTCGCCAACCTGACCAAAACCGGCAATTCGGCCACCATGGCGGTGCCGGCGACAGCGCCGGTCGATACGGATGACGGGCGTCTTATGATCGCGTCGCGAATGGAAAAGGTGCGTTCGGATCAGGCCATACTGGACATGATGTTCGGCAGCGACGATGGCCAGAAGGGCATGCTCTTCGCCACGCAACTGATGGCCGCCTTCGGGCCGGGCGAGGACGAGGGGACGGACAGCAAGAGCCCGGATAACGCCTATGCGAAAGCCTTCGGGAACCTTCTGGGTTGAGCTGGTTTAGGCCAGGCTAGGCGCTTGCGCCAGCGCGCGTGACAGGGCCTCACGGTTCAGCGGCATCAGCAGCGAGGTCACGCCCAGATCATGCAGGGCTTCGGCTTGTTGGCCATCGGGCAGCAAGGCCACGATAGTGAGGCGGGCGTCTTCCTGCGTCTGGCGCAGGCTGTTCAGGAAACGCTCCAAATTCCCGCGATGATCGGCGTCTTCCAGCACATCAAGGGCGCCGGTCGAGATCAGGCAGGCGTCGATCGGCGCCTTCCTGGCCAGGGTGAGCGCGCGCTCGCGAGAGGTCGAGGTCAGGCACTTGTGGCCGAGATGTTCGAGCGAGTCGCGCAGTTGTGCCGAGCGCAGACTGTCATTGGAAATCAGCAGGACGCGCAGGCTGTGATCATGAGCGGGTCTTGGCGCATCGTCCGAGGCGATGGGGCGCGGTGGCGGCACGGCCCTGGAATCGTAAGGCAGGTCGAGCCAGAATTTCGAGCCGACATCGAGCGTGCTTTCCGCGCCGGTGCGTCCGCCCATCAGGGCGCTCAAAGAACGCGACAGGCTAAGGCCCAGGCCGGCGCCCGACTGACCGGATGAGGTGCGCAGGATGCGGGCATGGGGTGTAAAGGCCTGTTCGAGTTCGCCCGGGCTGAGGCCTGGGCCGGAATCGACCACTTCGAGGCGCAGGAAACCTTCCGGCAGCAACAGCAGTTTGAGTTCGACGCGGCCTTGTTGCGTGTAGAGCAGGGCGTTGCTGAGCAGGTGGGCCAGGATCTGCTCGACACGATGTTCGTCACCCAGGGCGGCGCCCTTAAGGCCGGGCAGGGTGCCTTCTGGCAGGCTGGATGTGTTATAGCTGAGGCTCAGCCCCTTGCTGTGCGCCAGGGGGGCGAACTGGCCGATCATGCGCTGGGCCAGCAGGTCGATATCGAGCGGCCTGACGTCGATCTCGATCTGTCCGGCGGCGGCGGTATCGTTATCGAGTGTGGTAACCAGGATCGATTGCAGGTGGCCGACCTCGTTCAGAGCAGCATCGACGTACTGGCGCGGCGCCGGTGCGCGCGACAGGTGCGTCAGGCCCTGCAGCAGGTTTTGCTCGATGCCTGTGAGGCCGGTCCGGACTTCGCGTGACAGGGTTTCCATCAGGGCCATCTTGGCGTCATTGAGCGCATGGGCTTCGGCGCGGGCGGATTCGCGCTCAGAGGCGGCTTCAAGCTGGCCATGCTGGAGCAGGTAATGCTCCTGCATGTGACGGTTGAGCACAAAGCCCATGGCGAGGGTCAGAGCCATGCCGCCGGTCATGAATTGGCTCAGTTCACCGCCGGGGTGAAGGTGATACATGGCAAAAATCGGGCCGGCGACGGCGATGGGCCCCAGGATCAAAAGAAAAAGAAGGACGGGCGCGCAGAAGAAGATGACGCCGACGGCCGCGCCGCCACAGATCATCAGCATGAATTCGTTATGCTGGCCCTGACCGCTAAGGCTGACGCTTAAGGATATCATCAGCAGTGTCAGCGTCCACAGCGCGCCGGCCGCGCCCTGACGCAGGCGACGTTCGCGGATCAGGGTATAGCGAAGCGCCGGATCCGGCATCTGTGTGGCGGTCATCCGCTTGGCGGACTGATTCTTCATGATCATGAAGACCGTCCAATTGATCAGAAACACCATCAGATATATGGCCAGAAGCCAGCCGGAAACAGCGAGTGCTGCCGCCCAGATGAACAGGGGCAGGCCTATGCCGAAGAAGCCCAGAGCATAGGGCGACAGCCGCCATTGGGCCAGCAGCCCGTAATCGAGCACGACGGAGTCGCGCGAGATGTGGCGCGGCAAGGGCGAGGCGGGTTCGGCTGGGGTACGCTGAGGACTGTTCATGCTGCCACCATGGCACAGAGACCTTGCCGCACGGTTACCCGCTGAGGCTGAATATAAATTTTTGATGCGTTTTTGAAAAATAGAACAACCTTGAGGGGAGTCGTGCGACGCTGATTGCGGATTTTCGGGTTAATTTTGTTGGTAAACAGAGGGATAACGCAGCGAATAAAGGTTTCGTTAGGGTTACCGCGCGACACTTCACAGGTTCCGGATTCGCAAGGATTCTCTAAGCTTCTTCAAGGATTCGCCCGAATGACGTCAGGCTATAACCTTACTCAGCGCCCCGCCGTTTCCGAGGCGGATATCCAGCGCATGGTGCGCAGCGACAACGCCGATGATCGCGCCGTCGCCACCCACAAGATCTGCCGCGTCATGGAACGCGGAGACCTGACGGACAGCGACCGTTTGGCCGCGCAGGAAATCATCCGTATGCTGGCACAGGACGCCGCCGAACTGGTGCGCCGCGCCCTGGCCGTCACCCTGCGGACGTCCGACTTGTTACCCCACGATGTCGCGCTCAAGCTGGCGCAGGATGTCGTCACGGTCGCCGTGCC
This sequence comes from Asticcacaulis sp. MM231, assembly GCF_964186625.1. NCBI lineage: Bacteria > Pseudomonadati > Pseudomonadota > Alphaproteobacteria > Caulobacterales > Caulobacteraceae > Asticcacaulis > Asticcacaulis sp. MM231. The sequence continues at coordinate 1,270,588 of NZ_OZ075108.1, forward strand.
GGTGCTGACGCATTCGCCGCTGTTCAGCGATGAGGATCTTGCCGATATCATCCGCTCCGGCGGTTCGGTGCGTCAGGTCGCTATCGCCAAGCGCGAAACACTGTCCGAAGTTGTCACCGCGTCGCTGGCCGATAACGGCGTCGAGGAAGCGGTGGTCATCGCCTGCGCCAATGACAATGCCCGGTTTTCCGATGGCGGCATGAACCGCGTCATGGACCGCTTCGGCACATCGGAAGTGGTGCATAGCGTACTGATCAATCGCAAGGTTCTGCCGGTATCGGTGAGCGAACGCCTGGTGACGATCGTCAGCGCCGCCTTGCGCGAACAACTGATCTCGCATCACGCCATCAAGCCGGAAACGGCCATCGAAATCGTCACGGCCACGCAGGAACGCGTCACGGTCGATATGGCCGATCAGGCTGGCGCCAGCTTCGATCCGCAAGGCCTGGCGCGCCACCTCATGGCCTCGGAACGCCTGACGCCATCGCTTATCCTGCGCGCCCTGGTGCGCGGCCATATGGGCTTCTTCGAACATGCCCTGGCCGAGTTGTCCGGCGTGCCGCATGAGCGCACATGGCTGATGGTGCACGATGCCGGGTCGCTCGGCCTGCGCGCCATCTATGACCGTGCCGGGCTGCCGGCCCGCATGTTCCAGACCTTCCGCATGGCGATCGACATCTATCACAGTCTGCAGGCGGAAGCCGGTCATCTCGATCCGCTGCGTATGCAGGAGCGCCTGATCGAGCGTTTTCTGACGCAGGCGCCTTTCGCGCCACGCGAAGACCTGATCTATCTGTATGAGCGTCTTGATCGCGATTCCCGCGGCCGCCGCTGGACCAGGGTCAGCGAAGCGTCGGGTACGGATATGCTCAAGGCCGCTTGACTTATGAGCTCAAGTTCCGCGCGGCTTTTCTAACGCGCGTATTTTGCTAGTATTCTCTTCAGAAAGAATGGCGCCCTTGCCAATCTGAGAAGATCTGGACTTGAGACAATAAAAAAGGCGGCCGGTGAGGGCCGCCTTTTTCGTATCTGCTATCCGATGATCACGTCGTCATCAGGTTGTGCGCTTCCAGGTGCTCCTTGACGCGAGCTTCCAGTGTTTCCGTTAGAACCTTGCCAACCGGATGATCCTCGGTTTTGATCTGGCCACGCACCACGGCGCGGATGGCGTCCATATGAGCCTCGACCAGTTTCCACGGCGCAATGGCACGCTTGTCTTCTTCATCCAGCATCTTGCACAGCGAGCCGGAAATGCGGGTGATCAGCGGGAAGCCGTAGGTCGTGCCCAAGCCCTTGAGGTCGTGGGCGCGATAGAAGAGCTGATCGGCGTTGATCGGGTTGAGGCCTTCTTCCTTGATCACAAGCTGGACGTCTTCCAGCTTCTTGATCTCGTCCATCAGCCAAGTTTCAAAATGGGTCGAAAGATCGGCCAGCGCGGCCTCGGCCTTGGCGATGGCTTCATTATCAAGTGCGCCGAGACGGCCGCCAACCTTGGCGCGAAGCGTGTTCGGCACTTGAATAATTTGAGCTTTTTCAGGCATGGACATGCGGGAAAGACCTTCTGCGCGGATATTAAGTGAGGCCCATCCTACACGCAGGTGATTTAAGAACAGCTAATGCGCTGGCTTTTTTAGCTGACGAATTGCTCCGCCAGCACGCGCTCATCGTAACCGTTGCCGGCATCGAACAGGAGGGTGGCCTTCAGGTCTTCGGCTTCGGCGATATCGACGCTGATGACATCGCGCACATCGAAGGTGTCGGCCGCCGCGCTGATCGGGCGTTTTTCGGCTTCCAGCGCTTCGATGCGGACCTTGGCTGTATGGGGCAGGATGGCGCCGCGCCAGCGCCTGGGGCGGAAGGCGCTGATCGGCGTCAGGGCCAGGGCCTTGGCGGTGAGGGGGATGATCGGACCGTGGGCGGAGAGATTATAGGCGGTCGAGCCGGCGGGGGTGGCCACCATGGCGCCATCGCATATCAGCTCATCAAGGCGCACCTTGCCATCGATTATAATACGCAGCTTGGCGCCCTGATGCGACTGGCGCAGCAGCGACACTTCGTTGAAGGCCAGGGCCGTATGTTCGGTGCCGGCGCTGGTGCGGGCGGTCATGCTGAGCGGTGTGATCAGCGTGCTCTCGCTTTTCAGGATGCGCTCCATCAGGCGCTCCTCGGCATAATCATTGAGCAGGAAGCCGACGCTGCCGCGATTCATGCCGAAGATCGGAATCTGGTCTTTCAGATAGCGGTGGACGGTTTGCAGCAGGAAGCCATCGCCACCCAGGGCCACCACAACGTCAGGACTGGCGGCCGAGCCATAAAGCGCTTTCAGCCGTGCGCAGGCGGCTTGCGCTTCGGGGCGATCGGAGGCGGTGAAATCGAGGCGTAGGGACATATTCACCGATGCTCGGTTGGATTCTCCATCTATCTACGCTGTTTTAGGCGGATAAGTCTAAGGAAATCAGTGCGCCGAATTCATAAGCACCGCTAACTTCTGGCGGGCTGCGGCCGGCGTCAGGTTGAAAACCGACAGGATCAGGGCGCGCTGGCTTTCCGCCATATAGGGTTCACCGCCATATGCTTTTTGCCACAGCGACAGGAGGTGCTGGAAAAGGGCGCGGTCGAGGCCGGCGGCGCACATGACAAGCGCCAGAGGTACAGGCGAGGCGGTGGTCAGGGCCAGGCTAAGGGTGGCGGTATCGAAGCTCAGGCGCCGCGCCAGTTCGCGCACAAAGCCGGCCGTTTCGCCACCGCGCAAGAGGGCGATGAGTTTGAGATTGCTGTGGCTGACATCTTCACCGCGCTGCTGGCGGAGGTACGACTTGGCGAAGATGAGGCCCTGGTTGCCGAGAACGGCGGCGCGCACCGCCGGATTTTCAAGCGCGCGACGGGCTATGAAGGCCTGATCGTCATCGTCGAAATCGAGCGTGGGATTGTTGGTGAGGGCGATCAGCACCTTGTCCGACTGGGTGCGCAGCAAGGCCTTGACGACACGCCAGTCAAGGTAGGGCCGGCTGGCGATCAGAAGATGGTGCGCCTCGCCGGTGGAGACAATGAGTGCCAGCAGGGCTTGCGGCGTCAGGCTTGGCAGGGAGGCGCGCAGCAGCGGCGCGGCAAGATTGACCGGCATGCGGCACAGCCGTACCACCAGATCCTCATCGCAGCGGATAAGGTCGCCACCCGGAACGCGCTCGGTTTCCGCCGTCTCGCACAAGGGCTTGCGCGCCACGATGCTGTCACCGGCAATATGGAAGTCACGCCCGGTGGCGGCCACGGGGCGCGGCGCCGCCAGGCGCGCAGGCTTTGGCGCATCGGTCGTGACAACTGGTTTTTGGGCAAGCGGCAGGGCGGGCAAGGGCGTGTCAGGTTCCAATCAGAGGGTGAAGCCGGCAAAGCTGCAGAATCACAGGCTTGCGCCGACTTTGCCCCGACAGGGTGAACACTTGCTTAATAATACTCGGCCCGCACGTAACGGTAGTGTAACGCTTTTTTGTTCCCGAAAGGCGCGGCTGTTAATCTTGTCTCAATGGCACAGCTTTACGATGATCGGGTAGTGCGTACCCATAACCAAAAGGGCATCCATGTCCGATTTGCATCAGGAAGCCTTCAAGGCACAGTCTGCGGGTCCGCTGCGCGATGGCCGCGAACCCTTCATGCTGGAGCATGACGATGCCGTCGTGATCGTGGAACGCCTGCGTGAAACCCACGCTGATTCAACCGGTCACGCCTTCCTGCTCAAGCTCGATACCCTGATCGTCCGCCTTGGCGCCAAGTGGGACAGCAAGGCCGAACTGGTCTTCGACCACCTAAAAACCGCTTTTGAACGTGTTCACCCTGAACCCAACTGGTGCATTCCTATCCATGAGGATTCGTGGATGGGGATTTTACCCGAGGTGGGCTCACGTAAGGGCGCGCAGTTCATGACCGAGGTGTGGCACGAACTGTGTAATTTCTTCGTGGGTGACATGTCGGCCATTGAGGTGCCGCTGTATGCTGTACTGGTCGAGGATGTCGATCGCCTGTCCTTGCTGAAAGTCGATCTCAAGACCTTTTTCGATCTGCAATCGGCCGATAATGGACCGCTGAAAGCGCGCGGCCACGGGGCTTCCGACGACGGTGCTAATGCCAATAACGGGCAGCGGCCGGTGATGGTGGCCAGCATCCTCAATTTCGGCGGGCGCAATCTCAAGGTTGCCAGCTCGGTCGAGCCGTTGTTCGAGATGAAAAAGATGATCCTGATCGGTCATCGCCTGGAAGCAATGGTGATGGAAGCCGCCGACAACACGCTTCTGGATCGCAAGGCGCTGTCCAATCTCGATTGGGGGCTGCGTGAAATGGTCGATATCATGAATATTGACCAGGGCCTGAAGCTGCTGAAGCTGCGCACGCCCGAGCAGCGCAAGATGATGATGGTGGTGCCAGCCGCTTTCTCGACCTTCGCCTCGGCGCGCGCGCGTCAGAAAATCACGCTGGAGGTTCAGAAGGCCGCCGCGGAAATGGGTTTGAAAGTCCTGTTCGAGGTGCGTGGGCTCGATGGCGTGCCGCCGCACCGCGTGCTTGAAATCGTGTCGATGATCAAGCCTTTCTGCATGACGGTGGTGGGCTCGGTCAGTGCCGATCGCAAGATGATCGCCACCCTGGCCAAATGTGGTTTGTCGGGCGTTTGTATCGAATACGACGGGGGCAAGCGTGATGAAGACAGCATGCGCGACTACCTCAGCGGTCTGGCCGCCGCGGCCAAGCTGTCCGCGGGCGCCTGCATGGTGCAGGGCTTCGACAATTACCGCCAGATGGCGGTGGCGCGTCTGGCCGGGGTTACCCACGCCAGCATGAAGACCGCCGCCCTGATGTCGCCGAAAGCGCCCGTGTCACAGGTGGTTGACGGTTAGGCGACGACCTTCTTAGCTTTGACGATCAGGTTTTCCAGCGCATTGAGGAAGGCCGAGCGATCCGCCGGCTTAAAGCCTGCATTATAGCCTTTGCTCTCGCCGGTTTCACGCAGGTGCTGATTGAGCGAACGCATGGCCAGCGCCATCCCGATGCTCTCCTGGCTGAAAGGCTTGCCGGTAAAACCCAGCACATGACAGCCCTTATCGAGCGCGCGACCGGCCAGCGGAATATCAACCGTCAGCACGATGTCGTTCGGGCGCGCCTGTTCGACGATCCAGTCATCGGCGGCGTCAGCCCCTTCGGCCACGGTGAAAACCCGCACCAGAGGATCGCGTGACGGGCGGATGCCGCCGTTACTGACCATGGTCAGAATGAGCTTGTGGCGGGCGGCGACGCGCATCGCCTCGTCCTTGACCGGACAGGCGTCGGCATCGACATAGATCATGGGAAGGTCAGGGATCATGGGAGAAGCAGACACTGAATACCTTGTACAATTCCAAAGCGTGAATTACGCGCTTTGGCAAGGCCGACTGGCCGCCGCGCAAGTTTGCGCGTAAGCCATGCGGCGCTTGAGCTCAAGAAAAAGTATCACATGAGTTCGGATCGCCGCTGGCAAAACCGGCCTTGAACCACTGCGCGCGTTGGGCCGACGAGCCATGCGTGAAGCTATCGGGCACGACGCGGCCCTGGGCGCGTTCCTGCAAGGTGTCATCGCCAACTGCTGTGGCGGCGCCGAGCGCTTCGTCGATATCACCGGCCTCGATCCAGTTGTTTTTGGCGTTCGACTGTTTGGCCCAGACACCGGCGTAGCAATCAGCCTGAAGTTCGAGCTTGACGGAGAGGGCGTTGGCGCCGGTCTTGCTCAGGCGCTGTTCTTCGCGGGCCACCTTGTCGCTGGTGCCGAGCACCTTCTGGACGTGGTGCCCCACTTCGTGGGCAATGACATAGGCCTTGGCGAAATCGCCGGGCGCACCAAGCTGGCCGTCAAGGGTGCGGAAGAAATCGAGGTCGATATATACCTTCTCGTCGCCGGGGCAATAGAAGGGGCCCATGGCCGCCTCACCATAGCCGCAACCGGTTTGGGTGCCCTGATTATAGAGCACGATGGTGGAGGGGCGGTAACGCTCGCCACCTGACTTGAAGAGGTCTGCCCAGGTGTCGTTGGCCGAGGTGTGGATGACGTCGGCGAACTGGCCCTCTTCATCGGAGGGCGTGCCGGTGCTGGCCTGGCTCTCCGCCACCGGCTGCGAGCCGCCGATCTGGTTGCCCGCGCTCATGATCTGCTGCGGATCGATGCCGAAAACGAAATAACCAATGAGGGCCACGACCACCAGAACGACGCCGCCGCCGCCGGCGACCGGTCCCATGCCGCCTCCGCCCCCGCGACGGTCTTCAACGCCGCCACGTCGCCCCATCTGCCATCTCATCGCGCTCTCCTTTAGCTTTTCATCTCAACCTGACGGCAATATTGTAAAATTGCACTTAGGTTTAAAAGCTTATCACCGCTGTTAACCTTCTTTTCAAGCGGTGATGCTGTTTGGCTACTGACAGTTTTCTGTCGATTTGTGCTATACCGAAATATGTAGCGGAATGTGCGGGGCGCATCCGCCTTGTTCTGTGCGCGTGATGAAAGATTTGTAATGTAGCGATTCGTTGACTCACAACGGGTAGCACATCAGAGTGAAGCGTAAGAAACAACGACTTTCGACCCATAAGGGCGAAGCGATAAAAGTAGGATCAATGGGCATGACGGGTGATTTCAGGGTGTCGGGTGGTTTAAAAACCCGGTCGCCGTTGATGGTGGCGGGTTTGGTGGCGACTTTGGTGATGGCTTTGGGCGTCAGCGCCTGTTCCGGCAAGAAGGGGGAGGCCAAGGATGGCAAGTCGGCGGCTCATGCTGCGGCAGGCCACGCCTCGGTGGTCAATTTCGCTGTGGTGCGCAATGATAACGCGCCGGTTCTTGTTAGCGGTACCGGTACGGTCAGTGCCTGGCAGGAAGTGGCTGTCGGCGCCGAAACCGGTGGCCTGACCGCCGTCGCCCTTCTGGCCGACGAAGGCCAGACCGTCAAGCAGGGGCAGCCCCTGCTGAAAATGAACGATGTGCTGCTGCAGGCCCAGCTCAAGCAGACGCAGGCCAATTATAACCAGTCCAACAAGGCCTATCAGCGCGCCCAGACCCTGTTCCAGCAGGGCTATCTGTCGGCTTCGGCGCTCGATAACGCCGAAGCCTCCAAGCTGACCACAGAGGCCGCCATGCAGACGGCGCAGACCCAGGTCAATATGGCGACCGTGCGCGCGCCGGTCTCCGGCATCATCACCCATCGCACCGCCGTGCTCGGCCAGAACATCTCGCAAGGCGCGGAACTGTTCAAAATTGTCCGTGATGGCCGCATCGAACTGAACATGGAAGTCGTCGAAACCGACCTCAAGGGCATTTCGGCCGGCCTCCCGGCCACCGTGACCAGCCAGTCGACCGGTCCGGTCAGCGGCACGGTCCGTATCGTCACGCCGATGGTCGATCCGTCCACCCGCCTGGGCTATGCGCGCATCAGCGTGCCGTGGTCATCGGGCCTGCGTCCCGGCATGTTCGCCTCCGGCACCATCAATGCCGGTGCGCAGAACGTCATGCTCGTGCCGCAAAGCGCCATTGTCTATAACGAAAACGTGCCGCAGGTCTATCTGCTCGGTCCGGACAACAAGGTCCATCTGCGCAAGGTCACCGTTGGGCCTACGACGCCCACCAAGGACATCATCATTCGTGATGGCGTGTCGGTCGGTGATCGCGTCATCACCACGGGCGCCGGCTTCCTGAACGACGGCGATAGCGTGAAGGCCACGGCCGCGCAAACCGGCGGAGAGCACTAAGATGTCATCTCAAGCAGCCTCACCTCAAGGCGGGGGCGGCTTCCAGATTTCTTCCTGGTCGATCCGCAACCCCATCCCCACGCTCGTCTTCTTCCTGGTGATGACCGTCGCCGGCATTCTGGGCTTCCAGCAACTGCGCATCAACAACTGGCCGGATATCGACTTCCCGATCGTGGTCGTCACGGTTATCCGTTCGGGTGCGGCGCCGACCGAACTGCAAAATCAGGTCACGCGCATCGTTGAGGATTCGGTATCAGGCCTGGGCGGCGTGCGCCATATCCAGTCCGTCGTCAATGAAGGCGCCTCGACGACGCTGGTGACCTTCCAGCTTGACGTTGATCTTGAAAAAGCGACCAACGATGTGCGCAACGCCGTGGCCGGCGTGCGCGGCAACCTGCCGTCCGATGTGCAGGACCCCATCGTCTCGCGCGTCGAGAACGCGCAAGGCCAGCCCCTGCTGAGCTACACCATTCGCGCCGCCAATATGTCGCCGGAAGACCTGAGCTGGTACGTCGATAACGACGTGGCCAAGAAGGCCCTGGCGGTCAAGGGCGTGTCCGGTCTGACCCGCGATGGCGGCGTCAATCGTGAAATCCGCATCGAACTCGATCCGTCCAAACTGGCGGCGCAGGGCGTGACCGCCGGCGACGTCAGCCAGCAACTGCGTTCGTTCAACGTCAACATGCCGGGCGGCCGTTTTAATTCCGGCAGCGCAGAACAGACGATCCGTACCGTTGGCGGCGCCGACAGTATCCAGCAACTGTCGGATACGCGCATCACCCTGTCCAATGGCGGCACGGTCCGTCTCGGCGATATCGCAACCGTCTCCGACACCTGGTCCGAGCCCCGCGTCCGGGCGCGTCACAATGGCAATGAGGTCGTCGGCTTCAGCGTCCAGCGCACCCGCGGCACATCGGAAGTCCACGTCGCCGAAGGCGTCCGCGAAGCCATCAAGGCTTTGCAGGCCTCTAACCCGAACGTGCAGATCGAGGAAGTGTCATCGAGCGTCAACGAGGTGCAGCGCAGTTTCGATACGTCGATGGAAGCCCTGCTGATCGGTGCGGCCCTGGCCGTGCTGGTGGTCTGGCTGTTCCTGCGCGACTGGCGGGCGACGTTCGTCTCCGCCATCGCCATGCCGATGTCGCTGCTGCCGACCTTCTTTGTCATGCACATCTTCAACCAGTCGTTCAACGTGGTGACGCTGCTGGCGCTGTCGCTGACGGTCGGTATTCTGGTCGATGACGCCATCGTCGAAATCGAAAATATCGTCCGGCACATCCGCGCCGGCAAGAAGCCTTATCAGGCCGCCATTGAGGCTGCCGACGAAATCGGCCTGGCCGTCGTGGCGACCACCGCAACCCTGATCGCCGTGTTTGCCCCGACGGGCTTCATGCCGGGCATCGTTGGCCAGTTCTTCAAGAGTTTCGCTATCGCCTCGTGCGTCAGCGTCTTCTTCTCGCTGGTGGTGGCGCGGACCCTGACACCGCTGATGGGCGCCTATCTGCTGCGTACCAATACCAAGCATAAGGATGACGAACCCTTCTGGATGAAGAGTTATCTGAAGATGCTGCGCTTCTGCCTGCGTCACAAGATTCTGGTCGTTGTCTGCTCGATCCTGTTCTTCATCGGATCGGCGGGCATGCTGATCACCATTCCGAGCGATAACATCCCGGCCAGCGACGAAAGTCGTTCGGTGATGAGCCTGTCACTGACGCCGGGGGCTACGCTCGCGGAAACCGACGCAGTGGTGAAGCGCATCCTCGGCGACCTCAAGTCTCATCCGGAAGTTTCCAGCACCTATGTGACGGAAGATATGGAAAGCGCCACGATCACCATCAATCTGGTGCCGAAGAGTAAGCGCAAGCTGACCCAGGCCCAGTTCGAGCAGAAGTTCTCCGAGACGCTGAAAAATTATCCCGGCCTGCATAGCAGTTTTGGGCAGGATGGCGGCGGCGGCACCGGCGTGGCCTATATCCTCGCTTCGGATAATGAAGAACTGCTGCGGACCACCTCCCAGCAACTGCTGCGCGAAATGTCGGCCCTGCCTTCGCTCACCAACGTCCACTCGGCGGATAATCTGGTGCGTCCGGAAATCATCATCACGCCTAAGCCTGACCAGGCGGCGCTAATGGGAGTATCCACCAGCACCATTTCTTCCGCTGCGCGCGTCGCCACCATGGGCGATATCGATCAGATCCTGGCCAAGTATAATGACGGCGACCGCCAGATTCCGATCCGTGTCCTGCTCAAGGAAGACGCCCGCACGAACGTCACCAATCTCGAAACCCTGATGGTGCCGACCAAATATGGCACCTCGGTGCCGCTGTCGGCGGTGGCGGATATCACCTTCGGCGCCGGTCCTATCGCCATCAACCGCATCGACCGGACCCGTTCGGCCACGGTCAATGCCGATCTGAACGGCGTGCCTAACGGGATCGCGGATGCGGCGGTTCTGGCCACTCCGATCATGAAGAAGATCAAGGCCGGCGAGATTCCGGGCGTCCACATCGTGGTCAATCCGAACAACGAAGACTTCGCGGAAATGATTCCGAATTTTATCATCGCCATCCTGACCGGCATCTTGCTGATGTATGTCGTTCTGGTGCTGTTGTTCGGTTCGTTCAGCCACCCGATTACCATCCTGCTGGCCTTGCCTCTATGTTTCGGGGGGGCGTTTATTGCCCTGATCGCCTGCCGCATGAGCATGTCCATGCCATCCCTGATTGGCCTGATCATGCTCACCGGCATCGCGGCGAAGAACTCGATCCTGCTGGTCGAATACGCCATGATGTCTATGAAGGAAGGCATGTCGCGCGCTGAGGCCCTGATCGAATCAGCTCACAAGCGTGCGCGTCCGATCGTAATGACCACGGTCGCCATGGGCGCCGGCATGTTGCCGGTGGCTGTTGGGTCTGACAGTTTCCGTCAGCCGATGGCCGTGGCCGTGATCGGCGGCCTGATCACCTCGACCCTGCTGTCGTTGCTGTTCGTGCCTGTGGCTTATGAACTGGTCGATAAGGCATCGAACTTCTTTGGCAAGTTCATCAATATTAGGGCCGAGGGTAAGGACGATCCTGAACCGCCGACGCCGGATGATAAAGGTCATTATGAGGGCCGGTTCTAAAACCTGAAAGCCCGCCGGATCGCTCCGGCGGGTTTTGTTTTAGGGGATCACGGAAAGACACGGAATTAGAGAATGACGCAGTCTATCTGCACTTTCGCTGCCGACCCGAAATTCACAATCAAGCCAAGTCTGAGATGGGGGCCACGCAAATAGTTTAAGACTTGCAATTTGTGCTGCGGAGCAATGGCTTCGCAGGCCTTGAGCTCGACAATGATCTTATCAAAACAGATGAAGTCGGGACGGTAGGTTTGAACCAATGGCTCGCCTTTATAGGCGAGCGCCAAAAGGTATGTCTGTACGCTGGAATTCCTTGGCAAGACACTCCTGATAGACAGGTTCGAGAAAGCCGAAGCCCATTTCTTTATAAACTTCAAATATGGCGCCGCGTATCTGGAAAACTTCATTTTCGTACAGGAGCTTATCCATACAGAATTCCGTGCCTTTCCGTCTTTTTCCGTACCTTTCTGTGATCCTCTTCGTCCTCTCAAACCGGCGAAATCCGGATCGCCATAATCTGATTGCGTTGCTTGCGCATGATCTGGAACTTGCGGCCATAGAAGATGAAGGTCTGGCCGGGTTCGGGAATGGTGCGGGCCTCGTGGATGACCAGTCCGGCCACGCTCACCGCGTTGTCGTCCGGCAGATCCCAGTCCATGGCGCGGTTGAGATCGCGGATCGGCATATCGCCATCGACGTGGATCGAACCATCGGCCTGCTTGCGCAGTGAGGTCAGCACGGCATCGTGCTCATCGTCGATTTCGCCAACGATCTCTTCCAGAATATCTTCCAGGGTCACCAGACCCTGCAGGGCGCCGTATTCATCAACCACCAGCGCGAAGTGCGACTTCTTCTTGAGGAAGGCCGCCAACTGATCCTTCAGATTGGTGGTGTCGGGGATGAACCACGGCTCGCGGATAATCGCCATGACATCGACGCTGTTGACATCGCCCCTGGAGCGCGCCACCGCCGCCATCAGGTCGCGGGCGTGCAGCACGCCGATGATGTTTTCGGTGTTGTCCTTGTAGAGCGGCAGGCGGGTATGGCTGAAACTGAGCGCGGCCTCGATGATCTCGGCCGTCGTCAGATCGGCGTCGATCATGTCGATCTGTTTGCGGTGGACCATGATCTGGCTAACATCGAGTTCTGCCAGATCGAGCACGCCGCGGAACATATTGCGATCGTCGATCTGCACGGCGCCTTCGTCGTGATGGTATTCGACCGCGCCGCGGATCTCTTCGTGCGCCGCCAGAACGTCAACCGCCATCGAGAGCTTGACGCCAAAAAGGCCGAGCACGGCGCGCACAAACCATTGCACGGCATTGATCACCGGTCCAAAGGCGATCACGATCCACATAACCGGCCGTGACATGAAGCGCGCGGTATCTTCCGGGCGCATGATGGCCAGGGTCTTCGGCAGCACCTCGGCGAACACCAGCACAAGCACGGTCATGACACCGGTCGAGATGGCGGCGCCCCAGGGGCCGGGGATAGCGCGGTCGATCGAGATGGTGGCTATGGCGGCTGCGCCGATATTGAGCACATTCTGCAGCAGCAGGATGGCGCCAATCATCTTTTCCTGATTGGTCAGCAGCTTGTTGACGCGCTTGGCCGCCTTGTCGCCGTCGCGCTCAAGCTGGTGCATCCGGCCGCGCGACGCGGCGGTCAGCGAGGTTTCGCCGGCGCTGAACAGGGCGGACACCCCCAGGATAACGATCAGGACCGGAACGAGGGTTATCAGCGCGGCGATCAGCATGGGATGTGGCCTTTAAGCGGGCGCGGAAACGGCAGAAACGGCGCCGTCGAGGACGAGGAATTCGGCGATCAGTTCGGCGCTGACCTTCTTGGCGACGAAGGCGTGACCGATACCGCTGACCAGAACAAAGGTCAGGGTGCCGCCCTCGGCCTTTTTGTCATGGCCCATGTGGGTGATCAGGCGGTCGGCGTCGAAAGGTTCATTCCGAATGTCGGACATGCGCGTCGGTAGACCGGCGTGGCGGATGGCGGCGACGGCGCGGGCCTCTTCTTCCTCGGTGCATTCGCCATTCAGCGCACTGTACCGGAAGGCCTGCGCCATGCCGATGGCGACGGCCTCGCCATGCAGCAGGGTATCGCCAAAACCGACCTCGGCTTCGAGCGCATGGCCGAAGGTGTGACCCAGATTGAGCAGGGCGCGTTGGCCGCCTTCACGTTCATCGGCGGCGACGATCTCGGCCTTCATCTCGACCGAGCGCGCCACGGCGTGCAGGATGGCGGCGGGTTCAAGCGCCAGAACGTCGCTGTCATGGGCTTC